>CAZZCS010000006.1:0-41796 GCA_964652645.1 uncultured Candidatus Cloacimonadota bacterium | reverse complement strand
CTGCCGAAGAGAACAATCTGGTGGTGGGAACCAAAGCCAGAATTCTCTATGCAGACGAGGAAGGTCGGGTTCGTATTGCCCTAAAGTTTAATGAAATGATTCGAAACAAAGAAATCGGCCCCGTGATGCTGGGTCGGGATCACCATGATGTTTCTGGTACGGACTCTCCTTTCAGGGAGACGGCCAATATCTATGATGGAAGCAACGTCATGGCAGAAATGGCTACTCATTGTTTTGCCGGCAACATAGCTCGTGGCATGTCGATGGTGGTGCTCTCGAACGGCGGTGGGGTTGGAATTGGCAGATCCATCAATGGTGGTAATGGAATAGTGTTGGATGGATCGGAGTTTATGGATAAGGTAATCAAGTCTGCCCTTTCCTGGGACGTAATGGGTGGAGTCGCCAGAAGAAACTGGGCTCGCAACCCCAATGCTATCCAAACCTCAATCCAGTGGAACCAGGATCATAAAAACGAAGGCCAAATCACGATTCCATACGAGATTGACAGGGACTTGATTAGCGCGTTGATTGATTAGAATACTAGGAGACTTGCATGAAAAGTCGTTATCTCAAAATGATGAAAGCTGAAGGAATTCAGGACATCGTCATTCGTACATTTACAGCTTACTTCGACATGCTGGAGAGTGGAGATACCGGGAAGATTTCAAAAGAGCAGATACATGCTCCTTCCCGGACAAACCTGGTGGATTACGATGCCATCAGCAATTCTCAGAAACAAGAGATGCTAAAACAAACTGTCGTGATCAAGCTGAATGGAGGTTTGGGAACGAGCATGGGATTATCCCGGGCAAAATCACTCCTGCCCGTAAAGGGGAATATGACCTTTCTCGATATTATCGCCAGGCACGTACTTACCGTTCGTGCCCAGAGCGGATATGAGGTTGCATTGCTCTTTATGAATAGTTACAATACACATGAAGATACAATAAATTATCTGAGCCGGTATCCGGATCTCCAAAAAGACAACATTCCCCTTGGCTTCGTACAGAATAAGTTCCCCAGGATTAAGAGGGAAGACCTTAGCCCCTTTGAGAGTAAGGATAAAGATGCCATGTGGAATCCTCCGGGGCACGGCGATATCTTTACCGCAATAGCCTCTTCAGGAGTGCTGGATCAGTTGATTGATTCTGGTTACAAGTATGCCTTTGTCTCAAATTCGGACAATTTGGGCGCTACTATTGATACTTCGATACCTGCTTATATGGAAGAGAATCAGGTGCCATTCCTCATGGAAGTATGTCTTAGAGGCGAGACGGACAGGAAGGGTGGTCACCTCTGTGAGGACAAGGCAGGTAACTTGCTCTTACGTGAAGTTGCTCAATGTCCTGAGGATGAGCTGAATGAATTTCAGAATATTGAGCTCTACCAATACTTTAATACGAACAATCTGTGGATAGATTTGAAAGCGCTCCAGTGGCACCTGATTGCCAATGATGGGATGATCTTGTTGCCCCTGATTATCAACCCCAAAGAAGTAGATGGTACCGCTGTGTACCAGTTGGAAACCGCCATGGGTGCGGCAATCAGCGTCTTCCCAAATTCAAAAGCCCTGATCGTACCCCGGGAACGCTTTGCTCCGGTGAAGAAAACGACTGATCTACTAGCCATTTGGTCTGATGCGTACGACCTCAATGATAAGTATCAGATTAAGTTGAAGAGAAGCATGAGCCACCCACCCTTGATCGACTTGGATGATAAGTATTACAAGTCCATAGATCAATTAGTAGAAAGATTCAAAGATGGTGTTCCGTCGTTGTCTGGTTGTAAAAGTCTGTCCATCAGCGGTGATATCCATTTTGGTCCAGATGTGATATGTGAAGGTTCTGTTGAACTGACAGCAAGCTCTCGTGTAATAGTAAAAAACCGTCTTTTGACGGGTGCACTTGAGCTATAGGTAGGAGATTTCATGGTTACAAAAGCCCAAAAAATCAGGCTTGGCATATTTCTGGCGGCCGGTTCATTTCTGTTGATTCTGTTCGTAGGAGCAGTGGCGGGAAGCAGGCTGGTTCAGAAAAGAGATATATATTTTATCGAGTTTGCAGATTACTCTATCAGCGGTATGCAGGTTGGTGGTTCCGTGAACTACTCCGGGATAAAAATTGGGAGAGTGGATGCCATCAAGATCGATCCCGAGGATGTCTCCAAGATTGTGCTGACTATCAGCGTGGAAGCCGGGACTCCAATCAAAGAGGATGCGGAGGCAGTCCTGGTACCAGTAGGAATTACAGGTCTGAAAGCTGTTGAGATTCGGGGAGGCACAAATGCAGCTCCCAACAGAAAACAGCGTACTTTTATCCGAACAGGTACCTCCATGTTTGACGATATCACTGATAAAGCTGTTTCCATTGCCGAAAAAATAGATCTCATCGCTGCCAATATCGGAGATCTCACAGGTGAAGACAATCGTGCCAATATTGCCGAGATTCTCAATCAAACTGCTCTTCTGCTGGAGGAAACACGAGGTACGATGAAAACCACGCTTGAAAGCCTGGATAGAATAGCCAGTAACGCCGCTGATATTACAGAGAATACCAGTAAAAACCTTGATAAAATCACAGAAAGTTTAACTGAGAACATGGATAAACTAACCAGCAGCGCTACGGAGAACATCGGTAAGCTGACGGCATCCTCTACTGGCAGTATTGAATCCATAACTAAAAATCTATCAAACGAAATCAGCGATTTGAGTAGTAATCTAAACAAGACCATAGAGGACATCAACGAGCAGACGACCTATCTGTTGCAAGATACACGATATCATATCAATGCGATAGGCAGCCACAGCGATTTGCTGGTATTGGAGACTACGAAGCAGATAATGGAAGTATCCACAAACATCAATAAATCGGTAACAAGAATAAACGAATTAATCGCTTCGCCAGCATTCGATTCTTTGCTCGTGAACGTTAATACTATCTCTGCACAAATGGCAGAGGCAAATTTGAAAGATTTGATCACTGAAATTTCTGTAACGGTCCAACGAACGAGTGCCTTGATTTCCAATCTTGACAGAACAGTTATGCGGAGTAGATCAAACATCACAGAGACTCTGGAATCGCTGCGAGAAATCAGCGAGAATCTGAGCGACTTTTCAAAACAGATTGCCGACGATCCCACAATCTTGATTCGTGGATACTAGGAGGAGAAATGAGAGAGAAAAACATAAGAATCAGTTTTATGTATCGGGTTACACAATTACTGTCCATTACGATCCTTCTTGTACTCCTCAATGGGTGCTTGAGCAGAGGTCAAAGAGTTGAGCCAAATTATTATATCCTGGACTACTCATCCGTAAACGAGAATCCCGGGCTTCGAATGCAAAAACCTTTCCCATACAACCTGGAAGTGGTCTCAACTTCTGTCCCCAGGACCTATAACCGCAATCAGATTGTTGTAAAAGAGCATTTTTCGAAAATCAAGTATCTGCCTCAGGATTTATGGGCTACAAGATTACACGACGCCATTCCGAATCTGCTGGTTCAAAGATTTAAGGCATATAATATATTCCAACGGGTAGATCGAGAGCTTGGTGAGATTGTACCCGACTTTTATCTGGAGACTAATGTCCTTAACATAGAGATGATTGAAGATAACATCCCTATTGCCTTTATTAGGATGGAATTCTTCCTGAGAGAAAGTGTATCTCAGAAGATTGTACTCAGCTACCAGAATGAGAGTTCCAAACCAATCAGAGACAAATCAATTGTGTTTCTAGTGCAGACGTTTAATGAATTGATCATGCAAGAGACTAATGTGTTTGCAGCAAAAACCATCGAGTTCCTCTCCGGGAAGGAAGTATACAAAGCCCCCCAAGTCATTTTGGCAGAAGCTGCCAAGGTGAGAACTGAGAGAATTGAGCAGGATGATAGCCAGCTCCAGTATGGCGAGCTTCTAGTTCCCCTGATTTGGGATGTGGATGCAGTAATGCAATATAGCATCTATCATCTAGACGAGATGAAGGCAGTAGTAGATCGCGAATATGGAGAATTTGGTATACCAGCAAAACTGAGGCCTGGTAAATATAGAGTCGTTCTGGATGATAACAATCAGGTTCAGATCGAAGTAGATGTAAAACCTCGTTTAAGATCAGTGATTGAACCTATTTGGGGTGAACTGATAGTCAAGATCGTAGATGAATCCCAGGCCAGGGTCAGGATGGGTTATGACCTCTACATCAAGAACATCGATGAAGAAGGGTTCAGACACATCAATCAAAACTATAGCCGCAGTGATGAAGAGGTAGGTGAGCAAGATAAAATCTGGGTGCTGGAGCCTGGTAATTATATGGTTAAATTGGGAGGTGGTTCCTGGAACGATTACAAGGATTTTACAACTGTTGATGTTACAGAGGGTAAACGGAAGATCCTGACCATGGTGGTGAATCCACAAGGTGAAAGAAATGTGTTGATAGGTGCTGGTGTGCTGGGTGACGACGTGTTGGAGGACCGTCTCAGGATTCACAGAGGTGCGATTCATACCAATGTAAGTCTCACTTCAAACAACTCGGTAGACAAGGACAAACCTACCAGAAGTTTCAGTATGTCCGGTCAGTTTGATAACAAGGTCGAGTTTCACCTCTTAAAGTTTCACTATACTCTCAGAAGCTTGTATGACTTGGGGATGAACATCTCTACGGGAACCGACTTCAATATTAATGTGGATGATTACTCCTTCAGGAATACGATTCTCTTACTTCCTTTCGAAAAGAAGCGTTTTGTTTCAAATCTTGGTCTTTATGGTAGAGCAGATTTGAACTCTCACTTCTTTGATGAGTACTCGTATTTCTCCAGTGATAGAAATCTGATCCTGATCGATGCTGTTGGCGACACCATTTCGATCCTACCCAATCAATCCAGTTTGAGGACAAAGATCGCTCTCTTCCCAATGCGCTTGAGAGAAGGAACTGGAGTTACTTACAGAGTGGTGTTCAGTCCCAATGTATCACTTAGTCTGCGAGGGGGATATGGATGGCAGCAAGAGTATAAGCAGCTTTCTTATATCCTGGACAGATCAAACATTAGTTACAATGGTTTGAACTATGATGCCTATAAACAAGAGGCAGATCTGATAACGAGTGGGTATGAAAGCACATTGATCTTTTCGGCGTTGAATGTCTTCAATGCTTTTAGTATGACCTCTACATTAGACGTTTTGTTTCCTAGGGATACAGACGATAAAGAGCCCAAGTTCGTCAGCGAAAACAGATTTAACATCCGTCTATTCAGAAATGTCTCTCTGGATGTGAAGGCTGATATCAAGTATGATAAAGCCAATAAAGAATACATAACTTATGATTATAGCTCGTTTCTACGCTTGTCTCTGTACTATTGATTCATGAATAAAGTCAGTATTGAAAACAACGTTCTCTATTTGAGTGGATCCATAAACCAGGAATCCATTCCAGATTTTATAATCAAGACAAGCAGTACGCTCAGCACAAATAAACCAGTGATGATTGATATTTCTGGAGTAGATGTACTTGATAGTGCGGGAGTTGCCTTCCTGGAAGAGTTACAGGAGGGGATTGAGAGTAAAAGCGGATTGGTGATGCTTTCAGGAGTAAATCCCAAGCTAAAACCAATCCTGGATACCTTCTCCTCAATCAAGCTAAAAAAGGCTGAAGTTCCCTATCGCTCAGGGATTTTTGAGAGTATTGGGGAGTCTGTAATCACAGCGATAAAGAATGTCGGTACAAGCATGGTTCTCGCAGCAGATATATATTACTGGTCTTTTGTGGGATTGTGGAGTCGTAAAGGGCAAAGAAAGGGGACTCTGATCCAGCAGGGAGTACTCCTTGGCGTTGATGCCCTTCCGATAGTAGCGTTGTTATCATTCATAATCGGTTTCATTCTAGCTCTCCAATCAGCAGTACAGCTACGAAACTTTGGAGCCAATGTGTTTATCGCAGATTTGTTGGCAGTTACCATGGTGAGAGAAATGGGTCCCATCCTCACCGCGATCATTGTGGCTGGCAGGAGCGGATCTGCAATTGCATCTGAGGTAGCTACAATGCAAGTAACAGAGGAGATCGATGCACTGAAGATGATGGCAATAAATCCCATCCGCTACATTATTGTCCCCAAATTTCATGCCATAACTCTGGTTATGCCAATTCTGGTTGCTTTTTCCATCCTCGTTGGTGAAATTGGTGGTGGAATCATAGCTATTGGGTATTTGGATCTCAGTATAGAAACATTTTTCAACCGAACAGTGGAGATTATTACTCTGAAGGATATCGTAGTAAGCCTTGGTAAGAGTACTTTCTTTGCCTGGGTAATAGTAATAATAGGCTCTTACTACGGTTTTCAAGTCAAAGGTGGGGCCGAGGGTGTTGGTAAGGCCACGACAGCTTCGGTAGTAGCTTCAATTTTTGCTGTAATTGTATTTGACGCAGTGTTTAGTTTACTCTATTTATAGCGGTTTATATGAAAAAGAATCCAGTGATATCTGTGGAAAACCTCGTAGCCAAATATGGAGAAAAGACCATCCTGGATGGGATCACTGTCGATATCATGCCCAATGAGGTTACTGTCATCTTGGGTGGCAGCGGATGCGGGAAGACAACCCTTCTCAAAAATATACTCAGATTGTTTGAGCCCCATTCTGGCTCTGTCAAGTTTTGGGGCAATGAAGTATTGGGGCTCGAAGAGATTGAATTTGGCAAGATTTTAAAACAGATTGGAATGCTATTCCAGAATGGAGCTCTTCTGAATTCGATATCGGTCTTTGAAAACGTCTCAGTTCCTCTGGAACAGCATACAAAACTACCTCGGAGTATCATCGAGAAGATTATCAGAGTGAAGCTCCACTTGGTGAATTTGAGTCATGCTACCCACCTATATCCCTCTGAGCTCTCAGGTGGTATGAAGAAGAGAGCTGCTCTGGCCAGAGCCATTGCTTTGGATCCAAAGATTCTCTTCTGCGATGAGCCTTCTGCAGGACTGGATCCTTTGACTTCTGCAGCTTTGGATGAACTGATACTGGATCTAAAAAACCAGTTAAATATGAGTATTGTCATCGTAACCCACGAGCTCGCTTCGATCCATAGAATTGCTGATAAGATTATCTTCCTGGACGCAGGCAAGATGCTCTTTTATGGGTCTCTGGACGAAGCAAAAAAAGCGCGCATACCTCAGATAGACACCTTCTTTGAAGTTGGGCAGTTCTAAAAAAACCCGGGTTGTGCGCCGGCAAGATTTATGAATATCGCATAAGAATGCTCTGATGATGCGCTATTATGCCATTTTGTGCTTGACAAGAAATGCTCAGTTTCAATCTATGAAACATATGTGTGCCGAAGTGGTGAAATTGGTAGACGCAGTGGACTCAAAATCCACCGGGCTTTGGCTCGTGCCGGTTCGATTCCGGCCTTCGGCACCATCGAAATGATTGTATTTGGCTTAAGTTCAAGGAGTAGAGTACACATATTGATAGACAGCAAAGACAATTTTTGCACCAATCGATAAATACGCATAGACAATCGTATATTTTAGATTACATTGTATGTATATTTATACCCTGATCAGGTTTATTTATAACCTGGTTTTTACTTTAGATGGAGGTAATAATGACATTACATAAAAAAGTAATACTAATAGCAGTGCTTGGCATTATGACAATCGTGCCATGCCTACTTTCTGCAGTGTCTCAGGCTGCTTTCCTGTTTTTGACCCTTGAGCCCAGTGCCAGAGCAAATGGTATGGGAAGAGCTTATACTGCAGTGGTCGATGATGCCTATGCTGGCTGGTGGAATCCTGGTGCTATGGCATTCAACCGTAAGAAGCAGTTTGCCGGCAATCATTCCCCCTGGCTCCAGGGAGCAGGTGGTGAAGCTAATGATATGTTTTATGAATACTTTGGCTGGAACCAGTACTTTGAAGGAGTCGGTAATCTGGGTGCAAACATTGTTTGGATGGACATGGGCAGCCAATTGCAAACAGATGAGTTTGGCAATGAACTTGGTGAGTTTCATAGTTTTGAAGTGGCAGGTGCTGCTAGCTATGGATATGATGTAATCCCAGACAAGATAGGTATGGGAGCCAGTTTCAAGCTTATATATAGTTATCTTGGGCCTGGGACAGGGCAATCTGATACTGAAGGTTCAGCTTTTGCATTTGCCTTTGATTTGGGCAGTAAGTTCAAAGATGTTGTGGTGCCCGGGTTGGATGCAGCTCTGGTCCTCCAGAATATAGGTCCCAATGCCACTTACGTAAATCAAGCTCAATCAGATCCAATGCCCATGACCTTTAGAGCAGGTTTGGCCTATACTCCTTTTGACACCCCAATCAATCGCTTGATTTTATCTGCAGAAGCCAGCAAGATACTTGCTAACGATGATATTCTCCTGCAAAGACTGATCACTGGATGGGATCCCTTCGACGAAACCATCTATGCTGCCGGAGCAGAGTATAAATATCTTGATCTCATATCTTTGAGGGGTGGATGGTTTCACGACCAGGTGGGAAACATTACAGGTCCTAGCTTCGGTGTCGGCTTGCAATACACTTTTGCTGAGCAATACAAGGTTAATGTCGATTTTGCCATGATTACCGGTGGTGATCTGGTAGATTACAATAAATTCTTCTCGCTCGGTCTGGAATTCTAGGACGAAGTGAACGATTTGCCAAAGCCGCAGCGATACAGCGTGCGGCTTTGAGCATTTTCATAATATACCTGCTATGAAGAATAAAGCTGCTATACTAATCCTGATGTTGGTCACATTTGTTTTTGCCTATGGGCAGAAGATGAATCTGCAAAAGCGAGAAACCTTTCAGAAAGTCAAAAAGCACCCCTATACAAGTCTGCTATCCCAAGTTGAGAGCAAAGCCGTTTCCACAAAGACAGATAAAGAGAACTACAATCGACTCCTGGTGATCCTGGTGGACTTTCAGGAGGAGGAAAGCCAATACACCACTGGCAATGGAAAGTTCCTTTTGGAACCAGATCCAAACTGGAAAACCAGCATCGGTGCCCCTCCACATAATCGAGAATTCTACGAAGCAAACATGGAAGCCCTCCGATACTATTACAAAGCTGTATCGATGGAGCTGTACGATCTCGAATATGAAGTATACCCCAAAGATAAACCAGCCTATACACTTTCCAACCCAATGAGCTATTACAATCCTCCAGGGGTAAGCTCAGATATATTCGTGCAAAAGATGGAAGAATACTTTAAGGAATCATTTGAACTTGCCGATAGAGATGATCCAGATATAGATTTTGGCAGTTTCGGTCACTACATGATTATCCATGCAGGCAGCGATTGGCAACATGACGTCAATGGAGACAGCCCTTCAGATTTACCATCTTTTTTCATAAGAGTCGGCGCAGGCAAGGAAGCTATCGTGAACAATGGCAATGTTTCCATTTATCAAGCCTGTAATGTCCCCTCTATGATATCCCAGGACTTCAGGACAATCAATGAAGATGGCCAGGATTATCATGTGGGTTATGGTGCTGTGAACTCTGTTTTTGCACACGAATTCGGGCACTCTCTGGGCCTGGTCGATCTTTACAATGTTTATACTTTCCAACCGATGGTGGGAAGCTTTGATATTATGGATAGCGGCGGTGGAGGCATCCTGGTAGATGTTGCCGACGATGATTCATACGTCCTGGTAGAAGGGGCCCTACCCGTATTGCCAGGAGCATTTTCAAGAGAGCTTCTCTTCGGGGATCTGTTCAGGGATCGAGGCTACTTGAAAGATGCCAATCAGGTCAGCTTTGGAGTCAATGTCCCCATTCGAGCATCGAGTTCAAGACAAAACCAACTGAATCCGCAGCTATCGTTACTCAAGATACCGCTGAACCAAACCGAATATGTATTACTGGAAAATCGAAGTGTGGATCCTGATGGAGATGGGGCGACGTCGGTCTACGGTGCGCTTGGTAAGAGAGTCGTACTGTATCCCACGGCCTTGCAAGATGTTGATAACAAACCAACTTATGAGTATGACTATCTGCTGCCATCATTCATTAGACCCAATGGAGATTCGGTTGGTGGAGGGATTCTGGCCTGGCATATAGATGAAAAAGTGCTCTATCACCAGGGCAGTGTAGCCTCAGACGGGACTTTCTACTCAAATTTCTTCAATAATTCTGTAAATACCAATTACTATAACCGTGGTGTAAAAATCATCGAAGCAGACGCTTTGCCAGACATTGGCAATATCTACTCATATTACTGGGCTGGAACACCTTACGAGTATTATCACAAAAACAAACCAATCCTCGATAGCGATGGTTTTTTTGTTAACTGGTCTTTACAAACCTGGAATGATAAGCTGGACTCCACTTCCAAACCCCAACTCGTTGATAATAACGGTAATCCTTCTCTTTATGGAGTAACATTTCCTGGCAATCCTGCTGAGCTTATGAGCATTCGTCTAAGCACAGGCTTCTTTGATAGCTACCAGAGTGTCAGTACTGGAAATTCAGAATCATCACTTGCACCAGTAATAAACTCAAGTTTTTCCACTAGTGATGAACTCCCGGTCCTAACGAGCGACTCCATAACCCTACTAACTCATAACCAGGTGGGTAACCAGTACATCTGGCAAGATCTATTCGGTTCATTCTCACACAGCTTCGGATCTGCACAGTATCCAATTATAAAGTCGGATTACAATTCCAACGGAATTCATGAGTTAGTGCTTGCACGAGACATAAATCTCGCAATGTTTGAATTTGCAGATGACAGTTTATTGACTCGATACTACTCCTTCTCTGATAGCATTGTGAGCACTCCCTTGTATTCATCGGGGGCTGTATGGGTGCCAACCCGAGACGCTCTGATTCGGCTCCAGGCAGGAGATTCAACATCCATAGAGGTTCAGAACCTCGTTGGTCTCGCAGGTTTGGAGAACAATATTATTGCCCTGCAGGCAGATTCCTTCAGTGTTATTGACACTCAAAGCCTCACTGTCGACCAAACAGTTTACATTGGAGAAGCATGCGGACTTTATGAACCTGTAATATATCAAAATGGGATTGATGGGGATTATCACATACTTGTAATGACAAACCTCGGTAACCTGTATCATTACACCCCACATAAGCTCGTTAGAATACACCGTAATCCTACCCCAAACTCGCTTCCAACCCAGATTGGGGTCACCAAACTGGGAGATTATTCACCTGTAGTGTTTTTTGGATTAGGAAACAGGATTTACGCCCTTCTGATCGATGGGAGTAATTATTCCGGCTTCCCCAAATCTTATGATAAACAAAGCTTTGATCCCTATGGGCACCCAAAGTCTCTACGAATGGGAGATGTTACACTATTGAGCTTGCCCTCAAATGAGAATGGCTACTTTAGCGTGGATCAGTTTGGAAATATCAAGCCCTATTACTCGCTGACCTGGGATAGGGTAGAGGGAAGTGACTACCTGTATTGGCAGCAATCAACAGAGATGCTGTACTGGATGGTCTCAGAGAAGAATGGGTCGATTGGAATTCATAGCCTTGGAGGTCAAACCGAAAACCCGATCCTATGGAACGGCTTCAGGAATGGGGATCGGGGAGTGTTTTGCTCTCCACTATCGCAGGAGGTGTTGCCTGGCATCCCTTCTTTCGATGCATTTGTATATCCAAATCCATCCAGGCATGGTCATCTTCGGATCCGTCTGATTGCTCCTGGACTCAAGACTGAGATCAAGTTCTTTGACATATCCGGCACTAAAGTCTATGAAGCAACAGACTATTCGATCAACGAAAACATCAAAGACATACAAGTAGATACATCAAAACTAAGCTCTGGAGTGTACTATGCGATACTAAAGAGTGATAGTGGAACCAAAAAGATTAAGTTCAGTATAGAAAAGTAGAAGCGAGGAGATTATATGCGTAAGATACTATCAATAATAATGTTAGTGCTAATTACCGTCAGCTTGAGTGCCCAGTCCTCAAAGGGGAGAAGAGGAATAGATGAATTCTTATTTGATCAGGAAAACCGGGTTGAAGCTGAGTCTGAGGCTACCACAAATGACGTTGTGCAGGTATATTACGACAAGAAAGATGCTCGCAAAGCCATGCTCTTTTCAATGTTAGTGCCTGGAGCGGGACAATTTTATGCAGACCGATCTGCCATTACGACATATATATTCCCGATAGTAGAAGTAGCCCTGATTGGTGGAATGATTTATTACAATTCCCGGGGGAACTCCAAGACGGATGACTACGAGAAATATGCAAATGGTGAGGATGTCACAATCAATTTTGGTGGTTATGAGTACACTGGAACGCGCTACAATCGTTCCTTCCAGACCGTTGTACAGAACACAGTAATAGGCAGTTTTGCAAACGATATATACGATGGAGAATTTTTCAGATTGGATCCCACGGATACCCAGCATTTTTATGAAGATATTGGCAAGTACAATAAGTATATCTATGGCTGGGCAGATTGGTATCATGTCTTTGCTGCTGATGCCACTGGATCATATGTGCTGGATCAGCCTGAATACGCAAATGCCTGGATCTGGAGCGACGGTCAGCCTCATGAGATCAGATGGTTGGGAAACTACGCAATTAATGACATAGATGCTATCACTGGTCAACCTGGCTCAAACAGTCAGCCGGTATCCCCGGATTCACCCCTGGCCTCACCGATGCGGCGAAAGTATATAAAGATGCGCCAGGACGCTGAATCAGAGTACAATGTTGCCCGTACATTGGGTTTCATGATGGCGTTGAACCATGTCGTGAGCGGGATAGATGCCATTCGAGTTACCAATAGAGCAAACCGCTATTTCCTATCTGACTCTGGATTCAAGTTCAATTACTATGCAGACTTACGATATGAGAAATTTACTCCATCTGTGGCCCTGAGCTACAGATTTTAGCGTGAGCAGGAGTAAATGATGAAAAAGGTGCTTGCTCTACTAGCGCTCTTGGTTATATTTGTTGGGCTCAATGCTCAGAGCAAAAAAACAGCTCTTGGGATGTCTGCACTTGTCCCTGGCAGTGGAGAGCTGGTTTTGGGCAGAACAAATCGAGGGATAGCTTTGATGGCTTGGGACATAATGAGTATCGGCACTTTTATCAATACGGGCACAAGAGTAAACAACATCGAGAAGTCTTATAAAATGCATGCCAACACCTATGCTGGAGTACCATTGGATCGTTCAGAGGATTACTATAATCGAATCCAGAACTATCTAAGCAGTGAAGAATTCAACACAATGCAAGAAATGCAAGCACGAAATTATTACATGATCTACACTTATAATCCCGAAGCATTTGCGCAATACGTTGCTGAGAACACTTACACAGGAGACATGCAATGGCAATGGGATAGTATGGAAAACTGGTACAAGTACAGAGATTTAAGAGCTGACTATCGAAAGACGAAGATGAACTACAATCTTCTGATTGGGGTTTTGATCCTCAATCGTGTAGTCAGTGTTATCGATGTAGCAGTTATCACCCCACGAATCGGTACTTCGGTAAGCACATTGTCATTTCAGCCTCTGAATACCAGTGGGCTGATGATGAATCTGAACTTTGACTTCTAGGGAGAGTCCATGAAGAGATATATCTTAATAATGGCCACAATCATGTTTATCTTTACGCTGTCAGCGCAAAGCAAGGGAAAAATGGTTCTTCAAAGCCTGCTACTTCCGGGTTTGGGGCAGATTCAATCTGGTCATAGTCACGGGTACTATATGCTTGCTGCCGAGGTAAGTATCCTGGCCTCTTTGTTTTACTTTGATAAAGAAAGTGATCTAAAGTTTAAAGAAGCTTATGAATACGCCCTGAAGTATGCCAATGTAAATCCCGGGAGCTACTCAGATGAATACTTCAGCCACCTGAGCAGGTACAATTCCAGTGGGTATGAAGCTGGGGGTTACAACTCGCTTGTCTTGGATAAAGCAATGCAACTCTATCCGAATCAACCAGATCTCCAACAGCAATATCTGGCTGCCAATGTGTATTCTGATGAAATGGCGTGGAAATGGGAAAATGCTTCCAATAGAAGAGCTTACGGTAATATTCGTGGCGACATGAATAGCTATAAAGACTACGCGAAGATTATGACTGGAGTGTTGATTCTGAATCACTTGGTCAGTGTGGTGGATGTGCTGAGATTGGATTCTGAATCAAAACGCGCTAGTTTTCATGTTGGAATAGAGAAAAAGAGTCCCACTCTCTTTGTAAACCTAAGCTTCTAACGTTTCTATTTTTTCCTTTTGGGGTGTAGAAAGTCCATTACCAATATGGTAATGTCGTCTGTTTGTTTGTTGCTGTCTGAGAACTGCTTTACCCCGTTCAGGATGGCTTTTACGGTGAATTCTGGCTTTTGAACTGTGATTCCTTCCAGGATGTTTTCCAATCTTTGATATCCAAAAAACGCTTCTGTAGTACTCATAGCTTCTGTAATACCATCTGTAAAGAGTATAATTTCATCTCCCAAATCCAGCTGGATTGTGTCTGAAGCAATCGCAATATTCGGGAAAACTCCCAAAGCTGTTGAATGAGTTTCAGCATACTTGAGCAGTTTTCTATTGGCTTTTCTAATATACATAGGGACGTGCCCGGCATTGGAATACTCCAATTCTCCCGTTTTGATGTTAAGAAGTCCAAGGTTGATCGTGACGAAATTTGATTCATGGCTATTCTCACAAAGATAAAGATTTATATCTTTGAGAACTTCGCGTATGGTGCTAAACTTGGCCGCTTTGGAGCGGATCAGAGTAGAGACCATCACCATGGTCATAGCCGCTGCAATCCCCTTACCCAACACATCTGCAATCACAAAACAAAAGTGATTCTCATCAACCATAAAGTAGTCGTAAAGATCTCCTCCGATGCCGCTGGCAGGCTCAACGACGCCATAAATTCTCAATTCGGGAGAGCAGCATAGCGGGTTATCATTACTTGGAATCAGCTTTTTCTGGATATCAGAGGCAAATAGGACTTCGGATTGGATTTTGTTCTTTTCCTCAGTGGTCTTGCGTAGGTTATCTACGTATCCTCCCAGGGAGTTTTTCATCGAAAGAAGCGATTCCTCGAGCATGGAGATCTCATTTACAGTGTTAGAAAGAGGTATATCAGTATCAAAATTGCCAGCACCAATCATTTGAGCTACCTTAGTGAGCATCTTGAGAGGCTTATATATATGCAGTGTTCTGGCATACACAATTACAGCTAGGATCAGAAAGCCTGCAAAAGCTATGAGTAACTGGATTAAAAGCAATAAGCGCAAGTCTTTAAAGACGTCTGAATCGGATATAATTATGCCTAGAGACCAACTGTTGGAGATCAAAGGTGCATAGAAGATCCATTGTCCTTTCAGGGTTTCAGATCCAACCAGCTTCACAAAGGCTTTGTTGCCACGAAGCATATCTCTGCCAATATCTCTGAGCTGGTTATCTTGGAGTTCTTGAGCCAGACTAAAGATGGATTCATTCATAACCAGATCATCGTTTGGGTGGCTTACAATGGTGCCTTTGGAGCTGATCAATAGGGAGTATCCGGAGCGCTTGAGTTGATGAGGCATCACGACTCTCTGCAGGTGATCTATCGACAGATCAATTCTTACTACTCCAGAAGTTATACCGTTTATGGAGAATGGAATCGAGTATGTGGTAATAGTCTTTCGAGTGCCAATGCTATCATACCAGGGCTCGGACCAGTAATCAACCTGAGTCAGCATGGGGATATGAAACCAACTCCTAAACATAAAGCTTTGATTGTTTAGATTTATTTGCCGAATCTGATTGAGCTCATTAATGTATTGAACTGCTTTTGCACTCTCGGGAACGCGTGAGGATTTGAAGGCTATACAGATAGATTCGATTTCTGGGCTGGCAATTAGGATCTTCTTTATCAACGCTTCCACAGTTGGGTTTTCGGGAGAAATCGAATCTATCAGTAAGGCCAGGTCACTAGCATGCGTCTGGATCTTTTTCAGACGTGATTCAATCTGAAAAATGCTCTGATTGGCTAGATATTCCACGCTCTCTTCGGCGTTCCGTTTCATAACTCCGGACATCAGATGTCGCGTGAGTAGAGTTGATAGCAGCCAAACCGCTAGAATAAAGCTGAATATGAATATAACTATTTGATTTGCTAGGGACTTGTGTTTGGGCTTACTTCTTAGCATTGGGGTGGAACTCTTTAAAGTCGATCTTTGAGCGGATCATATTCGACTCAATCAGAATCTGATTTGCTCTGTTAAAATCCTCTTCGTACAGCTTACCAATCTGAGGTTTCTGCAGCATGCTTTCTCTAATCTTATCCAGCATCCAGGCTTGATGCGGTCTGTTCACTGGCAGTTTTGCCTCTCTCATCACTTCGACTACAATGTCTATGGCTTCTTCTGGGTTATTGATAGCGTAGATCCAACCTTGCAGTGACGCATCGGCGAAATCCATACAGACTTCAGGATTGTTCAAAAAAAAGTCTTCACTAGTATAGATACCATCTTCCGGTACTGACATTTCACTGTTTCTAAACTCGTAGGTCCAAAGCTCATCAAAGTCGTATCCTGCTTGATACAACAAGTGTAACTCATTGTACTTCATGACGTTCATAACGTCAATTGCCCCGCTTACGAAAAGATCTATTCCATCATCCATGGGGATTACTTCTGCAGCTATATTGTTTTTTGCCAGGATAATCTTACTGAGTTCGTAGAAATCAGATCTCCACAAGCCGATCTTTTTGTTGTTGAAACTCGCGAGAGAGTTTATGCCCTTGCTCTTCTTTCCTACCAGGAGGAGGCTTGATTCCTGGGAGAGCTGAGCCAGGTTTACTACACGATTGCCACTTGAGTGCTCACGCATTGCTGTGAGTAAAAACATGCTAGTAAAATCAGTCGATTTGTTATAAAGCTGTGAGGCCGATGATAGCTCCGAATTGCCTTGATTGATGATTACATTTAAACCAAGGTTGGCGTAAAATCCTTTTTTTTGGGCAACGTAGAATCCTGCGAACTGAGCTTGATGAAGCCATTGGGGTGTGAAGCTTACCGTAACTCCGGATACTGAGATCACTCTGGTAGAATCCATTGTGTTTGAGTCTGGCTCGACCTTCGGAGGAGTATTGCATGCTGCCAGGATCATGCATATGAGTATAGCAAAAAAGTAAATAAATCTCATCAATCCTCTCTTTCAAGATATAAAAAATCACGGTTTCATGCTCTATTAAGCAACTAAAAAATACAACGAGTCCTACTATCAGATCTTGTTCCATTACGTCAATACATTTTCTGAGAAGATATCCTGTGTGCTGCAGAAATCCAAAGGAGCATTCAATACTAGCCTCTAGACTGTCTCTCCCATGCAGAAGCTCGGGTATTACCTGGTAGGATGACCATTAGATAAGCATATAAATGTATGGTTATCTTCTTGTCATCATTTTGGCGGAAGTCCATGCTTCGGCAAGAGGGTCTGGAGGGAAAGTCAACCAGTACACATATATAATCAAGATACTACAGATACGCAGACATTCTTATTGACAAAAACACGCACTATTTATTTGTGGACAGATAATTAGAATAACTAGATCATGGAGGATCGAATGCCACAACACAAAGCTCCTATGAAGCGAATGAAAACAGATAAAAAGCGGGCAGCCCGCAACAATTACGTGAAGAGAACCCTCAGGACTCTTACGAAAAAGATCCATTCAGAACTCGCTCCTGAAGAGAAGACTACAGTTTTGAACGAAGTTTACTCTCAGCTGGATAAAGCTGCCAAAAAGGGTGTCATCCACAAAAGAACAGCTTCTCGTCGCAAGGCTAGATTAGCTGCTTGGGTAAACAATAGCACAGAGAATCAAAAATAGGCTTTCACATATAACAAGATACATATTCACACAGGAAGCCGGTAAAACGGCTTTCTGTGCATTGAAGTGACTGTGAAAAAAAAGAAGAAGAATAGAACCGTAATAGTTCGTATACTCAGGCTAATACTTGGCTTGCAGATCTCGTTCTGGATGATCATCGGGTTTCTATGCCTTCTCTACACTTTTATCAATCCCCCCGTTACTCCACTGATGCTGCAGCGCTATCTATTTCGAGGGCATGACTTTTACAAAAGAGAATATATCCCCTTGGAAGATATACCCAAACCCTTGATCCGCTACACCCTGGCTCTGGAAGATCCGAACTTTTACAAGCATTTTGGTTTTGAGTGGAAAATGATCAAGGAGGCTAGGGCAAGGAATGCCAAAGCAGGTAAAATACGTTTTGGAGCCAGCACAATCAGCAATCAGGTGGCCAGGACAGTATTCCTCACTACTCACCGTAACTATTTTCGCAAGATCCTGGAAGCACAAGTGACAGTCATCATGGAGATAATCCTTTCAAAAGACCGGATGCTGGAGTTGTATTTCAATTACGTTGAATGGGGTAGAGGCATTTATGGAGTGGAAACTGCTTCCAGAGTGTACTACGGTAAGAGCGCTAGGCGGCTGACGAGTGAACAATCCTTGCGCATGGTGGCTGTCTTGACCAATCCTATCAAGTACAGCCCGCATGACTATCACCGCTCTGCCTCAGCAAGGCAAAGATACAATTCTCTGCAAAGATCACAATAATGAATATGCAAGAGAAATTTCTCTATCACATCTGGGACGAAGGGCACTTCCAGCAAGAGCTGACAACTGTAAGTGGGAAATCGCTCAGAGTTGTGTACCAGGGTCTTTACAATACCAATCGCGGGCCTGATTTTGTAAATGCATATATAATAATGGATAATGTGTCACTTACTGGCAATATCGAGATCCATCTGAGTCCCCAGGATTGGGAACGGCACAATCACCAGGAAGATCAATATTACAACTCGGTGATCCTGCATGTTGTTTTTGATAACCCCAGGTCAATCCCTTTTACTGTGAGAGAGGATGGCGAACTGGTCGAGATTCTCGTCCTGAAGCCCTATCTTACTCAAGATATTTCAAAGCTGATAGATGATAAAGCGTTTGTGTACCCAGTTACAAAAAGCGACTATTGCGACCTTCTGTCTCTGGCAACCCAGGAAAGAGTGCAGTTGATTCTGGGAGAGTTTGGCAGAAAGAGGTTCTGGGGGAAAGTGCGACGTTTCAACGCTATGCTCACTTTTCACGATTTTGATCAGCTCCTTTATCAGGGTATTATGGAGGCGCTAGGCTACGACAAGAACAAGTATAACATGCAGTATCTGGCTAGCGAGATCACGTGGGCAGAGATTTCGACGTGGGCCCGGGAGGGATTGCGTGCCCAAGATTTGAGAGCTATACTCTGTGTCGCGAGTGGAATTCTGCCCAGAAGTGAGAAATTACTAGATTCTGAGCTTGTAACTAGTCTGATTAAAGACTTTGAGACCCAAGCTTTTTACTATGCAAAACACAACATTGACTGGCAATTGTTCAGAGTTCGCCCCCAGAATCATCCGATATTTAGGCTCCTGGCCATCTCTGATTTCTTCGCAGACGCGGCTCAGGTGGGACTACTGAAGACCATTATTGGCCTCTATGGTAACGAATCGAAGCCCTTCTTTGCCTCTTTCTCAGATTGCCTTCTGAGTAGTTCCAAGGCATCAAAGACTGGCACCCCCCTAGGCAAGTCTTTGTTAGCAAACATTTTTCTCAATATAATCCTGCCTATCGCCTATTTGTATATGCAAAAGATTGGTGACGAAGCTGGAAAGATCAGTATCATCAAGACCTATCGTGAGTTTCCAGCTCTTTCGGAGAACCACATCACGAAATACATGCACACCAAAGTTAATAATCAGGCAAGATACAAGAATAAAGCACATATTCAACAGGGTATGATTGAAATTTATAACCACTACTGCCAATATCACTTGTGCGATCAGTGCACAAACGAGTTCAAGAGGATGGTACAGTGAATCCAAGAGATATGAACCAAGAGACTAGGTTGGTACTGGCCCGTAAAAAGAAAACCATCGATATGGTTACCAGACTTTACGTTTCCATAATCAAATCTGAAGATGATATTTCCGCTCAAGAAATCAACATATTGTACTCGTTGCTGGTGAATCTCTTTCGCTATGTGGATGTTTCGTGGGAAATCTACGTGCGAAGGATTATCGAGAATGAGTTCGAACTTTCAGAGGTCGTGGAATACCTAAACAATCATCTCAACCAACTCGATAAAACCAGAGTGATTCTCAGTCTCGTAATAATGGCAAAGACCGATAAGGATTTTGATGTATCTGAGATAACTGGGATTCTTGAACTTTGCCAAAGCTTCGGGATCGAATCTGATGGGTTTATTGCTCTCATAGACAGCATTGAGCATAAAGCCAACGAGTTGATTAGCATCCCTTATTCACAGAGCATAACCACGGTTTTCAGCTCGTTATTCTCAGATTTTGTGGTCTTTGGTCGCGACAGCAATGCACACGTAAGATTTAGGAGTAGCAAAATAAGCGGCGTTGAGGTGTTTGTCATTGCAATCGATACCTTCTTGTTCGTGGGTTCAGGTGCGAATACCGGGGCTCAGATTGATCTCACAACTCTAAAAACAAACTCATTGTACCTGCTTCCTCGGGCTGGAGTTCTCACCGTTGAGGGCACTGAATACAGCGAAGATGTACTCTGGAAGATATATAACTCACTGAATAAAGACGATGAAATAGCTTTTAGTAAAGCGGATTATGACTTTGTGATTCGCAAACAAAGTAACAAGTATTCCCTGATCGTGTATCATGGCACTGTTTATCAGAACAGTAAACAACTCTCCCATAACAAAGAATATATGATCTTCCACGATGATGTGCTGCAGATCAGAGGTTACTCTCCTTTCCAGCTCATTGATGTAATTAGAGAACGCTCTCAGATTGGGGTCAATACCGCTCTTCCAAGTGAGCTATATATAGATTTCGTTAATGATTACTACGTGATATCGAAAGTAGAGACAAATAACAGCCTCGCCATGATAGAGGTAAAGGATGGTGCTTATTTCCTTTATCCTCCCAAGCGGGGTTGGGATATTCATTTGAATCAATTGCGATTGACGAACGTGACAGAGATAAGCATTAACAGCGACATCATCACAATCAATAAGCACAACTTTCGCATTAATAGCTTTCTGGATTTGATAGAGATTCCCTTTGAGCTCGAGCAGCTTTCAATTATGGATATAAAGCATTATTTTGCCGATGGTCAATTGGCCTTGGACAGCATATCTTTCGATGCGAGAAGAGGCGATCTAATAGGAATAATGGGCCCCAGTGGCAGCGGTAAATCCTCTCTGCTAAAAACGATAAGTACCGAGATTGTGCCCACTTACGGAGAGATCCAGATTGATGGGAAGAGCATTTTTTCCAATCTTGGATACTATACTCAGTTTTTTGGTTATGTTCCCCAAGATGACCTGTTGTACCCGTTTCTAACCGTGTATGAGAATCTCTGGTTTCGCGGCCGACTGAGAATGCCAAAACTGTCAAAGACCTATCTCGATCAAAAGATTTATAACATCCTCCAACAGGTAAACTTGCTGCATCGCAAAGATACTCGAGTGGGAGACTTTAAGAAGAAACTCTTGAGTGGAGGAGAAAGAAAACGACTGAACATCGCCCTGGAGCTTCTCTTTGAACCTACTGTTATTATCTGTGATGAACCCACTTCTGGCCTGTCATACAACGATACAGAACAGATAATTGACATCTTGAATGGACTTACTGAGCAGGGAAAGATAATATTGATCACGATACATCAGCCTAGCAGCACCATTTTTAAGAAGTTTGATAAAGTCCTGCTGATGGATATGGGTGGCAAGCAAGTTTATTATGGAAGCCCTCTGGAGTGCTTCGACTATTTCGACTATGAGCTGAGTCAGCTAACCTTTAGAAAGCATGAAATAGAGAGTAAGAAGGCCGCGACTACCTCCGATTATATGTACGAAATCGTCCAATATCCTGAGTTTGGGAGTAATAATCTGCCCGTATACGAACAGCAGAATAAGATGCTCCAGATCAAACGCAAGTTTCCCCCCGAGTACTGGAGAGATAAGTTCAAGCGAAAAATGCTCTTCGACATAATCCAGCACGACGTTCGACCCACTGATTTTTCTGCTGCTCACGTAAAAAAGAGAAAGAGGAAAAAGCTGGACTTGAGATCACACTGGATCAGTTTAATTACTTTTATTCACAGAAGCTTGAAGATGAAGCTAAGGAACAAAACCAATAACATCATTACTTTTATCGAAGCTCCACTTCTGGCTTTCGTGATTTCTTTTATTCTGAGACTTGCTCCCGAAGGAGAGAAATACTCCTACAGCCAGAATGGCAATATCGGGATTTATGTATTTGTCTCCATAATAGCGTTTGTGTTTTTGGGACTCTCAAACAGCATAGAAGAGATCTTCGACGAGAGAAAGATCATTCTCCGCGAGAAACTTATGAACCTGAAAACGAGCTACTATCTGATCTCAAAACTGGTGGCTCTGACCTTTTTTTCTGTTATCCAGGTGCTGATTTACATTCTCGTCTCATCATTAGTTCTGGATATCAGGGGAGTCTTCGCAAGTAGCTTTGCGTTTTTGGTACTAGCTGCTATGACAGGTTATTCCTTGGGTCTCCTGACTTCTTCATTCATCAAGGATAACAAGGCAATAATAAATTTGTTGCCTCTGATCCTCATACCTCAGATTATTTTTGGAGGTGCAGTGATTGAGTTTGAAAGAATGAACAAGGATATCACGATCAGTAAACAACGCCCTATCCCAGAGTTAGTACAGTTGATTCCCTCACGCTGGCTTTTTGAAGGGATGGTTACTGCCTATGCCAAAAACAACGTCTTCTACCGCAAGCTCCATGCTGCTGAAAAAAAGAAATTGACATATATCGATCGTTTAAAAGAAAATAGAATTACTAGATCTGAGTACAACAAGGCACTGAGGGAGATAGATAAACGTAAAGCGAATATAGCTCACAAATGGGACCCAGACCTTGTTAACAACGATTTTTTGAATAGTTCTGTAAGCTTGATGGATGGCCGGCAGGCCAATTCTCAGGAGAATGTCTTCCTGTCGAGTTTTAAGAACTTTGGCCGGGGAACTATCAGAACCTGGAATTATAACGTACTGGTCCTTTTAGTTTATTTATTGGTGTTTAATGTCGTTACAATGTTAAAACTGAAGTATTTATTTAAAGAATAGGAGGAAAATACGATGAAACGTATTTTGTTTATTATCGCTATTGCCTTAGTGGTTGTATCCATGATTAGCTGCAAGCCCAAAGCAGATAAGGCAAACTTGCCGGATGAGTCCATGCAGAAGCAGATTACTACTTTTGCACCGCTTCCCTCTTTCAAAGAAGTATTCAAAACTATAGACCTCTTTGATACAAAAGATATTGATGCAGCTACCAAGGATCCGATCTTCAAGGCAAAACAGGAAGTTCCTAGAAACTCTTTTGCTCTGGGACTGCTTACTGCTGATGCCATAATCGCTTCCAGAACCAGGAACAAGAAGAGAATGATTGATATCTCAGGCGAAATGATGAAGCTGACTACTATGATTGGGTTGGAAAGCGAATTCAATCGTCTTGGAGACGACATCAAGACGATGATAGAAAAAGAATACTGGGATGATTTGGATATGGCCCTGGACAATCTGAAGCGTGAAGTTGAGGACAAACTGTGGGATACAGGAGAGTTCGACAACTATACATTGATGCTGCTTGGAGGCTGGACTCAAGCTTTAAACAGAATGGCTTTCATTATCAGCAGGAATTATGATTTTGAAAAGACCAAAATTCTGAATCAGAAAGGGACCTGGAACAGCCTGATTGGCAATCTGGGATCCATCGACAAAGACTATCTGGTGGAGGAAGGATACTTTATCAGAGTAAGCGCAATCACCAAAGAGATAAAAGCTGTTCTTGATTCGGATGCTGAAGGAAAATTCACTGCCGAACAGATCAAGGAACTGATAACTCTTACAGAGAAAATCAAATCAGAAATGCAAAAATAGCATATTTGAGGCCTGGAGTGAAAGCTCCAGGCCTTCATTGCTTATGAAGAGAATTATATCATCTGTTCTGTTGTCGTTCCTGCTTGCCATCTCTTGGGCGGCTCCGCTATTTGACGTATCAGACAAAGAGTGGGATGATGGCTCAAATCTGATCATCACGTACCGGATCCCGCAAGAATATGATAGCATCATCATTGACAGACATTCTGATAACGAAGAAGTAACTAGAGTACTAGAATCAATTGAGGCAGAATACAGCTTCGTTGATAGCGATCTGCAGCATGATAAACCATACAGATATATCCTGATGGCGTACAGCACGACTTTAAGCGATACCCTAATTCTAGAAAGTGAAGCAAGCCCCATTCAACAGTGGTTTTACATGCGTAAACTGGGGATGTTTATCGTCTTACTTATGATCTGTTTTGCGATTCTGTATTACATAAATTCTGCCAGAAGGGGTAAGGACTATTATATCAGGCGGATTAGTGGCCTTGATAGTATGGAAGAAGCTATCGGGAGGGCTACAGAGAAGGGTAAACCTATTCTATTCGTACCTGGTATAGCAGACTTGGAAGAGATTCAAACTATTGCCAGCCTCACAATCCTCAGCCATCTCGCCTTCAGAGCCGCAGAGTACAATACAGAGATTATTGTGCCCTGCCGATGGTCCATGGTGCTATCGGCTGCCCGGGAAGTAGTGAAAGAGGCTTTCATGAAAGCTGGGAAACCGGATGCTTACAAAGAAGAAAACATCTTTTATCTGACAGAAGACCAGTTTGGCTATGTTGCCGGTGTGGACGGGATTATGCTCAGAGAAGCGCCTGCAGCAAACTTTTTCATGGGGTCTTTTTACGCAGAATCGCTGATTCTCGCTGAGACAGGATTTAGCACTGGAGCAATCCAGACCTCTGGTACTGCTAATGCCCACCAGCTGCCCTTCTTTGTGGTTTCCTGCGATTACACGTTGATCGGAGAAGAACTCTTTGCCGCTTCTGCTTATCTTTCACGAGATCCGCAGCAGCTGGGAAGCCTAAAAGGGCATGATTTTGGTAAGATTTTAGTTCTGTCTTTAATTGTTGCTGGAGTACTTTTCGAGATACTTGGCTACTCCGGTCTCAGAGAATTTTTGTCCACAGGTTGATTTATGAAACGAACACTACCGATGATTATCACGTTTCTCATGGGACTTATTGTAGTTCTGTCTGAATTTATACCTCACAGGCCATTTAGCGGGATAAGCTCGTCTCTCGAAGAATGGTTTATGATCGTATCTGGGTTTGCAATTGTCTTGGGCTTGATTAGTCTAATTCGCGTTAATACGGCCAAAGTACTGAATAAGTCGGAGAACTGGCAGTATTATCTGGTTGGATTATGCAGCTTATTTCTCATGGTAACAGTGGGGCTTCTGTGGGGTATGCAAAACCGCAGTGGTTTATTGGGACATGGGGAAGGGATAGTAAAATGGTTGGGATCAAAGCCTTTCGACTATTTATTCGACCATGTCTATCTGCATTTATCTGCCACGATGTTTGCCCTTCTTGCCTTTTTCATTGCATCTGCCGCGTATAGAGCCTTCATCATCAGGAGTTTTGAGTCCAATCTGCTCATGTTAGCAGCAGTGATAGTAATTATTGGTCGCACGAGCTTTGGCGGTTTGCTAACAGCTTGGATACCCGATTCAATGAGTATACTTCGAATTCCTGAAATGACCGATTTTATCATGCAATATCCAAATTCTGCAGCTCAAAGAGCGATCATGATCAGTGCTGCCTTGGGGATTATTGGCAGCAGTCTCAGGATCATTATTGGGATTGAAAGATCGTATTTGGGAAGTGATTGATGAAGAATAGTAGTTCTAGCTGGGAAAGACGGATTATATTCTTCGTTCTCTTACTTGCGGTTACCATCCCGCTCATTGTGCCCATAGGCTGGAAAACGGATGTCTCGCCTCACGTGAAGATGGTGTATGATCTTGTCGACCGCAATCCGGCAGGATCAATAACGGTGATCTCCTTTGATTATGACCCTGCAACAGTTACAGAACTCCAACCCATGGCTTATGCTATCATAGAGCACGCCTGGAAAAGAGATCAAGCACTGGTAGCTGTTGCACTATGGCCCCAGGGAGCTCAATTGGCCGATGAAGCCTTCCAAAAAGCCAAAGAGATATATCCAGATAAGCAGTATGGGGTCGATTATGTCAACTTGGGATATAAAACTGGTGGCATGATCACGATTCAAGCTTTAGGCCGAAGCATAGACGAGATTTTCCCCACTGATGTGCAGGGTACTCCGATATCTGATATACCGATGCTATCAAGATTTAGGAGCATCCGAAATGCTGCTTGTATTATATCCCTATCAGCCGGTGATCCCGGAATAAAACAATGGATTATGGCTGCTCACGACAAGCATGGTATTCCCGTATCGGGAGGAACGACTGCTATCAGTGCTCCGGGTTTCTTACCATACATAAACCAGCAGAATCAACTTCGTGGCTTACTGGGCGGGTTGAAAGCTGCATCAGAGTATGAAGGCTTGCTAGACGTAGTCGGGCCTGCTACTAAAAAAATGGACGCACAGTCTATCGCACATCTGTTAATCCTTGTCTTCGTCTTGTTGGGAAATATAAAAGCCTGGCGGATCAGAAGACGAAAACTAAAACCCGACGGAGATTGATATGCCTGCGATTATGAATGTTGTTGGGATCTGGATGGGAGCGTTTTTCACATTTTGCATATTCAGTTTTCTCTATAAAGACAATCCTTTTTACAAGCTAGCAGAACAGATATTCGTCGGTCTGTCTGCAGGATATTGGCTAGTCTATCTGATTTACTATGTGATTATGCCAAATTTGATTACAAAGCTTATTACAGATTTTAGAGGTAATTCGATCCTACTGATTCCGGGACTACTGGGGGTCATGATGCTCCTCAGACTGATCCCCAAGACGCAATGGCTCAGTCGCTATCCTCTAGCATTGGTTATTGGCACATCAGCGGGGATCAGCATGATGAGATACACTCAGAGTGATTTGCTATCCCAGATAACGGCCAGTATGATAAACCCTTTTGCTATGAGCACAAAGGTAGAGATGGTGGGATCAATCTTGTTGATAATCGGTACTCTATGCGGCGTGTACTTCTTTTATTTCAGTCGCCGAAGAGAAGGTGTATTTGCCATACCTTCAAAGATTGGCATCTGGTTTTTAATGATTAGTTTTGGGGCTTCTTTTGGATATACTGTGATGGCGCGTGTTTCACTACTGATAGGAAGGTTGGAGTTTTTACTACGTGATTGGCTCCACATTATTAACTAAGATAAATGAATGATACAAAAGTAGAGGATATGTTATGAAACAATTACACCACAGATTTGTACTGACAGCCAAAAAATTCTCGAACAAGATAGCTGTATATGATAAAGCTACAAACAAGGATTATACCTATGGTAAGCTCTTGATTGCCTCGTTGATCCTCAAGGAGCATGTTGGTAAGATAAAAGGAAAGTACATAGGAGTTATGCTCCCCACCTCGGTCGGATGTATGCTCTCGATTATCAGTGTCCTGATGAACGGAAAAGTGCCAGTAATGATTAATTACGCTACCGGTGCCATTGAGAACTCCTTATATGCTAGAGAGAAATGCAACTTCAAGACTATCATAACCAGTAAAAAGCTATTGGAGAAGTTGAACCTGGAACCCATTGACCACATGGTTTTTGTGGAAGATATACTCATGCGGGTCACAACTATTGGTAAGTTGAAAGCAGCCCTGATGTCCAAGCTCCCATATTCCACGCTGAAGGGCATGATTCATAATGGAACTCTGGATGAAGTATCTGCAATTCTCTTTACCAGTGGCAGCGAAAAAGAACCAAAGGCTGTTCAGCTAACTCATCGAAACATTCTTCACAACGTCGATATAGTCCCACAGATCATTGATGTAACATCGGATGACACCTTCATCTCGATCCTGCCATTCTTCCACGTATTTGGCCTCACAGTCGATTTTTGGATTCCCGTGATCATGGGCTGTACAATGGTGACTTATCCCAATCCGCTCGACTATAGAATTGTTAGCAATCTGGTGCGAGATTACAAAGTGACAATCATTGCAGCGACTCCCTCATTCTTTTATGGCTATTTACAAAAGTCTGATCCGGGAGACTTCTCGTCTATCAGGTTTGCCATTGCAGGTGCTGATAAACTTCCAGAGAAAGTATACGATGGCTTCATCAAAAAGCATAACATAAAAATATTCGAAGGGTATGGAACCACCGAGACTAGTCCCGTGATTTCCACAAATACTCCTACATATCAAAAGCTAGGTAGCATTGGAAAGCCGATTCCTGAAGTTCAGGTACGAATTTTGGACATAAATACCGATAAGATACTGGGCCCCAATCAGGAAGGTAAGATTATGGTGAAAGGGGACTTGGTTATGCTAGGTTACCTTGGTGATCTCGAAGAGACTTCGCTCAGGATTCATAATGGCTGGTATGATACTGGAGATATTGGAATAATCGACGAAGATGGTTTCCTCTGGCATAGAGGCAGACTGAAAAGATTTGTCAAGGTGGGTGGAGAAATGGTATCACTTGTAAAAGTGGAAAGCCTTCTTAGTAAACTCCTTCCTGAAGATGTTATATGCTGTGTGGTGGATGTCCCCAACCCGACCAAGGGTGCGGATGTGGTAGCTGCCGTTGCCAATGGCGATTTTGATATGCATGCAGTGATGAAACAACTGAAAAAAGAACTGCCTTCCATCGCTCTTCCACGCCAATTCTATGTAATCGACAATATCCCAATGATGGCGAGTGGCAAAGTGAACTTCCGGGAAGTAGAGAAGATATGTCGGGATAAGAATGCCAACGGAGAAAAATAGCATACTTACTACATGAAGAAGATAGAAATTATTGCTACTGTTACGCCCTCGAGGTGCAACAAGTCTGAACTACTTGGGTATCACAAAAGTGGTATGAGTATCGCTAGACTCAATGCATCTCATCTGGATCAGCATCAGATTGATTCCATGCTCGATCAACTCAAATGTCACGTGCCTGATGTGAAAACGATGCTGGACCTTCCAGGTCCCGAATTTAGAGTTTTCGGGTTTGATCAATCGCTTGAAGTGCAAGAGAATTCTACTCTGGAGATATGTACCGGCTGCGACTTGTGGACACCAACACAAGTAGTATCTACGAATCTATGTTTTCAGGGTTGCGACCCTGGAACGAAGATCCAGTTTATGAATGGAGAGCTTGCTGCAGAGCTCAAAGAGGTCAATAATAGATCCATAACAATTCGTTTCATGAATTCTGGCACACTTCGCACCAACGCACACATTAAGGCTATATCTGAATCAAGGAGGCATCAATATCTATCAGAAACAGATAAGAAACTTATCCTACAGGGTATTGACCACGAAGTGGACTTCCTGGCACTATCTATGGTGGAGAATCCCAAAGATTTAGAAGAGTTTTATGATTTCTTCGAAACGCACGTAAAATCAGATCCACCCAAAGTTGTTATGAAATTTGAGACAGATTCAGCTTTAAGCCATGCAGATAAACTCATTACCATGGCAGATGCTTTTTTTGTGGCGAGAGGAGATTTGGCTTTGCATGTGGATCCGCTTCTGATCCCTTTGATACAAAAAGATATTGTAAAGCGTTGTAACAAGCATTGTAAACCTGTGTTTTTGGCTACCCAGATACTTTCGACGATGGTGAACAATCCCCATCCTTTGAGAGCAGAAGTAAGCGATTTGGCAAATGCTATTCTGGATGGCTGCGATGGAATTACACTTTCCGAGGAGACTGCACTCGGAGCCTACCCAAACGAATCGATCTCAACCGCTGCGAGGATTGTCGTAGTAACACAAGCCCGGAGTTTGCCTTACCCTGAGATTGTGGAAATTGATTATTGGGGAATCTTGATGCAAAATCCAGATTTCAGATATCTTGTTGATAAGATTTCTGATATAGGGGAGAGGATCTGGCAGCGAGGAATGGCAGAGGCTAATGCGGGAAACATATCTGTAAACATCACAGATTTGTTTGAGCGAGAGCTTCAGGTTTCTTTGGATGGAGAGTGGTACCTGGTATCTGGAACAGGATCTAGATATCGTGCGATTAAATCCAATCCAAAGCAGAGTTTCGTACTAATCAATGTGAACTCAGCCGGTGAGACTGTATATCCTCCTGGGACAAAACCCACTTCAGAATGGCTAAGTCACCGAAGAATGCAAGAGTACTTCTTGAACAACAAGAAGCAAGAGAAGGTTATCCTGCATGTGCATCCCCCAGAAATCATTGCTCTATCTCATCATAAAGACTATGGATCAAAACTTGAAAAGGAACTCTATCACGTGCTTCCCGAAATGAGCATGTATCTAGAAGAGGGAGTGGCATTTACTTCCTACTCTGCTCCCGGATCAGCTGAGTTGGCAAGCCAATGTCTGGAGGCAGTTGCTTATTCTCGAGTGCTAGTCTGGCAATACCATGGACTGGTTTGTTGCGGCAAAACTGTCGATGAGGCTTTTGATCTGTTGGAAATAGTGTCAAAAGCTGCTTCAATCCATCTGCTCTTAAACCGATGACTGGCGTAACAGTTTACAACTTCTGAGGTGAACAAAGGTCTATCAAGTAGTAAAAAAAATGGGGGCAGGCGCCCCCGTGTGTGTGTTGAGGTATGTGTCGAAAATCTATATGTATTCCTGGCAGTGCCAGATTCCTCCGCTTAGATCTTTGAGCTGGCATATATCTCGTTTTTGGCATTCACAGCATAGGCCAAACAAGTTTTCTTCATCATCAATGTCTCGAGTCATGCCAATGGCGGAAAATGTGACAAGAGAAGTGCTCTCCTCTCCAGCTTCATACTCACTGCAGTCAAAAACCAAACCTCGATCCTCACTGAGTATGCAGGTCATCTTTTTTGCGCAAAAAGCACACAGACCGGCCCTGTTAAAAGAGCGATCCAGAATCTCCTTCGAGATCAGACTTTCGATGTCCATAGTCTTAAGTATTGTCTTGGCTTGCATGAGTACCTCTTTAATTCTATACTAATGTATATGCATTCTCTGTTCCAATCAAGCGACCAGGCAGTAAGTCCCCATTGATGACGCCTAATAGTATGGCAGACAGATAGATAAGCGAGTATCACAAAAGAGCACTAGCAAACGGAAATCAAGAATAAGTGGGTAAAAAATACCCAGTGGGTACATCCTCTACATAATGGGCTTGACTAATAGTGAGGTTTAAAAAATCTATCCACTGACTTTAATTAGTGCTTTAGAGGATGAAATGAATATAAATGAAGAAGCTGACAAAGAGACAATAGCCGAGAGTAATGCCGCCTCGAATTTTATCAGATTTATCATAGATAAGGATCTGGAAAGCGGTAAACATAGCAAAATCGTCACCAGGTTTCCCCCAGAACCAAACGGATATCTGCATATTGGCCATGCCAAATCCATCTGCCTCAATTTTGGATTGGCGAGGGATTACAAGGGAGTTTGTCACCTGAGGTTTGATGATACGAACCCTGTAAAAGAAGATGTTGAATATGTTGATTCGATAATGAAGGATGTCAAATGGCTCGGGTTTGATTGGCATGAGAACTTATTTTTTGCTTCAGATTACTTCGACAGGCTCTATGGCTTTGCAGAGTACCTTATCGAACAGGGAAAAGCCTATGTCTGTAATCAATCTCCGGAAGAAATGAGAGAATATAGAGGAACTCTTACTGTCCCAGGAAAAGATAGCCCCTATCGTGATAGATCCCCAGAAGAGAATCTCTTGCTCTTCAGAAAAATGCGCGATGGCGATTTTGAAGAAGGTGAGTGTTCTCTGAGAGCCAGGATAGACATGAAGTCTCCCAACATAAACATGCGTGATCCTGTGATTTACAGGATCAAAAAGACAGAGCATCACAGAACTGGAGACACCTGGCAGATATATCCGATGTATGATTACACTCACTGCATATCAGATGCTATAGAGGGGATTACTCATTCCATTTGTACTCTGGAGTTTGAAGATCACAGACCACTATACGACTGGTTCCTGGATCAACTACCAGTACCATGCCATCCCCAGCAGATTGAATTTGCAAGGTTGAATCTATCATATACAGTAATGAGTAAGCGAAAACTTCTTGAGTTGGTAAAGAGTTCTCTCGTATCAGGATGGGATGACCCTCGTATGCCGACCATTGCAGGGATGAGAAGACGCGGCTTTACCGCAAAAGCGATCCGGGATTTCTGTGATCGGATTGGAGTCGCAAAAGCCAGTTCGATAGTCGATTACGATCTCTTGCAATTTTGCGTAAGAGAAGATTTGAACAAGATCGCAAATCGTCTGATGGTAGTACTGGAACCGTTGAAAGTAACGATTGAAAACTATCCAGAAGAAATGGTCGAAGAGTTCACAGCCGAAAACAACCCTGAAGATCAAGCAGCAGGCCATCATATTGTACCCTTTTCAAATGTTATATACATTGAAAAGAGTGATTTTGTGGAACACCCTGTCAAGGGTTGGTTCAGGCTCTCACCAGGCAGTGAAGTGCGACTCAAACATGCATATTATATCACATGTAAAGAAGTAATCAAAAATAATGATGGCGATGTTGTCGAGCTGGTTTGTACCTATGATCCGGAATCGAAGGGTGGCGGAACTCCTGATGGCAGAAAAGTCAAAGGAACCATTCACTGGGTTTCTGCACAGCATGCCGTTGCTATTGAAACCAGGATATACGATCAGCTCTTTAGCCTTCATGATCCTGATGATGCCGAGGAAGGTAAAGACTACAAAGAGTACCTGAATCCAGATTCCCTCAAAGTAATCACTACCAGTATGGCAGAGCCAGCTGTGAAAGAAGTTCAGATTGGAGAACACTTCCAGTTCTTGAGGCATGGTTATTTTGTAGTAGATCAGGACTCATGTGGTGATAGAATTGTGTTTAACAGAATTGTTCCTCTTCGGGATTCATGGAGTAAGCAACTGAAAAAAACTTGATAAACAAGATCTTGTTTAGAGGCTATTCATCCTCAAAGGACTAGCAGCAATATCGTCGATTTGCTGATCTCCCGAATTAGTATCAGAATGATTCGTAATACGCTCTAGGCCTTGGGTTTATCCCTAAGTAACTTGATTGTGAAGCAAGTCCCTTGATTGACTGCGCTACTGATTTCAAGCTCAGCTTGTAGTACCTTGAGATAGCTGATACAGTGTCTGAGCCCTATCCCCATGCCAAGTTCCTTGTTTGTTCCTTCCCGTGAGCTCAATTTGCTCTTCAAGAGGCTTTGGATCTGGCTCTCAGTCATACCGATGCCATTGTCAGTAAACCGTAGATAGAGCCTATCTCCCTTGGGATAGATAGCGATGTTGATTGATCCATTATTATGAGTAAATTTGATAGCGTTACTTATAATGTTTCTCAGGATAATTTTGAGTGTATTCGGCTCGCTATATACGATGTTCATATCCGCTTGTGATACAACGGTAACAACAAGACATTTCTGTTTAATCTGGTTGTTATACAGCCGTAGTATACTATTCAGGATGGGGTTGAGATCAACAGGCCTCAACATTTTATCGATATTAGCAGAGAAACTCTTAGATTCAACCCAGAGAAGGATCTGAGTCAAGAGATCTGTAGTTTCTTCTAGCGATTCTGATACATCCGAGATCATTTCCCCGCTCTCGATCAAAGCAAACTCGCCGGATGTAATCATTCTCAGCGCTGTTGTAGCGTTCGAGATGGGACCTCTCACATCATGAGATAGGATCGAGATGAGTCGATTCATGAGATTGTTAGTCTCCTGAAGAGTTCTGTTGATTTTGCTTGCTTCCCTCGTTTTCTTTTTTACGATTCTGTTCGTTTTCTTCAGTTCCTCGTTTTGGGCTCGGTATGTTTCTGCCTGATCTTCAATTTTGTGACGAAGATAATCAGCTTCTACTTTGGAGATCATATTTGAAGTAATTTCCTCAAGTCTTTGATCCAAAATTTCTTTGTAAGCTTGGGTATATTGAAAAGCATCCTTGTAGAGCTCCATTCTACTATAGCAGGTTGCCAGGGTTTCGTAGACTAAAAATAGTATTTTATGGAGTCCGAGATCACGTGCAATCTTCTCTGCCTCAAGAGCATGCGTCGATGCTTCTTGAAAATTTGATAGTCCAATCAAGCTGTCACTGATGTGAATATGGCACTGGGCCAAGGCAGCAGCATCAGTGCCAGATTCGTAAATCTTGAGGGCTCGATTCAGATACAATAATGCTTCTTCGTGATTGCCATTCTGCTGATGTATAAACCCAATATTACTGTATGAAACAGCCAAGTATGCATCTGAAAAGTAAACCATACGTAGAATTAGACAACGATTTGAATAGTCTATGGCCTCTTCAATCCTGTTTAGCTTTCCCAGGACTAAACTGATATTGTTTAGCACAGAGCAAACAGCAGCCTGATCGTTCTGCTTTTCAAGAAGGTTGAGAGCTTTATAATAAGAGTCCAAAGCTTTTTCATTCTGAGAGGCATGATTGTAGGCATTTCCTTGATTCAAGTAAAGAGAAGCCAGAGCTTCCGGATCGTCCCCTTGTTCGAGCAAATCTAGAAGCAGGTAGGACATATCAATAGCTTTGGTAAACTGACTCGTATATCCATAAGCGATAACCAGGTTGTTCATCACTTTATTTTTTAATCTAACGTCTTCTGTTTTATCTAGTAAGCACTCCCAGATATCAATTGCATCCAGAAATTTGCCTCCCAGAGCATACGCTATAGCCATATTGGAATTGACATCATCTAAATATGCCTCATAGTGATGCCTATTTGCAAAATCCAGAGCGGTATTCAGATACTTCAGGGCCAATTCAGTATCCTTGCTATTGCAGTAATGTCGTGCTACAAACTGTAGCATTTCCATATAAACATCTTGATGATTTGCAAAGCTGTATGTGTCTAAATAGTTTGTAATAAGGGTACAACACGCTTCCTTCGCTTTGAAATCAGCGCCGTGATACTCCCCGGAAATCTTTTTAATGTTCTCCAGATCAAGATCTGTGATACTCTTCTTCTTTGTTTGTGCCATATAATCATTTTAAAGACACTGATAATTGTGTCAACAACTTTCAGTGCAGGAGAATTCCCTGCGAAGAACAGCTCAGAGAGGATATAATGTCATTGCAGACTTTAGGTCGATTAGCTCAATCCCCATGGCTCTGATTTGGCCGATGAAGTTTTGTAGTGCATTTAGCTTATCTCTATTGTGGCAATGTGTTATGATAACAATAGGTTCTCTTCTACCTTTAAATTTACCCAGACTCTCAATATTGGAAATGATTGTTTTATCACTATTGTCTGGGACATCGAGAAAGATGTCTCGCTTGGCGCTTTTCAATCCTCTGCTCTGCGCCAGGTTGAAAGCAACCGAGGATGAAATGGTAAAACTATCGACAAAACCGAGTTTATTGGCCTCGAGAAATGTGATTACATGATCCATAAGGATGGGATCTGATGTGCTGGTACTTCCCATGTGATTGTTGACCGCTATTGCCATGGGCATGCTGGAGTAGAAATCTTTGAGTAGGGCTTCTACGTCCCTATAGGTCATGCCTTCCTTGATGTATCTTTCTCCAGGTGAGATGTTACTGGTTTTGGCTTGCATGGGTACGTGAATAATCACTTCATGTCCGGTGTTGGCTGCTTTCTGAGCGGCTATAGCAGAATGGGGCAAATCAGGTAAGACTGCAAAGACAACTTCCCTGGGTAAACGAGTAAAATCGTCAAGAAGCTCGTTGTTGATATAACCAAAATCATCAATGATGATTACGACAGGGGGGATTTGATCTGAATCTGTCCATGAATATTTATAGTTCTGGATGCTTGAGGAAAGCACTTCAGGTTTCTGCTGTTCATCAATCTTCTCGTCAACCTGAGTTTCTGTATACTCTGGAGTATCGCTATGCGCGACTTCTGTCTGTTCTATTTTTTTGTTTTTACATGCAGCCATTAGTACCAGAACTAGTACCAAAACCAGAAAAGGAAGTTTCTTCATTTGTCGTTCCTGTAATAACGTATTTTTTGACCAGGTTCAAGACCCATTTTTGCAGAAGTACCAGCTAGAACTTCGAGTACAAACCGCGCTGGTTCCTCAGAAATTATAAACTCCTCACTGAAGGGCGTGGTGTTTTCGACTATCTGAATAATATTGAGCTTGGCATCGATAAATAGCATATCCAGGGGTAGATACGTATCTTTCATCCAGAAAGACTGATATTCCTGGGTGTCAAAAATAAAGAGCATAGCCTGATCTGCTTCCATCGTCTCCCGGTGCATCAATCCTTGAACTCTAGCGCTGGTATTATCTGCTATCTCAATATCGAAAGAGGCAATTACGCGGGATCCAGCTTGAACTTCCAGGATACCATCTTTCCTAAAAACTATTGACTCTCTGATAGCCTCTGTCTGCGTCTCTTGCTTGGCTTTCGGGCAAGCAATAAGGCAAGAGCAAAGCAGCAGTCCCAATAGGATTCCAATGGAGTCTAGCTTCATCATTTTAGTAACATCATCTTTCTGATTTGATTGAATTCCCGAGACTCTAATCTATATAGATATACACCTGAAGCTAAAGGACTACCCGATTGATCTTTACCGTTCCAGGTGAAGGTGTGTTGCCCCTTGGTCAAAAGACCATCATGTAGCACTTGAACTAGCTGCCCCCTGGTGTTATAAATCTTGAGAGACGTGTTTGATGCCTCTGGAAGGGTAAACTTTATCCTCGTAATGGGATTGAAGGGGTTTGGATAGTTTTGGCTAAGATTGAAAGAAAGGGGAGGAGTAGCAAGGCCAGTTATCCCAGTGGAAGTATTGAAGGTGTACAGCTGTTCAATTCCATTAATCCTGAGGGTAAGGTTCAAAGAAGCCTCATCATTCAGACTGAATCTAAAGCCATTGAAGGCGTCATTCTGATGCTTGACCATGCCTAAGTGCAGGCCAGGGATGTTTTCAGAAATCAGCATATTGCTAGTGTCGCCCCAATCGACATCCACAATCTGAATGTCTGTAGCACTTTCAATTCTAAGATCAAATGCTAGTAAATCTTCCGATGGGCTGAAAGTCATGAGGACAAACTCATTGTCCATAGAGAGCTCGACCGCTGGCAAGCTTACTTCCAGCACCTCACCCGAAAGGATTGGAGGTATGTTTCCAGATATGTAAGCCCATATCTGGTATGCGTCTAAAGAACTAATCTCTCCATCTTCGTCCAGGTCTGCTGCAGTAAGTCTCAGTGCATCCCAAGGGGCAGGATCGATGGTAGGGATAGGATCCAATCCAATAGAATAATCCAAAACAGCCTGAGCATCGTGAGTAGAGACTATCCAGTCGTTATCTATATCTCCAAAAACGATTGTAGAGTTCGATTGTCCTGATACTGTAACATCATCGATGTATATGCCATCAGCAGTGACACTGGTATCGGTACGGATCCTGAAACGAAACCAAAGGTTTTGGTTTGTGTAGTCCTGCAAAGGAACATGAACCTGCTGCCATTCCATCTCTGTGCCAGTAAAGCTGTGTAGGGTTGTCCAGGAAGTGCCATTCACAGAGGCTTCCACATGCACAAAATCATACCCACTTTCTAGATCATAACGGGTGACAAAGGAGAGAACCGGGTTTTCCATATTGACCAATGATATGGGGCTCGCTATGGTAACGGAACGGTTTAGATTATTTGCATAGTTTCCCGCAGGTGAGTCTGTCAACACACTATTACCTTGCAGCGATGTAACTGCCCATGGAGTCTGAACAGTCCAGTTACCCAGGCCACTTTCGAAATCTTCGCTCATGAGTGGTTGATTCAAAACAAAAACTGAAGCAGAGTCCAGAGCTCTGAAGGAGATATCTTGCTGGAAGACAGCATAGGTGCTGGCGGCGATCGTTAGCTGATACTCGCCTTCAAACATACTGGGTATGAAAAACTCTCCCAGGTCGTTGGTATTGACCACCATAGGGGTTTGATTTGCAGCCTGAATAGTGACATTCGCACCAGAAATTGGTTCGCCTGAAAGTGAGTGGACACGGCCCAAAAAGGCCATAGTCTGCGCTTCTTCCAGCGTGAAGTCCTGGGTTACTGTTCCCGTGGGAGGAACTGTAACAGTCGCTGTTTGTGATATATAGCCGGGTGAAGATGCTGTGATGCTATAGTTTCCAGGCAGTAGCATTCTATGATAGTCTCCTACTTGGGGATCAGTAAGAATGGTTTTACTGTTTCCCTGGACAGAGATGACTGCATCAAGAGGTTGCCCAGCAATGCTTTGAACTACACCATTGACTCCCCTGTGGACAAACTCCATATAGGAGAGAAGAGATTCTTGATTTTGGTTCCAATAGTTAACGAGTTGCGAAGCCGGAGGCCATTTTATATTCCCTATCTCAGCTGTAATATCAATAGTATTTGTAAATCCATAATTCCAGTCCTGGTAAGAGCCTGTAATCACATACCAGGCTGCACCATTAGTGATTCCGTTTGTAAAGGAGCTGCTGTTGTACATTTGAGTGTTATTCGAGGCATAAGCCAGAGCTGCTTGTTGGATAAGAGCATCGTCCGGAGTCAGGGTATATGTGTAGTCCCAAGGGTAGTTCATTACCAGGGCTCCGCCATGAAAGTTGGCAGAGAGAACTATTCTTTTATCGGCAAAGAAGTTCATCATTGCAACGTTTTCTATTGCCCATTGATTTCCGTCTGGATGCTGTACTCCGTTGGGCATGGGATAATTACGGTTGAGGTCTATACCATTGGCATTGAACCTCTGCTGGAGTACATAGCCATCTGGATTGGCGAGAGGATTGATCCAGATCTCAGTATTGTTTACCAAATTGGTTATTCTGGGGTTGGATCCGTATTCGGAGGTGAGAAGCTGAATGAGGCGGATCAATAGATCGAAGCCTACTACTTCGTCCCCATGAATACTGGAGACGTAACGAAACTCAGGTTCATTTTCAGCGATACTTACATTATCTGATATTTTCAAAAACAATATAGGCCGATTCTGAACTGAGGTTCCAATCTGAACAAGTTCGCAGATGCTGGGGTAGTTGGCGGCAGTTTGTTGCATGAATTGGACATATTGATCGTGAGAATAGTATTCCCGCATGGGGTTATCCGAATCTTTTGTCTCTTCCCAGAGGCGGCGGGCATAATCCTGAGCTTCATAGGGCATGGGCTCTGCGCTAAAACCATTATGGGCAAGTTTCTGATACTCGACATCATCTCTCACGTACACGATGATAGTATTTGTGTCGCGGTTTACGAAGTCCATACTGAAGTTGAGTTGATTTAGCCTCTTCACATCCTCATCTATACGATAACTGGTTACCTTGACTGGTCTTGCCCAGATGCTAAGTACCATTATCGTGAACAAAATAACAATCAATGTTCTTCTCATGCTATGTCCTTTGGTCTTTGATCCCTTATCAATATGCATTTTCCATACCTAAATACAAAAAATGCCAGGTTAACAGCGACACATGGTTGTGATTGCTTAATGCTGCTTCATTCCTGACCTGACATGGTTCACAAGCAACCATTGCACTGCACCTGGCAGATTCCAAGTTTTGGAAAGAGCTCTAGCTGTCAAGCAAAGTCTGTCGGCCCTTCCTGATCTGCTGGATCATATTCCCACTGATAATCAGGGCCAAGCCCAGAAGAGTGGTAATACTAATGCTCTCTTTTAGCAACACTGCGATAAACATTAGTGATATAAATGGCGTCAGAAAAATCAAGTTTGCAATCTTGGATGTCTTATCTGTGAGAGATAGCGCCTTGTTCCACAAGATGAAAGTGAGTCCCATCTCAAAGATTCCCACATAGACAGCTCCCACAAGCCCCCAAGAGGATGACAACTTGTTCCCGATAAAAATCAATGGTCTGTATCCCGTCATCATCAAACCCACCAGATGTATACCAATAAGCGTGCTCCCTGCAACGAAGTTATAGAATAACCTGGGGACAAGCTCTCTTTTATCGTTCATATTCAGAAGCCAGTAGGAAGCCCAAATCAGCGATGATGCTACTGCAAGGCCGGTTCCCACTGGATCTGTGAAGCTCATGCTCAGTATTCTACCCTTGGTTGCAATGACAACTACGCCCATAAAGTTGACCATCAGCGCCAGTAGATCAAGCTTGCCAAACTTCTGTTTAAAGAAAATAGCGGCCATTATGGAAAGAACGATTGCCCAGGTATAATTAAGCACTTGGGCTTCTTGGGCTTGAAGGCGATTGTAAGCCTCGAAGAGGACCAGATAGTAAAGAAAGGGATTGAGAAAACCTGAGAGTAGAGATACTCTCAGGTTTCGCATGAAGCTCTGGGTCTGTCGTCTGTGATGACCCTGAGCAAAGAAGACAATGCCCAAAAAGATCGAAGCAGATAAAGAAGAAAACAATAACAACCCTAAAGGGCTGAGGAAGTCCAGGCTGAGCTTGAACGCAGTGGAAACACTGGACCAGCAGAGAATGGCCAAAAAAGCATAACGATATGTCTTATTCATAAAAAAAGCCTGCTTGAAACAGCAGGCTCTCTAACTCTTTAATATATATTTACTGCAAACTGCGAATGATATTGTTGTATTTGGTTTCCAGCGCTGTATTGTTTGTCCTGTTAGCGCCCAAATATACAAACTGCGCAGCCATAATACTGGTAGGATTGTACTTGAACCATTTCTCGCCCCAGACAATCAGTTCTGCATTTCTTTCCATGCTACTTAGCAGACGGCACAGGTTCATATAATCTGTGTCGTTCTCCTTGATATCAAGGATTACTTTCATAAATTCTATGGCTTTTTCATTGATTTCGAGCCTCAAGGCAATAGATCTAGCATTTTCGAGGGCATCAAGATTACGAGGTTCAAGTTCCAGTACTTTTTCCGTCATTTTCAGGGCGTTTTGATAGTCTTGTAATTCGTAATAGCAGAAGGAGATATTCATCATGATATTCGTATCCAAAGGAGCTTCTACAAGTGCCTTCTGGAAGAATTCGAGTGCTTTGCTATGGTCTGGTTTATTGAAATAGAAAGCTCCAATTTCTTGAAGTAGTAGCACTTCTTTGGGCTTTCTTTGATACAGCTGAAGCATGATCTGTTCTGCGCGTTCAGAATCCTTAAGCTCTTTTTCGTAAATGTCTTTCAGCTTTATTAAAGGTTCAATTCTTTCAGCATCAAGATCAGAAGCAATCTGGAAACCAGCCATGGCGTCTGTGGTATTGCCCTGGGTATAGAGCTGATCTGCAGCTGTAAAAATGCGTGTCCATGCTCCTCTCTGTCTGCGCTTCATGTCTCTGAGATCAGCCTGGTCTTGCTCTTTGAGGTTCTCAAAGGATTCAGTCACAGCGATAGCTCTGGCGTAGTATTCAAATGCTTTCTTATTGTATTCAATGGCCTTACTGGGATTTTGCTCGCCATAGTACAAGTTTATATCAGCAACTCTACGGAGGGCGATTGCATAGTCCGGGTTATCCTTGAGAACTTCCAGGTACGCTGTAAGAGCTCTATCGACATTCTTTTGCTGGTACAATACGTTAGCATCTTTCAATGCTACATTTGCTCTTGGGCTTAGCTTTTGTCTTGCTGGTGCACAAGCTGTAAGTAGCAACACAACAATCATGAGTACAATAACTGCATATTTCATATGTGAACTCCTGTCAGAATATTAAATTTGAGCCAAGGTATTTGGAAGCATAGAAAACGTCAAGAATTACTTGGCTGGATAAAGGATGTGGAACCGCTGAGACTGTTCAAAAATAATAACGTCATTAGGCAGCAATCCTTGTATTCTTTGAGA
>CAZZCS010000005.1:0-42666 GCA_964652645.1 uncultured Candidatus Cloacimonadota bacterium | reverse complement strand
TACTTGACTTATTTATGGCAAATATTGAAATGTGCCATGTAAGACTTTTGATGTATCCACAAGGGAGGAGGCAATGAAAGATTTGGTGAAAGTTTTAGTTTTGAGCTGCTTGATCAGTGTGTTACTTATGAGTACTCTTTGGGCTCAGGAGTATCCCGACATCCATTTTGTAAGAAGAGTTGATACGTATCAGATGTCCGGTATCTCTGGTGGGCCGGATTCTTTTTTTCACGGATTACGTCGCTTTATCAGTTCAGATTCCAGTCCCCTGCAGATCATCCAAATCCAAAGGGAATCATTTCTTTCTGACGATTATGGCTCTAGCCATGTTGTAGAAAATATAGATTTTGATGGTCATGTGGAACTGCTACCGGATTTCTTTCTGGTTCGAAGCCCCTTCTGTATTGATTTTAACGCTCCTGAATACAGGATCAGTAAGATTAATTATGATGGCTACTATCTGGAAGATTGTATGTCTTATTCACAGAGTGAAGCGGACTATCAGACGAAGATCTGGTACACGTACGACGAAAACATGAAGCTAGCGGAAACTATGGTCAAAGACGCTTCTCCGCTTAGCTGGCAAAGGATATTGTGTACGCGGGACGATCTGGGGCGACGTCTCGAAGAAACATTTTATACTTCTCCCGATTCTCTCCGTTGGCGTATATCAAATCGTATTCTGTACGGCTATAGCAACACACCCTTTGCCCAACCTTATCAGTTTGAAAAATACGAATGCTATATGCCGAGTATCATCCTGAGAAGATATACGTTCTTCAACGTTTTCTCCATGGATGATAATTATCCAATCACGGAGCTAACTTATTGTTCTGTAAATCCCAGTGGTGGGTGGTATGAGCCCTTCACATGGCATCCATACTTTTATATAACAGAGAGTGGAATCCACACGAGTTATTATCAGCGAAGTTGGAACAGCCTTGGTATGCCTGTGGGGCTAGGTTACTCAGAAGATTTCCCATCTTACAATTTTCAATACGAAAGCTCGGTCATAAACTCGGATCCCCACGTCACTCCGGTTGTGCCCGGCTTCTTGATATATCCCAATCCCGTCCAAATGCAGGCAAAGGTGCAATACTCGATCCCCGCAGCTTCAAATATCAGTTTTAGCACTTACAACCTCAAAGGCCAATTGATCAAAACCCAGAATTCTATTGCAGCAGGCAGGGATGGTGAGATAGCCTGGATGGCTACTGATGACAGTGGTAATAGGCTTCCAAGTGGAGTATATCTGCTGCGTCTGCAAGTAGAAGGATATTCATACACAAAGAAAATTATGCTCTGCCGTTGATAGCATGCCACCAGAAGAGCTAGTCCTAAACACCTGGTTTGAAATACTCCTTGACGGATGCGGTCTGTTCAGGAGATGATACCTCATCGAAGATTAGGAGAATCCAAATGAAAAAAGCAATCCTTATATTATTGGTACTTGCCACTCTGCTCATTATCGCGGGCTGTGGTCAAAAGCCACAGAATGTTGCCGACCAGTTCCTCACAGCAATGGAGAAGAATGATGTCGAGACCATGAAAGCCCTTTCCCTTGAAGAATCACACAAGACCATAGAGTTCATTGGCATGATCCAAAACGACTCCAAAATAATCTCCAGTCACAAAATCATCAGCACCGAGATCGTGGACGACGTAGCAACCGTAAAATACACAGTCGAACTCACGGAAGAATTCAAAGAAGAGACACATCAGGACGAGGCACCTCAGGAAGAGACTCTCACACTCGTAAAGGTTGATGGAACCTGGAAAGTCAAAATCGACAAAGATGGGATGCAGAAGTAAGCTTATAGCTCTCAGCTTTATACTATTACTATTGGGCAGATCTGGCATATCAAGTGCCGCACCTGCCCTTTTTTGCGTTCCAGAGTCTATCTGGCAGGCAGTGGAAGCCTTGGATCTGGAGGATGGAGATATAGTTCTGCGAAAGGGACGATCGATGATTTCCAACCTGATAGCCCAGACGATGGATGATGCCGAGGGGATGTCTCATTGTGGGATAATCCTGCGGGAGGGGCAGCAGCTGGTGGTGGTCCATAGTATTTCTGGTAGCGTGTCTGAATTGGACGGGATCCGGCAGACCCCCCTATATGATTTTGTAGCCGGGGCAGACCGGCATAAAGTGCTCTTTCTGAGAGCAAAACCAAGCCTCGATCTGGCTGTTATCCGCTCAAAAAGTCTGGAACTGCTTGCGCAGCAAATCCCTTTTGACCATCAGTTTGACCACACCGACAGTGCCAGACTATATTGCTCGGAGCTTGTGCGGGATGTCTATCTGGCAGCAGGGGGAACGGACTTCTTTACTCTGGGTAAAAAATACGGGCTGACTTATCTGGACTTTGGCTCTTTTTTGGATCCTGGCAAGTTCAGCAGACTCTACCAGACCTACTGATCGAGCCCTGATAGTCGCGGTTTTTTTGTAGATTCTGCTTGACAACTGAGCCCTTGCAGGCTCTTTAAGCGTATCAAGTTTGTAGAGGAATAATGAGATACTTATCAAAGTGCTGTTTGGTCATTGTTTTGGTATTGTCTGTGCTGATTCTGAACTCCTGCAAGGGAGCAGAGGCAGCAGGGCAAGAGCGTTATGTGGTGCTGTCACCTGAAATAGCGGAGATTCTGGGAGCGATCGGGGCTCTGGACAGGATCGTGGGGATCACTGAGGAATGCAGTTACCTGCCAGGTTTTGAAGCGATTGAGGTAGTCGGAAAGTTTGGGATGCTCTCTCGGGAAAAGATCATCACTCTCAATCCCGGGATTATCTTTGCCTCTGCCCTGGAGCAGGAGGCGATAGCCTCAGATTTTGGTAAGCTGGGCTACCGGGTGGAGGTCTTTTACCCCAAAAATGTGGAAGAGATGTTCGATTCGATCCGCGTTTTGGGTGAGATCTGCGCTTTGGAAGATGAAGCCGGGCAATTGGTCTCATCCATGCGAGCGGAGTTTGAGGCGATTGCTGCCAAAACTGCGGGGTTATCACGTCCGCGCGTCTATCTGGAGATCTACCGTGATCCGCTGATGAGCGTATCCGACCAATCCTTTGTGGGGGAGCTGATCGAGCTGGCTGGTGGGGACAATATCTTCCCTGTTCTAGAGCGTGACTACTCCAGGATCAAGGTCGAGGATGTGCTCAATGCGGCTCCTGAGATAATGATCTGTTTTTCCCACGATACCAGGGAAAACATCCTCAATCGCAAGGGCTGGCAGAGAGTGCCGGCGATTGTAAATCAGCGCATTTTCTTTGAAGCAGATATCAATCCGGACTGGATTCAGAGGGCCGGCCCGCGCACTGTCCTGGGCATGAAGAGGCTCTTTGAGATCTTCGATTCTGTCCGTAACAATACGCCTCTTGTACCCATCGAGGAAAAGCTGAATGAAGGCTAAGTACCTGCACCTTATCAGCTTTGCTATCCTGACTGTCCTGGTGCTCTGGCTCTATCTAAGGCTGGGTAATCCAGGAAACTTTATCATCTATAATGTCCGGATCCCACGGCTCATCCTCACGATTGTGACGGGGATGACTCTGGCGGCCATCGGCTCCGTTTACCAGCTCATGCTATCCAATCCGCTGGCAGAACCTTACGTACTGGGAATCTCCTCTGGGGCTGCTTTTGGCTCCATCCTCTTCGGAGTCTTGGGGATGGTCATCCTGATGCCTCTGGGTGGGTTTCTGGGTGCTCTGCTCACGATGCTGCTGGTATGGAGTCTGGCGCAGAAACGGGGTCAGTTTGATAAAACGCGTCTCTTGATCTCCGGGATCGTGGCCGGGATGTTCTTTGCAGCGGGGATATCGCTCTTAATGTATCTGTTTCATCAGGATGCGCTGTTGATCATGGCCACTCTGATGGGCAATCTGGGGCGGATCTTCAGCTTTGCCGAGTGGCGCGTATATCTGGTGCTTTCTGTCTTATCTTTGGGCTTGCTTTACCTGCTTTATCGCAGGTCTTTGGTGCTGGATATCATGAGCAGTGGGGATATCTATGCCGGAAGCGTGGGGATCAGTGTAAACCGGATAAGAACAGAGGTTTTTGTAGTGTCGTCACTATTGGTGGGGATCAGTGTGGCCTATGCCGGGATTATCGGTTTTGTGGGCCTGATTATTCCCCATATTGTCCGGTTTTTCATCCCCAGCGGGCAGAAAAAGATTTTCCTGTATAGTATGTGGATAGGGGGATTGTTCCTGCTATTTTGTGATCTGATAGCCAAAAACATCACTACTTTGGAGCTACCAGTGGGGATTATCACGGCCTGTATTGGCTGTCCCTTCTTCATGTGGCTGCTTCTGAAAAAGTAGCGCTGGCGGATTGAATCCTGGGGAGGAAACATGAAACACTATTTGAAAGTTCTGGTGATCGATGCTGGGACAGGTTTTTACCGGATTGAGCGTTATCCCCTGGGAGCGTTTTATGGGCCGGTAGATCTTGGGTTGCATCTATCCGGAAAGTACAATTCTCTCAATATCGGGGTGGGGATCCTGGCTGGATCCATCATTCCTGGCTCAAACCGATTGATCTTTACGGGATTCTCACCGGCCTGGGGTGGTTTTTATATATCGTCCATGGGTGGGGCTGGACTGGTCTTTGATGATCTGGGAATCAATATGCTGGCTATCATCGGCAAATCTGCCCTGCCATCTGTATTGGTGCTGAACCGTCAGCATGGCGAGGAGATAGAGCTCGATCTACTACCTGTGCAGCCAGAGCAAATCTGGAAAGAGGGAGAGGGTGGTACCTATTCCATGCTGGAGTATGTGTTTGCCAATTTCTCCGATCGCTACGTAAATGATCCGCGCATCCTTGCCACAGGCCCCGCCGCTCTGTATAGCGACTGTGGTGGAGTGGTCTCCGTACCGATCGTGAAGGGTGAGCTTACCAGAATCGACACCTGGGCCGGCAGAGGTGGTTTTGGCTCGAAGATGCTGCGGCAGCACGGGATATGCGCCATAATCTATGGTGGTACTCATATTGATGAGGACTTCCGGGATCGCAAAGTGGCAGATGAGTGGTTTCAGGCTCGTTACGAGCAGAAACTGATGGCCAAAGACCTCGAATCTACAAAGAAATACCGCTTTGATCCTGCCTTTGATACAGGGGGCACGTTTGGAGTGAACTACGCGACCAATTCCGGCTCAGTCCTCGCCTTTAACTATCGTAGTATCCAGTGGACAGAGCAGGAACGTAAAGAATTCCACCAGAAGCATATAGCAAACCATTACCTGAAGCAGTTTAACCAGGAGACGATCCAGAACCGGCAGTTTTCCACCTGTGGAGAACCTTGCGTGGCCGTCTGCAAGAAGAGTAACGGCAAGTATAAAAAGGATTATGAGCCCTACCAGACTATGGGGCCTCTGATCGGGGTTTTTGATCAGAGAGCGGCGGAGCGTGTGAACCATAAGGCGGATTCACTTGGCTTTGATGCGATCTCAATTGGTGGCTTCCTGAGCTGGGCGATGGATTGTCTGGAGAGTGGGCTATTACTGCCAGAGGATCTGGGAGTAAGCTCCCTGCCGAGATGGGATAGGCAGAGCTTTCAGACCGTGGAAGACTCCTCTCATAATGCGGAGCTGGGGATTCAACTTCTGGAAAATTGCATTGGGCCGAGTGCTGTCATCAATCTGGATGAGGGAGTCCGGAAATGGGTGCGGCGTCTATCCCGGACAAAGAAGCTGCCCCTCATGGACAAACTATTGATAAATTCATTTGGGAGAAGAGGTTGGATGGTGCCAAATCAGTATTGGGTACCGGGTGTACTATCCCCCATGCCAGCCATGGGCAGATATTATATGCACTATTCTCCCCAGTATTTTCCTCCCCGCTATCTGGGGAAAGCCAATGTGGATAGAATGAAGGCGGAGCTGACTCTGGACAATCTCGGTATCTGCCGTTTCCACCGGGCTTGGGCAGAGGAGATGCTGCCTCTGATCATCGAAAACATCTATAAAAGTGGCGATGATCTGGAGCTCAATGCCCATATCACTGCCCGCAGGATGAACTGCCGCAATGCTTCTGTATATTGGGAATCGAGCCTGGCCATTGAATACGTATATACCTATCTGAAACGCCAGAAGGAACTGTATCCGGAGGCAAACGCAGATCTGGATATGTGGCTGGAAAGGTTTGAAAAAGATCCCAAAGCAGCGGCTTTTGAGTACTGGTATGAAATCCGTAAGGGGATAGACGAAAGCCTGTTTAGCGAGTTTGAGAATCTGGCAGATGGGATAAAGTGAACCTTTTTTCTTGACGGGGATTAGCTTTCCAGAGCTTATCCATCTAGAACGTAAATCTAAACATAAGAGGCAACTATGACACACCCTTTTGCAAAAAGTATCGAAACAAAGAGAGCCGGGAAAGATAAGTGGCTCCAAAGCTGCAGCGCACTGGTCAAAAAAGAACTCCCCTCAGATAACATATACCGGGACTATTTTTGTGCGATTCAATCTACTTTGCTCGGCGTAATGGCTTGGGATGAACTGATGAGCAAGGATCCCCTCCTCAAGCACAGTCCCATGGAAGAATTGCGGCAGATGAGTCTGAGCTACTATCAAGAGCTCTCTCTGGAGGCTGATGTCGATGGGAATGTCCCCTACGATTATAGCTATGCCAATCCAGATTATGCGGTCGCAAAGTTCGGCACAGACTTGGGAAAACTGCTCTGTGCAGTCTTTGTCTCCTGCCGGTATGCCAAAGTTTATCTTACCCAAAGGGATTTTCATAGTTTGAACAAATTGACGGATTTCCTTGCTGCCCTGATGGAAGATGCTAATGCCAATCAGGCCGGATTTGACAGGTGGCTCGAGCTCTACAGGGAGTATAGCATCAGTGATATTGAGCTGAATCAGCAGTTCAATATGTATTGGCGCTTTTGTCCGGATAATACATTCCATAAGGACGTCGTGGTATCTGCAGATTTGTCTGATTTGCGCTATCTATACCGGTATGGCATGTACCTTTCAGAGCACGATTTTGCCATGGCCAGGTTTATGAATAGCTATCCGGAGAAAGAACTGGAAGCCCTGGCAGCGTATATAGTAAAAGCCTTTATTGATGGCTTTATAAGAGGCCACAAAGACTATACAATCAAGAAGTATGCCACTCTGATGATCCCCGTGGGAATGGAGAAGATTGGCAGGATGGTAATCGAGAAAGTGGAAGCTCTGGGCTTGCACGTACTGGTTCCTCAGCCCATGAATCCCGGGGTCAATAAGCAGTTTAACTATGACCACCGCTTTGATAATGCTCTGTGGTTCAATTCCCCTTATGTTGATGAAGCCATAGCCTGCTACGAAAGAACCACCGAGGCCATCTCGGATACTCTGGGTTCGCAAGCCGGGCCGATCTATATCGAACTCTTTGGGGAAATTCCCTTTAGCCCTGTTCCCAAACAGAGTGCTCTGAAACTGAGTGACGAGCAGCAGACCCTCAAGCGCAAGCATGGTGCAGCCACGAGCCAGATTTATATGAAGCACGCCAAACGTCACGAGAGCAGCTTCTGCATTATCGCCTTCCCCTCCTCCGAGATTGGTGAAAAGTTCACAGAGATCTTTGCCGATACGATCAAGATCAACCTGCTCGATAGTGACCACTATGCCAGGATTCAGCAGAACATCATCGATGTGCTGGATACTGCCGAATATGTCCACGTCAAAGGTAAAGCTGGCAACGAAACAGATATCAAGGTCAAGATGCACAAGCTAAATGACCCGGAGAAGGAAACTCTCTTTGAAAACTGCGTGGCAGATGTCAACGTCCCGGTCGGAGAAGTCTTTACCTCTCCCTTGTTAACGGGTACCAATGGGGTCTTGCACGTGGAAGACATCTATCTGGATAGTCTGCGTTACTTCAATATCAAGTTGCGCTTCAAGGACGGCTGGATAGAGGACTATAGCTGCACCAATTTTGCAGATGAAGCCGAGAACCGCAAGTACATCGAGGAAAATCTGCTCATGCCACACAAGAGCCTTCCCATCGGTGAATTTGCCATTGGAACCAATACCACTGCCTATCAGATAGCCAAAAAGCACGATATCCTGGCCCTACTCCCCATCCTGATCATTGAGAAAATGGGGCCGCACTTTGCCATTGGAGATACCTGCTTTAGCTATGAAGAGGATGTAGATAGCCTCAGCTTTGTGAATGGCAAGAAGATTATTGCCGTGGAAAACGAGAAATCTGCCACCCGCAAAGAAGATCCTATGAACGCCTATCTGCAAGCCCACACGGATATTACGCTGCCTTATGAAATGCTGGAATCCATTACAGCGATTGCTTATGATGGCACTCGCAATGACATTATTCGGGATGGCTTATTCGTCGTTCCTGGTACCGAAGAGCTGAATGAACCTCTCCTTCAAATGAGAGGATAGAATCTGATGATGCCAAAGCGTATATGTTTCCTGGCTCTTTTGCTCTTGCTTGCTGGCCTCCTGCTTGCCAATCGGACGGTTGCCGAGTGGGAGCCGATGCGCGGCGTCCTGATCCGCCATCCCTTTGGCATCCCTCTGGATCTGATCCGGGAGATGGCAGAGACTGATACCGTGTACATCCTGGTGCAGAATGCCAGCGCGCAGACTCAGGCAACAAATACGCTTTCGGCTTCGAACGTCGATCTGGAGAATTGCGTCTTTATTATAGCTGCCACAAACTCGCATTGGACGCGGGATTGGGGGCCGCAATCCGTGTTTATAGGCGATCAGACTCTAGGTCTGGTCGATCAGATCTTCGATGGATATCCCTGGGTACCCGGGGTGAGAGAATCGGCCCGTTACGCAGATGATGATGCCGTAAATCCTATCCTGGCAGCATATTTCGGTATGCCTGTCTTAGATTTCCCGGCCTATCTGACGGGTGGTAACTTTATGAGCGATGGCCGGGGAGTGTTTTTCTCTACTGCTCAGATGCTGAGCGAGAACTTTGCCTTGATGAATTCCGATGCTTTTCTGGATCTTGCCACACAGGTCTTGGGGATGCAATCTTATCACTTCACGATCAATCCGGAGTTTTACGGGATCCAGCATATAGATTGCTGGGCAAAGCTCCTGGACGAAGATACAGTGCTGGTAAAGGAACTGCCTTTGTCTCATCCGGAGTATGCAAGAGCAGAGCAACTGGCTGCATTCTTTGCTGCTACGCTGAACTCCTATGGCAAGCCCTTTCGCGTGATCAGGATCTTTTGTGACACATACTCGGGGACAAATGCTGCAGCCTATACAAATTCCCTGATCCTGAATAACAGGGTCTATGTGCCTCTCTTTGGCATAGCTGCAGATCAGCAGGCATTGCAGACCTATACCGATGCCATGCCGGGGTACGAAGTTCTGGGCTTTACAGGCTCCTGGTATTATTATGATGCACTCCATTGCCGCACCATGGGCATTGCTGATGGTGAGATGCTTCGAATTGAGGCTGCAAGGCCTGATCCGGTCACGAGTATTATGGGCACAGATCTGATCCTGACTGCCAGGATCAAATCTTACGGGGCTCACGCTCTATTGCCGGAATCCATGTCCTGTTTCTATAGGATCAATGAATCTGTAGATTGGATGTCTCAGCCTCTGATCCCGGGTGAGGAGGAGAATGAGTTTCAGGCAACCATACCAGACCTTTTAAACGGTGACACTCTGCAATACTATTTTACAGCTGCCGATCAATCTGGACGTAGCATCAGAAAACCAATCATGGCTCCAGAGGCGATCTTCACTACCACGATTGAGGCACCTGTATCTCTAATGAACTTCCATGTTCCCAGTGCCGTCTCCATAAAGCTGTACCCGCGGCCGGCCAGATCTCATTTCAACCTTGAGGTTACTGGAGAGATCAAAGACCAGATCAGTCTTCAGCTTTATAACCTCAGAGGACAGCAGGTCTTGCATACACTCCTGCCAAGGGATCAAAAGAGCCACAGGATAGATATGTCTGCCCAGGCCCTGGGCTCGGGGATCTATTTTGTAAAACTGACAGCAGATGGGCAGGTAATCAGAGACAAGATCTTAATAGTAAAGTAAATATAGAAAGGGGAGAGGTATGACTATTCGTCCTGCGACAAGATCCGAACTCGAATGGATTCGCCTGATGGCCAGAGCCGAGGGGTGGAATCCGGGACTGGACGACATGAGTGCCTTTTATGCGCAGGATCCAACCGGCTGGTTGATCGGGGAGATTGAAGGCGAACCCAGAGGCTGTATCTCCTGCGTGCGGTATGAAGGTAATTTTGGTTTTGTGGGGTTCTATATCGTGGATCCCTCTTTTAGGGGCTTTGGCTATGGTATCGCTCTCTTCAATGCTGCCCTGATGCGGCTCAGAGGCTGTACGATAGGTCTTGATGGGGTGTTTGATCAGCAGCCAAACTACTGCAAGAAAGGTTTTGAACTGGCCTACAGCAATATCCGCTTTGAATATATCAATGAGATTGTGCAGGAGCAGTCTCCCAGAGTGAGTGAGGTCACTCCCCAGCTCTATCCATGTCTGGAAGCCTTTGATCTGCAGCACTTTGGATATGCCCGACCCGCCTTCTTAAAACAATGGTTTCAGTTGCCCCATGCCAGGACTATGCTGATCAGGAAGGCCAATGTCATCCTGGCTTATGGCAGCATCCGCGAGTGTGACAAGGGCTATAAGATTGGCCCTCTCTTTGCCGAAAACCCAGAGCTTGCAGAGCTTCTCTTCAGGAGCTTATGCTCTACTGTGGCAAAGGGAGAATACATCTATCTTGATATCCCGGAGCCCAATGCTGCGGGACTGCGCCTGGCAGAACGGTATGGCATGAAGAGCGTATTTGGGACTGCAAGGATGTATGCTGGAAACGCACCCATATTGCCGCTAAACAATATCTTTGGAGTTACCAGCTTTGAGCTGGGGTAAGACATGCAGCTACAAATCAAGCTTTCGCATCTGGCTTATCAGGATAAGACTCTCCTGACGGATGTAGAGCTTTCCATTGCCGAGGGGGAGAAGATCCTGATCGTAGGTCCCACTGGCAGTGGGAAAACTTCTCTGCTGCATACACTGAATCTGATGAATCCGCACTATGAAGGCCAGATCCTCTTTCACGGGAGAGACATCAAGGAGTATCCACCCAGCGAACTTCGCTACCGCGTCATGGAAGTGATGCAAGAACCCTGGTTGGAAGCCATGCCGGTAATCGATGTACTGAAGGAACCCTGGACTTACAAGGTGCACCACTCAAAGCGCAATCAATGGCTGGAAAGCGGGCAATGGCTGGATCTTATCGATGAGCTCCTCACCTCATTTGGCTTGGGAAAGGCTTATCTCAAAGCCAAAAGCTCTCAACTCTCTGGCGGCGAAAAGCAAAGGATAGCGCTGATTCGCTGCCTGCAGTTCAAGCCCGAAGTGCTGCTCTTGGATGAGATCTCCTCCGCTCTGGATCAAAAGACCTCGGCTATCATCTCAAAATGCCTCTTTGACAATTATCAAGGCACTATCATCGCCATCAGCCACGACCCTCTCTGGCAAAATAGCTGGCAAAAGATCTGGGAATATGAAGGTAGTAGCATCCGCGTTCGCCACCTCAATCCTGACTCGGGAGGTCAATAATGGATATCTCCTATAGTGCCTTATTGCTGTCGTTTATCCTGCTCGCATTTCCGATCCTGATCTTCCTCCAGATCAAAATCCCGCTGGTCAAGACCATGTTTTCGGCTTTCGCCAGAATGGTAGTCCAACTCGCCATAATCGGCCTGGTGCTGCAGTTAATCTTCCAACAGGTAAATCTTTGGATCACTCTGGCCTGGATGCTGGTCATGCTGACTAGTGCCATCTGGACGATCCACCGCAGGCTAAAGATGGAAGCCAGGATAATGCTTCCCATCCTTTTGGCAGCCCTGGGGACTACCAGTCTGATAGTTATGCCCTGGATTGTGCTGCTGGTAGTGCGTCCGAACCCTCTGTTTTCCCCCATCTACCTGATCCCCATCTATGGCATGGTTCTGGGGAATAGTATGAATGGCTGTGCTCTTGCCCTGGAAAGATTTGAAAGCGGACTTTCAGATAACTGGAAAGCTTATTACACGCGGATTATCCTGGGTGCCAGCCTCTGGGAAGCGGTACTGCCTCCCCTGCGCAAATCCATGCAAACTTCACTGACGCCACAATTGCTCACAATTGCCTCCATCGGGGTGGTAAGTCTCCCCGGGATGATGACAGGGCAGATCCTGGGTGGAGCCTCGCCATTGGTGGCGATCAAATATCAGATGATGATCATGATCTCCATCTTTTCTGGGGTATCGCTTACGGATTATCTGGCCATCCGCTTTTATATCAGAAAGAGGTTTGACCGCTACTATCTGCCAAAGCAAATGGAACAACAGGGCTAAGTAAGAAGAGGAGAACGTATGTCCGGAATACTTTTTTTCAAGACCAAAGACCTCAAGGCCACAAGTGAATTCTATCTGGGACGTTTGGGGATGCAGCTCTGGCTGGATCAGGGAGGCTGCCAGATCTATGCCAGCGGGAACCTGCTGCTGGGTTTCTGCCAGGCAGATGAGAGCCAGATCGGTACTTGTATCACCTTTTTCTATCATAGCAGGGAAGCAGTGGATGCTGTTTATCTGGAGCACAAGGATATTTCCACCTGCGCTCCGAGGTTCAATCCAGGTTACCACATATACCAGTTTTTTGGCACAGATCCCGAGGGTAGAACTCTGGAGTTTCAGCATTTCTGTCATGAGATTCCCCCCTTTGCCCCCCTGGAAGAGGGCTTGATGACGCGCCGGAGTATCCGCAAATACAAGCCTGAGCCTGTCTCAGATGAAACCCTCACTAAAGTCTTCGAACTCTGCAGATACAGCCCAACCGCCCGCAACCTCCAGGCCTACTACTACATTGTGATCAGAGACCGGAACATCCTGCAAAAGATCGTATCCATCCGCGGTATGGCTGGAATGCCGATCCTGGCAGCGCCCTATGCCATCGCCGTCTGTGCCAGGGGTGATCTGGCTCGAAGAGTGGTTCAAGATGCCTGCATTGCCGCCTATCACCTCTTACTGGCAGCAAAGGCTTACCAATTGGGAACTTGCTGGGTTACAGATATGGACAAACCCGAGATCAAACATCTGCTCCAGGTTCCAGAGGCAGACTACATCGCCTGTCTTACCCCAATCGGGTGGCCTGATGAGGAGCATACACTGCCCCAGCGCCATACTACTGATAGTTTTGTGCGCTACCTGTAAGGAGCCGTTCGCATCCACCCAAGGTGAGACCTGGCACTGTCTATAAATGATGACAACGGCTTTTTGGGAATTGGGAATAGAAATTGTATTCCAAGAAGCATTAAACGTAGAAACTCGTAGAGGAGGAATAATGCTCGAACCGAGTCCAAATAGCTCTTATGGAGCCCAAACAAGCTACTCCCTCAGAGGGGACGACATGGCCCCTGTAATCACTGTCGGCCAATGGCTTATCATGTTTATTCTTTTAGCGATTCCTATCGTTAATATCGTAATTCTCATCCTCTGGGCCAGCGATTCCCAATCCAACCCCAATCGTAGCAACTATGCCAAAGCCACGCTAATCATCATGGCGGCATCCATACTGCTGGCGGCTGTCTTCTTTGGTGCCCTGGTCGGCCTGATGCAATCTTTTGCCTATATGCTCTGAGGTTGCTATTTATCATTAAGTATATCAATACAATATAGGAGAGTATATGAAATATCTCGATATTGCTCTGAATGTGGCGGAATCACTCGGCGCAGATTATGCCGATATCAGGATTCAGAAGACCACTACCCAGTCCATCTACCTGCAAAATCAAAGTATCAAACAAGCCGCAAATCAAATCTTTGACGGCTATGGCATCAGAGTCTTCAAAGACGGTGCCTGGGGCTTTGCCCATTCAAACATGTATAGTGCAGATGCTGTGACCGAGACCGTCAAGCGTGCGTTTGAGATCGCCAAACTCTCTGCCACAGTGAATAAAGGAAAGGGACTCCGCCTGGCTCCCGAACGGAGCTATATCGCTAAGTACAAGACTCCCCTGCAGATCGATCCCTTCGAGATCTCCATCAAAGAAAAAGTAGAGCTGATGCTGGAAGTAAACCGCATCATGCAAAACTATGAGGGCATCCGCCAGGCCACTTTTTACCTGGTGGCAAACAAGGACGAGAAGCTCTTTGCCTCTACCCTGGGGACACGGCTGGATCTCAGCACCCAATACATAGATCCCATGATTACAGCTACTGCAGTCCATGAAGGTGACAGCCAGAGCCGTACCTTCGATGAAGGTGGCAGGGCTACTGGCTGGGAATGGATTCTCTCACTGGATCTGGCAGAAAGGGCAAAGCAGATTGCTGAGGAAGCTCTGATCAAGGTCAAAGCCGAAACTCTGGGGGAAGAACAGAGACGTACCCTGATCCTGGATCCCAACCATCTGGGTCTTACCATGCACGAATCCGTGGGACACCCCACCGAGCTCGATAGAGTACTGGGCTGGGAAGCCGACTTTGCCGGAATCTCCTTTGCCACTCCTGAAAAGCTGAAAAACTACCAATACGGTTCGCCAATTGTGAACTTCATGGGAGACAATACTCTGGAGCAGGGTTTGGCAACTGCAGGTTTCGACGATGATGGCGTCCCGGGCCAGAAATGGCACATCATCAAAGACGGCATTCTGAACGAATATGGCAGCACCAGAGATACAGCCATGGAGATAGGGCTGGAACACAGCCGCGGTTGCAACCGGGCCACCTACTATTTTGACCAGCCTATAAACCGGATCCCAAACCTCTATCTGATGCCAGGTAAAGAGTCATTGACCCCTGGTCAACTGATTGCAGATACAGAAGATGGAGTTTACATCCAGGGACGCGGCAGCTTCTCGATAGACCAGCATAGAGTAAACTTCCAGTTTGGCGGTGACTTCTTTTGGGAGATCAAAAACGGTAAACTGATTCGCCCCCTCAAAAAGGTGCTCTACAAATCCTGTAACCCTGAATTCTGGAATTCATGCGACGCCATCTGTGATGAGCGTTACTGGAGACCTTTTGGCGTTATCAACTGCGGTAAGGGCCAGCCCAGCCAGACAGCCAGGATGACGCATGGATCTGCCCCAGCACGGTTCCGGAATATCCGCGTAGGAGGTTCTCAATGAAAGCCAGACTCGAACACATCGCTCAATACATAGAAAAGAACTGCAGCGCCGACGACTATACTCTGAATGTCCAGTTCAGAGACAGTCACGAGACCAGATTTGCCCAAAATGCAGTCACCCAGCACATGGCAGGCCAGAACATGGGCATTCATCTCGAAGTAGCCTTTGGGAGCAAGACAGGCTCAGCTTCGATAAATCAGACCGATGAAGCCTCTTTGGATTATGTGATTCGTACTGCCGAAAACATGGCAAAGCTAAACCAACCAGATCCAGAGTTTATCCCCAGCGAGGGAAGCAAAGAGATCCCCATGATCGATGATGCTTACGAGGCTACCCTGAATCTCTCCGGTGAAAAGATGGTAGATATCGTCAAGACCTGTATCCTCAATGCCGAAAAGAAGGATGCCAGAGTATCGGGCATGACCGAAAAGCACTACGGAATGCATCTCACTGCCACCAAGAATGGTTTCTTTGGGATCTATGAAAATGCCGATTTCGGACATTCGATGACGATGAAAAAGGATGAAGTGGAGACCAAAGTGTCCTACTCCACAAAGGATTACTCTGCCTTTTCCCTGGAGGATCAACTGAATAAACTGAATGCCCAGTTTGCCAGCTTGGGAGCTCCCCAAAGCTTCGATCCCTGCAAGATTCCAGTGATCATCAGACCCTCAGCCTTGATGGACTACCTGGGTTTTTTGGGCTGGATGATGAACCGGCGTCAGGCAGATGAAGGTCTTACAGCCTTTACGGATCAACTCGGCAAGAAATTCTTTGGAGCCAGGTTCTCTCTGGCCTCTCTGGTCAATGATCCCCTGATGAGTAGCACCCCCTTCTCTTATGATGGCCTTGTCTCAGAAGACGTCTGGTGGGTCAAAGATGGGGTTCTGAATGCCATGCCCACAAACCGGCAATGGGCCCAAAAGATCGGAGCCAAGCCTTACCGCCAGATGTACAATATGTATATCCCGGGCGGCGATGCAAGCGAAGCAGATATGATGAGTAAGGTAGATCGTGGTTTGATTATCAACCGCTTCTGGTACATCCGCTTTGTCGATGCCAAATCAGGAGAACTCACAGGGATGACGCGTGACGGAGTGCTCTATTTTGAAGATGGGAAAGTGAAGCATGCCGTAAATAATCTTCGCTTCAACGAGATCCCTCATGCTATGACGCAAAGAATACTTGAATTGGGCCCCAGCACGCTCTGCGAGAGCACTATGAGGCTACCAACCATGCTGGTGGATGACTTTAATTTTGTCGATAAAACGAGTTTTTGAAAATTTGTGTTGACAGATAAACGAAAGTTATAAAGTGTACACGACATCAGATTTAACATTCCCTGAGTGTCTATTCCGTTTTGCTTTGGAGAGCCTCACACTGAATGTCAAAATCCCAAATTACAAGGAGTAGACCAATGGCAGACAAAACTTTGATTTGTAAAGACTGTCAGAAGGAATTCGTATTCACCGATGGTGAGCAAGAATTCTACAGAGAGAAGGGTCTCGTGAACGAGCCTCAACGCTGTCCTGATTGCCGCAAAGAAAGAAAACAGCAACGTAATCGCAGCCGTTTTCAAAGTCGTTACTAAACACTAAGTAAGATAAAGACTTAGCCCGTTTATAGCCGTCACATCTGTGGCGGCTATTATTGTTTAAAGTGGAATTTGGAACGATTATTGTAAATCATAACTAAAGATATATAGATGGAGGAGTTATGCCCCGTATCAACGATTATTATAAAATGAAGACTCTGCTAATGACGGCTCTGATACTGTGCCTGAGTTTGCCTGTGTTTGCTGCATTTATCCAGCCCGATAGAGCTAGTCTGGCTGCTATAAACTGGTTGAACAATTGGAGCCAGTCCGAGCCCACAACCAGAGCGATCTCTGGGATCTGGATCACAGACGGTTCATCCCTGGAGGCTGCCAGTCCCAGCTATAATGAAGAGCGGGATGCCCTGCCAGAGCTCTATCTGGTTCACTTTACAGATGGTGCCTACGCAGTAGTATCTGCCGATGATAATGCTCTTCCGATTCTGGCCTATGATCAGGCTAGCGTCCCAGAGCTTGAGGATATGCCACCGGCCACAAGAATGTGGCTCAGTAACTATGCTCATCAGATCCGCCATATCCGCGATAACAATATCGAGCAACCGGAGATGATTGACGAATGGGAGAGCGTACTAAATGGCAATTTTGCCCGCTATGATGGTGTTCGCGATGTTTCTCCACTTGTTGCTACAATGTGGAATCAGGATTGGCCCTACAATGAGCTTTGCCCTCCTGATGCTGCAGGCCCTGGTGGTAGAGTCTATGCTGGATGCGTTGCCACAGCCATGGGCATGGTCATGAAATATTGGAATTCTCCAGTTACTGGGGTTGGCTCAAACACTTACTATGCTGGCAGTTACGGTTATCAATCGGCAAATTTTGGCAATACTACCTATCTTTGGGATCAGATGCCAAATTCGATCTCATCCTCCAATATGCCGATCGCGACTTTGCTCTATCATCTGGCCATATCTGTGAACATGAATTTTGCCCCGGATGGCTCTGGTAGCAATGGTACCTACGCGGCAAATGCCATGCGCAACAACTTCCGCTACCCCTCTGCGACGCTATCACAGAAGAGTAATTATAGCGCTTCGGGTTGGACAAGTCTATTGAGAGCCCAGATCGATAATGGCACTCCCATGTATTATAGCGGTTCAAATCAAACTGCGGGTCATGCCTTTGTATTAGATGGTTATCAGGGTACAGATCATTTTCATTTCAATTTTGGCTGGAGCGGCTCGTATAATGGATATTACTACTTAAACTCTCTCAATCCTGGGAGCAACAACTTCAATCTTAACCAAACAGCGATCACCAATGCCATTCCTCAAAACTATACCATAGCCAGCCCAAGAATCCAGCTTGTCCAGAGTCAAGCCCTGGCAGGAGATCCCTTTGAAGTCCGGATGACCACTTATCCTGTCCTCACCTCCTGGGATGTAACCAGCTATAGCTGTGACCTTTTCTACGACCACACCAATATTGATTATCTTGGTTTTAGCATCGATGGCACCATCTCTAGCGGTGGAGACATCAGCGTAGTGGAGACCGAGCCAGGCTTTTTGAATGTAACCTGGAATAGAGCTGCGGCACTTTTCGGGGGTGGAGCCCTCGTCAAATTTAGCTTTATCACCAATGAACCAGGCGAGTATTATTTTGATGCCATCGATATGCGCTACAACAATACTTATCTCCAAAACGTGGAACACCTGATGGCCAATGTTCCTGCGCCTGTGGCAAGCCTCTCAGAATCTACCATCAGCATGACCAATGCGATGCAGATCCAATACAATCAGATCGCTTCCATGCAACTGAGGACCAGCCATCTTGTTCCTTCCTGGAACGTGACCTCATATAGTTTCAACGTCACTTACGACCCTGCCAAAGTCGAATTTGCCGGGGTAGATACAGAAAGCACAATCTCTGCTGGCCTCACTCCAGTCTATGAAGTCCAGGATGGGGGCAGCGTAGCTATTCACTGCGTGTCCAGTGCTCCCCTAGTCGGGGATGGAGCTCTGCTGAAGCTGCTCTTCCGGGCGATTGGAAATAGCTCATCATCTTCGGCAACTCACATTATCCCAAACACATTCGTCTATAACCAGACTCCCATTTCCCAAGTCTCAAACGGTTATATCGTGCTGAGTCCTTTCTCCTCAAACGAAGACGAGGTTGCCGCCCCTCAGATTACCCTCAAAGCCGCTCCCAATCCCTTCAATCCAAATACCAGGATCAGCTTTAGTACGCGCAGAAATTCTCAAACTTCAGTCCGGATTTACAACCTGAAAGGCCAGATGGTCAAGACCCTGGTCGATAGCCAGCTTCCCGCAGGAGAGCATAGTCTGAACTGGAATGGCACAGACGACGCCAATCGTCCCCAAGCCAGCGGGATCTACTTTGTGAAGCTGCAGCACGATAAAGAGATACGCACACTCAGGATCCTGATGATCAAATAGTGCGCTACAAAGCGATGTAAGACGTTTAATAAAACTGTGGAAGAGCCTTCATATTCGAGCTGAAACATTACTCTTTATGAAGGCTCTCCCTGCTATGCTGTGCATAAAGCTCGTCGAGCTTGGAAATCAATTCGTGCATGTTTGTGTAAGAGCAATCCAGTTCGCAAGATTCCTTCTTCTTCATCGTGAGCGCGGCATTCTTTGAAGCCAGTTTAATCTTATCCTTCAATTTGGAGTAGATTATGCCAGCCCATTGCTTATCCTTTTTATAGCCCGGAATAGCTTTCCTGATTGCTTTCTTTAAGCTGTCATAGCTTGGGTAGTATCTGTCGTTGTAGGGATAATGCAAGAGAAACCAGATCTCAATGCAGGGCATCGATTCAACAATACTCAAATCCTCTCTGGATGCTTTCAGGGTGCGATTCTTGTCATTCAGGTAGTTGCTCATCTTTCCCTGTGCTTTGATAGTATCCATATCGTTTACATAGAAGCATGTCCTGGCTGTTTCTGGTTTTGCGTATTCCTCCCGCAACCAGGAAAATACATCACTATACTTATCAGCCTTCCCAATTTTAGGTTCTATATCAATATGTAAGCCTTGATATCTATCTGCTTTTAATGAACTGATATATCCCTGTTCAGTAATCCCAGGACAGATTATTAGTATTGACTTCTTAAAGTTCTTAGTTTTCTGTTTCCTGATCTTGCCCACTCAATTCCTCCAAATCAATCGATCCCAAATTCGGTTTACCTCCAATCAGCCCCTTCTTGAAGAGCGAATCTATGGCGTGTTCTTTTCTAACAGGATAATCAGATACAGGCGTAAGCTCTGTGCTGCCGTCAGAATTACGGTCTGTGATCCAGATGCAATCTCTGCGTCTTAACTCTTTCTCGTTCATGAGTGTTGTATTATGAGATGTGAAGATTAACTGACCTCGTTTTGAGTTCTTGAGGAACATAGCAATAAAATGAAAGAGCAGATCATTGTGTAATGAGTTCTCGATTTCATCTATGGGAATCGTTACCCCATTCTGAATCAAACTCATCAAAATCGCTCCAAACCCGTAAAATCTTTGTGTTCCCAGGGATTCTTCCCTCATATCAAGAGTAAAGCCTCCCTCCGCAAGATCATGTAAGAAGCCGGGATTATGCTTAACGAATTTGGGGGTTTTATGGTCGGGTAATTCTTTATTAATAATCTGTCTTATGTGTTTGGGAGCGTTTTCTAAGTCCAAAACTACTTCATCAATCCTGATATCGCTAATCCAGAAATCTGCTTTCTTCAGGAAATCGATTATGAAGCTCTTGGCGTCTTCCTGCCTGGAGTTCTGATTTATTAAATGTCGATTCGTATATTGAAGCAAACTCATGCTGGGAAGAAGAAGGGGTTGAAGCTTGAATCTAAACCAGTCATGTGCCAGCTGCAGAGGGCTAGCATCCTCAATGGAGGCTATCCTGGCAAGGATTGTCTGGTTCTGGATTGTTAGCTCCAGAAGTTCCTTGATCTTTTTCTTAAATAGATTATCCGACCAGCTATAAGTATATTCTTTACTTTCGGTTAGCTTCCGGACAAAGACTTCGGCTCTTTTAGCCTTGGGATAGTAGAATAGGCTTTCGAAGTGTATCTTGTCGCTATCTAAAGTGACTTTGTACTCGTATAGGATATCTTTATAATAAAACTCAATCTCATACTCGCTGGGTTTTTCTCTATCTAGCGCAAAGGCAGGGATGTCCAAGCGCATATTCTTATCCTGAATGGGCGATAATACTAATTTCCGTAGATAATCCAAAGCTAATAACACACTTGTTTTCCCCGAAGCATTAGCCCCATAAATCATGGCCAACTTCAGGATGCGCATCTTTGGCTTGGGGATATCCACCACGAAATACTCTTCCTGATGCTTATCAGAGGTAGCCCTAAAATCCAAAGTTACCTTATCGCGAATGGAACGAAAGTTCTTGACGCTGAATGAAACTATCATGTCATCCTCTCTTTTCTGCAGGAATACTGCAGTATGGAGGCATATTGTCCTGTGGCTCTATTGTGTCAAGTGATATTTTGCACTATTGCTGTATATTGATGACTCCTGAATTGCTTTGAATGTTCATGGGGGTCACACATAGTCATCCGTGTATCAGACGTGTATCAGGCGTGTATCAAGTGTGTTCTCGAACCCACCTGATACAGGTATGATACAGCTGAGATAGAGAGAAGTCTGGGGGGTGGGTAGGAAGAGTCATAAAAATCTGGAGACGCGATATTGAAGATCCTGCAAAAAAATATTGACGACAATCTCTCTCTGAGGTAGAGCAAGGTATATCAAAAACGAGGTTCAAGGATGAAAAAGGAAACATTTGTGGAACGCGCCCTTGGCTTTATCGAGGAGAATCTGACAAGAGATATCTCGCTGGAAAATATAGCCGATGCGGCAAACTACTCTCAGTGGTATTTTCACCGCAGTTTTAGGGTACTTACCGGATATGCCCTCTTCGATTATCTCCGGCGCCGGAGGTTGTCTGAAGCGGCGTATGAGCTCTTGTACACTACGAAATCCATTCTGCAAATCGCTCTGCTCTACCAGTTTGAGTCACAGGCTTCCTTTACTCGTTCCTTCAAAGCGCTTTCCGGCCTCACCCCGGGTAAATATCGCCGGATCAAAGCTTTGCCTCTGGCGTTCCACCCCATCAGTGTGGAAAAAACCTACAGATACTTAAAACAAGGAGCATCAAAAATGCAGGTAAAATTCGAAAAGAAAGAAGGGTTCAAGGTGATCGGACTCTCGCATCGAGCCTCTCCAGAAGAGACGATGCACAAGCTCTGGGAAGAGTATGCCAGGCGTTGTCACGAGATTCCAAACGTGATCGAAAAGGATAAGGCCTATCAAATATGCGTCTTTGAGCCCAGATCGGGAAACGCAGATCCAGAAAGCTACCTCTTTATTGCCGGCATGGTGGTTTCATCGATTGATCAGGTTCCAGAAGGCATGGTGGCTCATGAAGTTCCCGCTGCCCAGTATGCCATATTTGAGCATAAAGGGGCCTTGGATACACTTCACAAAACCTACGAGTATATCTTTGGAGCCTGGCTGGCAGAGAACAAGTGTGTCATGGCTGAGGCAGACTGCCTGGAAGTGTATGACGAAAGATTCAAATATGGAGAAGAGGATTCAATCCTCGATATCTATATCCCCATCACGAAATTGTAGATGATACAGGAGGGGCGCCAGACGCCCCTCCATAGCTTGCGCTCTATCCGTAGTTTACTTTACCAATCCGAACGTAACCGGGCTTTCTGAGCTCTTCATCTCCAGTTCTGGCCGGGAGTCGTAGCTACTCCCAGGGTCAGTTTGCAATCTCACGTGCATCCCCAGAGCTCAGCTGTCAATTTTTTTATAGACAAAGGATACGCATTGGCGAAAATTGCACTACATTGCCTGATTGGAGGCAAAAAAGGATTAAATCATGAAGAGCGAGACGGAATCGAATCTAGCCAAAATACGTAATATTGGTATCATAGCGCACATTGATGCGGGGAAAACGACTACCACAGAGCGGATCCTGTTTTATACGGGATTCTTGCACAAGATGGGTGAAGTGCACGATGGAAATGCGTTCACGGATTGGATGGATCAAGAGCGCGAACGTGGAATCACCATCACCTCGGCCACCGTTACCTGCATCTGGAAAACCACGCAGATCAATATAATCGATACCCCCGGGCATGTGGATTTCACTGCCGAAGTCGAGCGTTCACTCCGTGTATTGGACGGAGCCGTTGGTATCTTTTGCGGTGTGGGGGGAGTGGAGCCCCAATCCGAAACCGTCTGGCATCAGGCAGATCGCTACAACATCCCCAGGCTCGCTTATATAAATAAACTAGATCGCTGCGGTGCAGATTATGAACACGTTTTGAACATGCTGCACGATCGGCTGACCAAGAAAGCTGTTCCTGTGAATATCCCCATCGGCAAAGAAGACAGTTTCGAGGGCGTGATCGATCTTATTACCATGAGTGCCTGGCACTTTGATCCACTCACTCTGGGGACGGATCTCCAGCTTTCTCCCATTCCGGATGAGATGCTCAACCTTGCAGAGGCAAAACGGCTGGAACTGATTGAAGCCGTTTGTGAATTTGACGATGAACTGATGATGACCTATCTGGAAGGCGAGGAAGTGACAGAGGAACTGCTTCGCAGGGCAATCCGTACAGGGACGATCAGAAATGAATTTGTCCCCGTGCTTTGTGGCTCTTCCCTCAAGAATAAGGGAGTGCAATTGCTGCTGGATGCGATCTGCGACTTCTTGCCTGCTCCTCTTGATATCCAGACTACTACGGGCTTCAAGCCTGGCTCACACGACTTGATAACCATCGAAAACGACCCCCTGAAACCTTTCGTAGCCCTGGCTTTTAAGATCCAGGTAGATAAGTATGTGGGCAAGCTGGCCTATGTAAGAGTCTATTCAGGCTCGATTCGAAAAGGTGAGACCTATGTAAACCAGAGCAATGGCAAGCGCGAGAGAATCTCCAGAATCCTGCAGATGATGGCCATTCGCAAGAATGATCTTGAGCTCTTGCACGCCGGAGATATCGGTGCAATCGTGGGATCCAAGAACCTGATGACCGGCGATACCATCACCGATTCCAATATCGATATTCATCTTTCAAAAATGCATTTTCCCGATACCGTGATCGCCAGAGTGATAGAGCCCAAGACCAAAGCAGATCAGGACAATCTCGGAGAAGCCCTCCTGCGCTTGCAGGAAGAAGACCCCACCTTCAATGTACGGGTGGACAAGGAGACCGGGCAGACGCTCATCTCCGGTATGGGTGAACTGCATCTGGATATCATTGTGGATCGGATCAAACGAGAGTTTGGTGTGGCTGCCAATGTCGGTACCCCCCAAGTTACATACAAAGAAACGATATCCACGGTATCGATTGCAGAAGAAGTCTTCCAGAGGGACATGAATGGAAAAGGCAATTTTGCCCACGTAAAAGTGAAGCTGAGCCCCCTGCCATACAGCGAGATTGTGGATGATGAGAAAAACCAGTTCGTAAATCTGATCACAAGTGCCACTATTCCCGAGGAGTATTGGAAAGCGATCGAAGAATCTGCCTTCAATGCTCTCAACGATGGCCCTCTGATCAATGGCAGTATTGAAAGGGTAAGGATCGAACTGATCGATGGAGCATACAACGCTGTCGATTCAAACGAAACGGCCTTCAGAATTGCTGCCTCCATGGCCGTCAGTAAAGCTCTCAGAGCTGCCAGCCCCATCATCATGGAGCCGATCATGCTCCTCAAGGCCCTATCCCCAGAGGCCTTCATTGGAGATATCATCAGCGATGTAAACGCCAAAAGGGGCAAAATCGAGAGCATCAGGCACCACAATGAATACACCCAGGAAGTGGTAGCCGAAGTTCCCTTGAGCGAACTCTTTGGCTATGCTACCAGAATCAGGTCCATTAGCCAGGGTCGGGCAGTCTATACTCTTGAATTTTGCAAGTACGAGATCTGCCCTGTTAATGTTCAAAATGCTGTGCTCAAAAGGATTCGAGGTTATCTGGAATAAGGCTCTTTGGGGCAGCAAAGCGTAAAAGCTTGCAATATTGTACTTGACACATCATGCCTTGTCGCTCATTATGTAGTTGTAGTCGATATTTCGAACCGCGATAGATTTGAAAAGACTGAATAATACAATGGAGAGTGTGATGAATATTGATCTCAGGATTGACAATAAGGTGGCAGTAATGCACATTGAAGGTATTCTAAACAGTGAGAACTCTCACTTCCTTCAACAAAAGCTCGAAGAAGTTCTAGCTTCTGGGGCCACTCTATTGGAACTCGATTTGTTTGAATGTAAAAACATCAGCAGCACCGGTATCGGCAAGATACTATTATTTTACAAAGATTTCATCGGAAGAGGTGGCGAAATCGAAGTAGTCCGCAGCTCAAACAGCGTTTACGAACTCTTTTCCATGTTAAAGCTCAACCAGCTTTTTACCGTAAATTTGGGATAACATATAGATTTGGAGACACAACGAATACTTGTAGTTGACGATAGTATCAGCATCGTCAACAGCCTTTCCAAGATTTTGGAAATTAGCGGCTTTATAGTAGATCCGGCCTACAATGGCAGTGATGCCTTGCGCAAGCTGAGCGCCACAAATTACGACCTCGTAATCTGCGATATTGAGATGCCTGGCATCACGGGGCTGGACTTTTTGGAGCGGGTTCGTAAGAATTACGGTAATAAGATCGACGTGATTCTGATGACTGGTTTTCTGGATCAGGACTATTTCATCCGGGCGATTCGCCTGGGCGCTTCAGATTTTGTCCGCAAACCCATAAATGCCCAATTGATCATCCGCTCTATCAAAACCATCCTCGACCGCAAGCGCGAACAGAATGACTTTACAGATTTTTACCGCCACCTGGATATGACCTCTCTGAACTTTGTGATAGACCCCAAAAACTTCAGCAAGTTCAGCATCTCAAAGGTATTCAACGTATTCCTGGTCAGCAATTTCAACTTTTGCCAAAACACCCTGAACGAGCTTCTGATCTGCATCGATGAGATGATTTATAATGCCTATATCCACGGAACTCTCAAGCTGAATATCGACGAACGCTTTATCGACCGTGAGAGCTTTGGCAAGCTGATCGGCGAACGCTTGCGGGATCCGGAAATTGCCGCCAGGAGAATCCGGTTTTCCATCTCCATCGATCAGGTGAAAAACGCCATCAGTCTCGAAGTAGAGGACGACGGAGAAGGATTTGACCATGAAGCCTGGGTCAAAAGGGTGCAGCAGGATCAAAGCCTCAATATAGACGAGCATGGCCGCGGTATATCGCTACTGTATCACCTGTCGGATGAGCTGACTTTCGAGGATGGTGGCAGAAGGATCCGCGTAACCAAAAACCTCAATGACGGATTGTTCAAACCACTTACTGACTGAGCTCCTGGCTCAGGCCCAAAAAGACGCAGCCCACATCCCCCTTCACAGTTTCAAACTGCTGCTATCCTCCATTTTACAATGCTCTATCCCGGAACTGCTTCTCAGGCATGAATCGCTTTCCCCGTCTCAATATGATCTATACCTGCAATATGCCTCCCGTCTGAAAACTGGTGAGCCCCTCCAATACATCCTGGGAGTGGCCTGGTTTTATGGGATGGAACTGAAAGTAACCCCCGCTGTTCTCATCCCCCGTCCAGAGACAGAAGGCCTGGTGGAACTCGTACTATCTCATGCCCCCAAGGGATCTGAAATACTGGATATCGGGACGGGCTCCGGAGCCATTGCCATAGCCCTCAAAACTCTTAATCCCTCGCTCCACGTTCACGCTACGGATATCAGCGAAGCTGCCCTCAGCCTTGCCAGCCAGAATGCCAATACACTCTCCGCAGAGGTCTGCTTTGAGCAGGCAGATTTGTTTCCAGCGGCTACCAAACTCTTTGATATCATCGTCAGTAACCCTCCCTATATCTCTGCTCGGGACTACCAGTGTCTGCCTCCTGAAGTACGGGATTATGAGCCTGCGCAGGCTTTGCTTGCGGGAGAAGAAGGGCTGGAGTATTACCGCAGAGTACTACAAGGCGCGGTAGATTACCTGAAGCCGGGTGGCAGCATTTTCTTTGAGATCGGGGAGACCCAGGCGGCTCAAATCCGGCAAATGGCCTTAGAACTGGGGTACTTTTCAATCGAGACAAAACTGGATCTCTGTGATCGGGATCGCTATATGCAGATAAAGTTTCGCTGATTTGGCAGGCCAAAGAGCCAGCAATCTATCAATACCAGAGAGGAAAATATGAAGAAACAGCTACTTTCGCTTCTTGTAATCACCCTATCTCTTGCCCTCAATTCCATCATCGTACAAAACACGGATTATGGCTTTGGGCACAATAAACAGAGGATTTTCAAACAGGGTTCCTGGATTCAAAACAATACTGATCTCAGCGAGGGGACTGGCAAGTATTGGGAGTTCTCTCTGCCCTCAACCGGTTATGTAAACAGCATTTACTCTCACATCGAGGGCACGACTGCCTTTCCCACTGCGAATATTGTCTGCCAGTACACTCAGCATATAAATGGTTATGACGACGCAGGCTTTATGTATTATCTTGATGATGGCACAGATATCCTCAATCTGGGTTATACCGGATCTCCATATATAACCTGGACTCCACCCATTCCCATGGGCTTACCTCACTACCTGGGTAAAACCTGGCAGGGGACTCACATCTATGAATATGGAACTTATACCGTGACGGGCAACGTAATCTCCGAGGGGACTATCAGCACTCATCTGGGTACTTTCCCAGCTCTATGTGTACGCTACCACTACACCTCAAGCACCTTTAGCTATTACTATTACCAATGGGAAACCCAGGAATATGGAATCACTGCCTACACAAATGACCTGAACGGTGGAATGCTGTATGTATTGGAACAGGCGGATCCAAACCAGGTAAGCGTTCAGGACAGCAGCCTCAGCCCGGAGCTCAAGCTTTCTGTATATCCCAATCCTGCCAGAGACAAACTGTGGATCAAGAGTTCAGGGGACGTCCCGATGACGTATTCCCTCAGTTTGTATGATCTGCGCGGAAGGCTCGTAGCCGTTTCTGGGGATCTAATACTGAGTAAGCAAGCCGGAGCTTATCCCGTGGATCTTCTCCGCCCTTCACTTCCCACGGGGATTTACTTTCTGCAGATAGACAGCGCTATGGGGATACAGCGTCTCCGCCTGGTGTTGATGCGCTAGAACCACGATCTCTGGGAGTCACCTGCTTGTCAGATACTTTGCCTCGTCTTCGCCTCAGGTTCCCCTCGAGATGGCCTCGAGTACTCGAGGCGATCTCGAGGGGAAGTCGAGGCGAAGACGAGGCGAACCATACAGGATGTAGGATGTAGGATTTAGGATTTAGAATGAATAGTGAATGGTGAAGGGTGAATAGCGAATAGTGAATGGTGAATGGTGAATGGTGAAGGGTATTCCTGCATCTATCAATCTTGTTAGTAGGGGCGCGGGGTCCCGCAGAGGAGCGTAGCGAGTCTGTGGGGTGTTCAGACGTGGCTCGCCCGTAAATAGCACACAGAAACAAGGAAATAGAGGTTTCAATAGAACGCAGATGACTGGATCAGCCTCGGGTGCGACAGAATAAAAAATCGGTGCGTGATCGGGGCATGAGGGTGCCGTCCTCCGCTTCGCTCCGGACTCATGTGTCTTGTGGTGGTCGTGAACCCCGCACTCAAAGATGCGGGGCTATGCTGTACCACCCCACAAAGCCACTTCGTGCCTTTGCGGGGACCCCGGCTGTATCGCATCTTCGATGCTTTTGCGCAGCTAATCGTACATCCTACATCGTAAGTTGTAAATCGATAGAGCGCAGCCAATTCTACATCCTACATCGTAAGTTGTAAATCGATAGAGCGCAGCCAATTCTACATCCTACATCGTAAGTTGTAAATCGATAGAGCGCAGCCAATTCCACATCCTACATTCTAAATTCTAAATTATATTGCGCAGCCCTCGTAACTCGTAACTAGTAGCTTGTAACTCGTAACGCTCTCTCTCCTAATTCCCCAGAGGCAGCAGCACTGCGCGCAGGATACCCTTATCGTGAGTGAGATATTTCCGGGCAGATTTCTGGAGGCTGGACGGAGTGATTTTGGCATATAGCTCTGGAAACTTCAGGAAGAAAGCAGGGTCTTCATTGAGCCAGAGATTGTTGTCCAGATTGTTCACCCAATAGCGGTTACTGAGAATGGACTGCTCGTAATTCCGCTGGAGGGTAGTCCGTACAAAGGCAGCTTCTTCTGCTGTGATACCGCCGGTTTTGAGTTCGTCCATCACCTTCAGGGATTCGTTGTAAAGCTCCTCATAGCGGTCTGGAGAGCACATCATATAGAGATTTACGGTATATTCATTTATGGGGTGTTTGGAGAAGGAACTGTAGGCTGCAATCACATAGACGCCGCTGTGTTCCTCGCGGATGCGTTCTCTGAGGCGTTCATTGGCGATCATCATCAGGGCATCGAGATTGAGCTTTTCTTGATTGCTATATTTATGGTTGCCCACGATCCTGGCCATCACTGTGCTCTTTTGATCTTGACCCATGTAGATGGTTTTCTCTCTAAAGCCTTTGGCAGGTGCTACATGTACGTTGCGATAGGCGTGTTTCACTGGCTTTTTGGGTGTGGGAAGATTGGCCAGATAGGTCTCGCACATTGTCTTGAGCTGCTCTTCGTCGAAATTTCCCACGATTACAAATGTAAACCCGCTAAAATCGCCGAAGCGTTGCTGGAAGATTTCGTAAACCCGCTCCTGGTTTATGTTCAAGAGTTCTTCGATCGAATCTGGAGTATAATAGGGATGATTGTTGAAGAAGAAAGCCATTACAGAATCTCTAAAGACTTCTTCAGGAGAAAGCATCTTGTTCTCCAGCATAGCTTTACTGCGGGAGATATAAGATTCAAAGCTGCTTTGGTCTTTGCGGGGGGCGTGTACGTACTGGTAGATCATCTGAAACATCAGTTCCATATCCTTGGGAGAGGTGGAGGCAGAAACTGTCTCGCTATACAGGGATACGTTGAGGTTTACGTTGGCGATGGTGCCGGACAGGGCTTTCTGCAAGCGGGTCTGATCAAAGCTGCCAAAGCCTGCGGCCTGGACGATGTTGCCGGCATACTTGGCATTGAAGAGATCGGAAGGGGGGAAGAGGGAATAGCCACCGGGTCTGCGGGCATAGAGCATGATCTCGTCTTGCTTAAAGTTTGTCTTGTGGCTATAGATCTTGATGCCGTTGGAAAGAGTCCAAAGTTTGATCTCGCTGCCTTTTACCTTGCTTTCCTTCGTGATTTTCCCTTTGGGTGGGATCTCTGTCATCAAAGGCTCTTCCAATACATCGTCCTGATAGGGCTCAATCTCAAAATCTCTGGCCTGGGCAAGAGTAGCCAGGAGTTCGGCTTCTGTGGGGTACACGAGGCCCTCTTTGCGAGGCCCGGAGAGGGTGACTACGAGGTTTTCGTCTGTTATCAATCTTGCCGCCACAGTATTGATCAGCTCCAGGCTGAGTGCTGGCATGAGCTGAGACGCGACCTGGTACTCCTGAGTGGGGCTCATTCTATGGGTCTGCTCTCGCACCTGGTTTACATATCTCCAGATCAGGCGGTCGGACAACTGATCGGCTTGCTCTGTCATCTGGCGTTCCAGACGGCGCAAAATCCGTTGTTTGCTGCGATCCAGTTCTCCCTGGCTAAAGCCATGTCGTTTGACTCTTTCGGTCTCGACCACCAGGGATTGCAGGGCTTCGTTTATCTTCCTCTCGGAGCTGTAGGCCGAGAGGGCGTACACAGAACGACTGTTTGTGACGTTGTATTTATAGTTGTAAGCGACAGAGAAGGGAGTATCTGCCTGCTCGGCGATTTCGTTCAGTCTCTGTGCCAGCATATCCTGATGCAGAGCGTTTAGCAGGTTTTCCAGGTATGAACCCAGATCGTTTACCACTACCGGTTCGTGCTTCCAGATCAGGCTCATGGAGAGGTTTGAAGCCTCGGGATCAGTGGCGATTACGGCTTTGGGCTCGAGGTGTCCCGGGATCTGGTAAACAGGTGCTACGCGTGGCTGCTCCGGCATTGGAATGGTGCCAAAGTATTCCACGATCAGCGCTTCCATTTCCTGGGGATTGATATCGCCCACAACGATCAGTTCCTGCATATCCGGACGATACCAGTCGTTGTAAAAGCGGAGAATCTGCTCTCTCTGGAAGGTGCTAATCACCTCAAAGGTGCCGATTGGCATGCGCTGGGCATACTTGGAACCTTCCATCAGAACGGCATAGGTCTGATCCCTCAATCTGGCATCGGAACCCTGTCCACCGCGCCATTCTTCGATGATGACGCCCCGCTCGGATTCGAGCTCAGCAGCCGGGAAGGTGGCTTGATGGGCCCAGTCTGAGAGGATGGTGAGGGCTGTGCGAAGCTGTTCCGGTTTGTCGGTGGGGGAGCTGAGCTGATATACCGTCTCATCCAAAGAGGTGTAGGCATTGAGGCCTCCTGCAAAGCCCATGCCGATGGAATTGAGATAATCACGCAACTGATTGCGGCTAAAGTTTTTGGTTCCTTGAAAGAGCATGTGCTCTGTAAAATGTGCCAGGCCGCGCTGATCATCATCTTCGAGGACGGAGCCGGCATGCACAAAGAGGCGGAAGGCCACTCTATTCTCGGGTTTATTATTGGCTCTGATGTGGTATTTGAAACCGTTTGGCAGCTGGCCGCTGACCAATTCTGGATCCTGGGGTAGCGGGATGCCGGCTGGGATGCCGCTCAGTTCCACGCTTTGGGCCAGGGAAATAAGAGCAAAGAGACTCAGGACTAATAGCAGACTTACTTTTTTGAACATGGATTCCTCCGTTTATTTATCTTTGATAGCGCCTACAGGGCAGCCTCGGAAGGTATCGATACCTTCGCGGCAGATCCCGCATTCGGTACATTTTGATTGATCTATTACGGCCTTACCTCCCACCATGGTAATGGCTCCCACAGGGCATCTGGAGGGGCAGAGGCGGCAGGATATGCAATCTTTGCTGCTTACTTTGAACTGTGAAGATTGAGTCCATAATGGAGCAAAATCGTCGTCTCTGAGCTTGAAGACTTGCTCGTTTAGCAGCAGATCTTTTACTATCAGGGCAGAGCCCTTGATCTGGCCGTTTAGTTTTACTGCGCCTTGCAGCATATCGCTTGAGATTCCCAGGCTGTCCAAAGCCGCTTTGGGGGCGAGCAGGACTCTGTATTGCAGCTCCGGATTGGCATCTGGAGTAAAGGTGATCTTCGCTAGTTTGGCATCTTTGCGAAAGCTGCCGCTATATTCATAATCTGGCGTTTCTGCCAATAGGGCAGAGCACAGAAGCAGGAGCGCTATAATAGTGCTATGGAATAAGGTTCGAGTCATTTTTTAGATTCCTTCTAAGATTTACTGTGGGCAAGAGAGGGGCAGGGGCTTAGAGCAACTCGTGTTTCTGGTTTGCGCTCAGATGGTCCACGATCTTCTTTACGTCCTCGGCTCTTTCTTTGTCCATCACCAGGATGGCGTCTTCGGTCTCGATTATACAGAGGTTTTGCACGCCAATCAGGGCTGTGAACTTCTTGGTCTGCACATAGTTACCGCTGGCGGAGAGGCAAAAGCTATCTCCATGGAAAGTATTTCCCTCGGCATCAGTCGGGCAGAGTGCAGCCAGGGCTTTGAAGCTGCCAACGTCGCTCCAGCCAATATTGACGGGAATCACCGCTCGGGATGCTGCCTTTTCCATTATACCGATGTCGATCGGAGTTCTGGGCATCAAGGCATAGACATCGTCTATAGAGGCCTGGTAACCACTTCTCTTCCAGAGGTCACAAATGTCGTTCAAAAGGTCGACAGCCAGAGGCATATGTGTGCAAAAGGCGTTCCAAATCGTGCCAATCTTCCAGTAAAACATCCCGCTGTTCCAAAAGAAATTACCCTGGTTCAGAAATTGGGTGGCTGTTTCCTGATCGGGCTTTTCCTTGAAGCGGCTTACCGTGAAGACTCCCGGGCGGAGTGGCTCTCCTGCCTCGATGTAGCCATAACCCGTTGCGGGATAGTCCGGAATGATGCCAAAGGTGACCAGATTGCCTTCCGCAGCAGGTGTTTCTGCCTGCCTCAGGCCTTTATGAAAGGAGTCCACATCCTCGATCACATGGTCGGCAGGAAGCACTACCAGGCTGGTATCGTCGGAGTAACGGCCTTTGAGGTAGGTTACGCTCAGGGCTATGCAGGGGGCGGTGTTCATGCCAAAAGGCTCAATAATGATGTTTTCTGCTGGCAACAGGGGGAGATGCTCCTGCACCAGGTTCACCTGGTTTGCCGCTGTCACGATATAGACGTCCTCGATCCTCATGATCGGCAGCAGTCTCTCGACTGTGAGCTGGATCATGGATTTGTCGCCTGTCACTTTGAGGAATTGCTTGGGGAGGTTCTTGCGACTTTGGGGCCAAAATCTGGTTCCGCTGCCTCCGGCCATAATGAGAGCTATCATAAAAAACTCCTATCTATCTATCACTTGGGTGCCCTTGGGAGGGCTGAAAATCCATAGCTTGGGGTCTATGCTCCGGTTGGATACTGCTCCGCTAAACTTGTAGGTAACCTTGTTGTCGCTATAATCCGTGTAGGCCAGTTCGCTGATAAAACCGCTATTGATGCTGATCGTGGCTTCGAGGCTCTTGACAAAACTATCCTTCTCCGGGCTGAGCGAGATGCTGACCTGGCTCTTGTCTTGCTTTGTGATTTTGATCCGGGACCTATCCCAGTAGTGCTGGAGGATCTGCACGGGGTTCATGCGCTCAAACTGGGGCATTAGCTGGGTCTTGAGCAGGGTCTGAGACTGGGCATCGTACATGCTGACGCTCTGGTTGTCGATTTGCAGGCGCTGCAGATGAGGTTTGTCAAATTGGATCAGGAGTCTGGGTGGCTGGTAGTAAAAAGTGCCCTCAAAAGTGCTGGTTTTATCGATCTGGGCAAAGTAATTGGTCTGGGTCAGCTTTGCCTGCCAGGAGTTCACGTCCCGGTAGGCCGTTTCCAGCTTTGAGCGGACTTCATCCACGCTGATAGCGCTGCAAGTAAAGGTCAGGATCAGGAAGATGAGGAGGGCAAATCTAGTCTTCATCGCGCACTATTCCCATCTTTTGCAAGTCTGCCAGGGTAGCCAGGACATCGCGGGATTTACTGCCCAGATGGGGACCCACAATGTGGGCTTGTTCCAGCAGGTCAACGAGTCTGCCTGCTCTGGCATAGCCGATCTTGAAGTGTCTTTGCAGCATGGAAACAGAAGCGGTGTTTGATCTCACGATCACACGGGCTGCCTCGGGGAAGAGCTCGTCGTCATAATCAAACATACCAAAGTCTCCACCCTGTTCCACAGAGATGGTGTAATCCTGCTTTGGTTTGGGCTGCATGCGGAGGAAGTCGCAGGTGCGGGCAATCTCATGATCGGAGACGAAGGCACCGTGGATGCGCTCTGGGAGTGCTTTCCCAGGCGGGATAAAGAGCATGTCTCCCTGTCCCAGCAGACGCTCTGCGCCGATCATATCCAGAATCACGCGGGAATCCACCCTGGACGATACCTGGAAGGCGACTCGAGCCGGGAAGTTTGCCTTGATGATACCAGTGATCACCTTGATGGAGGGTCTTTGGGTGGCCAGGATCAGGTGGATGCCCACAGCACGTGCCATTTGTGCCAGCCTTGTGATGGGCAGTTCGATGTCTTTGCCAGATGTCATGATCAGATCGGCAAATTCATCGATAATGATCACAATGTAGGGGAGAGGATCATACTCGCCCAACTCGCGTGACTTATCGTTGTAGCCATTGATGTCGCGTACTTTTACTTCCTGCAGGAGTTCATAGCGCTTTTCCATCTCTTTTACGGCCCAATACATGGTCTCAAGGGCTCCATCGGGATCGGTAACCACCTGATTGATGAGGTGTGGGAGCTCGTTGTAACCCGCCAGTTCCACCTTTTTGGGGTCGATGAGCACCAGGCGCAGTTCATCCGGCTTGGTTCTCATGATCAGGCTCATGATGATAGTATTGATACACACGCTCTTACCGGCTCCTGTGGCACCGGCAATCAGCAGATGCGGCATCTTGGCCAGATCTGTGATCACGGGCTTACCCGAGATGTCTTTTCCCAGGCCAAAGGCTAGTTTGGATGGCAGGTTTCGCATTTCCTCGGAAAGGAGTATATCCCGCAGATAGATCATATCCCGGGCAAAATTGGGGATTTCTATCCCGATGAGGCCACGGCCGGGGATGGGGGCCTGGACGCGGATGGACTTTGCCTTGATGGCCAGGGCCAGGTCGTCTGCCAGAGCCGGGAAGCGGCTAACCTTCACTCCAGCAGAGGGCTTGAGCTCGTACTGGGTGATGATCGGGCCTATATTTACGTTTATGACCTCGGCTTCGATGTTGAATTCTGCTAGCTTGTCCATCAGGATCTTGCTGGTCACCATGATGTGACCCTCTATCTCTTTGCGTTCCTTGTCCGACAGCTTTACCGGGCTCTCCAGGAAATCGCTGATAGATGGCATCTCATACTCGCGGTCATCGTCATCCTCATCATCATTACGAGGGGAGACCGGCTTTAATTTCTTGTCCTTGGCTGGTTTGGGCTCGGGGTCTGGCATTCCCTGGCTTTCGTTATTGAGCTTTACATGGTCAAAGATTGAGGGCTGAGGGTCTTTGGAGGGTTCGGGAGTATTGATCACAGGTTTCACGGCGTCGATGCTGGGCTTTGATCGCATGGGTTTGGAGCCACTCCGGTCTTCGAGATAGCGTTGGTAATTCTCCCATGCGAGGGCGATCCAGTCCCGGATCCTGTCTGTCTCGATGATTACGATGGCAATGAGGATCATAGATCCCCAGACAATGATCCCTGCTCCCAGGGGTCTAAACACGCTCTGGAGCGCAAGCCAGACCAATCTGGGTAATCTGCCCAGCTGGTTTGTGCCATTCATCGCAGAAAGCTGGATCTGAAGGAGGAAGAGGATGAGCAGATAGAGGTATCCCTTGCTCTTGATTCGTTCGGCCTGGGGGTTGATAAAGTATAAGACAGAAAAGATGAGAACGATGACCCCTGCCGTGAGCGAAAACATATAGCCAAAGAGCCAGAGCAGAGGAAAGCTGATCAGTACACCAAACCTGCCAATGGGGTTTTCAAATTGGTCGGCAGAGCTGATCCATTGGCCATAATCACCTCTGAGCAGGTCTATATCTCTCTGGATGGAGAGAGGCCCACGGAGCATGGAAAAGCAGATCAAGAGAGCCATGATCGAGACTATTCCCCAGGCCAGTCTGCCCTGCCAGATGCTGGCACTCTTTGTCTTACGACGCCTGGCAGTGCCCGTCTTTTTGGTTTTTGCCATAATTCCTTCTATACGTTAAAGCGGATGGATATGATATCTCCGTCCTTTACAATATATTCTTTGCCTTCGAGGCGGAAGAGACCTTTTTCCTTGAGGATTTTCTCGCTGCCATGCTGGATGATATCGTCGTATTTGAAACACTCTGCCCGGATGAAGCCACGCGCCAGATCGGAGTGGATCTTGCCGGCAGCAGTTACGGCATTATCGCCAGATGTGATAGTCCAGGCCCGCACTTCGTCTTCGCCCACGGTGAAGAAGCTGATGTATCCCATCATCAAATAGCAGAGATGAGTGAGAGTATCTCTGGCAGATTGGGAAATGCCCATATCTTCCATAAAGAGCTGTGCTTCATCACTATCCAGACCCGAAAGCTCTTCTTCAAATCTCCCGGCTATGGCATCGCAGAGATAGCCTTTGGCTTTGAACTGCTGGATTGCAGCTTCACGGCTGGCATAGCTCTCTTCGCTCACATTGAGGAGGATCAGAACAGGCTTTTGGGAAAAGAACTGAAATCCCCGCAGGACTTTTTCGTCGTCGGCATTGAGCTCTAGAATCCTGAGGGCTTTATTCTCCTGCAGATGCTCCAGGACGGCTCGCAGGACGCGTTCCTCATTCTGGATGGCAGCAGTCTTGACCCCACGCTTGTAGCTGAGTTCGATGCGTTCGAGCCTCTTCTCGGCTACGATCATATCCGCCAGGATCATTTCCTCTTCGATCCTGTTAAACTGTGCCAGAGCGTCTTTATTGCCGTACAATTCGTCGAGCTCCGAGTCCTCAAAACCACGCAAGACCACGGCATAGCCTTCCATGGTTCGAATGCTGGAAAACAGCGCATTTTCGGGATTTTCGACTTCGCTCGAAAAGATGCCGGGGAAGTCGTGATACTCGATATTGGCATATATCGTCTTTTTGGGTTTGTAGATCTCCGAGAGCCGGGTGATCCTGGGGTCTAGAACCTGCACGATCCCAATGGCGGCTTCTGAGGAGCCGGGTACATATTTATCGGTGGGGTGGTTTGAGCCTGTGAGGGCGTTAAAAATCGTAGTTTTTCCTGTTTTGGGCAGTCCGATCAGTCCAATCTTCATCTGTTTCTATTTATCCTTATTAAATTTACGTAGGGCATTGATTTCGTATTTGTTCAAGAGTCGCCACTCTCCGGGGGCAAGGTCTCCCAGCTTGAGCGGGCCATATTGAAGCCGGCGCAGGTTTGTAACTCTGGCCCCGACAGCCTCCAGCATCAGGCGGATCTGCCGTTTGCGACCTTCAGTGATAACCATTTTGAGGGTAGTCTTGCCTTCATCGCTGTTCTTGATAAATACACCAGCGGGGTAGGTCTTCTTGCCTTCGATCTCGACTCCCTTGCGGAGCTGTTCGAGCTGCATCCGGCTCAGTTTCTGGTTCGCATCCACGCGATAGACCTTCTCCACTTTCATGCTGGGATGAGAGAGATTCTGGATCAGATCTCCATCGTTTGTCATGAGCAGCAGACCTTCACTATCCATATCCAGGCGGCCAGCGTATTTACACACGTGATACTCTTTGGGCAGGAGGCTATAAACGGTCTTACGCTTGAACTCGTCGCTTTTGGTAACGGGATAGCCCCGGGGTTTGTTGACCATGAGATAGATCAGATGCCGCTTGGCACTGAGCCTCTTGCCTTCGCAGACGACCTTGTCCTGCTCGGGGTCTATCTGGGTGCTCAAGGTGGTACAAACTTCTCCGTTTACCTCTACTTTACCTTCGGAGATCAGCTCGTCGGCATGACGGCGGGAACAGTGTCCGCTCTCGGCAATAAACTTGTTCAGGCGGATGATACTACCAGGTTTCAAGGCTGTTTTGGATGACGGCTTTGAAGAGGGATGCGAAGACTTCATCAAGAGCTTCCTCTTTGCTTTTATTTTTGCTGGTGCTCTCGGAAGAGACTGCGTAGGTTTCACTGATTGAGAGATTCTTGTTCTCAAAAATCGTCTCGTTATTGATCAAATCGACAAAGGAGATACTAAAGACCACCCTTATCTGATAGTCCTGCACATTGTTTGCAGAATCATAACTGTAGATGTTTTCCGTCCAACTGATGATGCTTCCTTCCAGCTGGCAATCAGGGTTCTGAGTCACCAGACGCAGCCGTCCATCGTTGCGAAAGAGTCGGGTCACACTTTCCAGGGCTTTATCAGCCAGTTCAAACTCGGTGGAATTGTTCTCAAAAGCCATCACCCGAATATTTTTTAAATGGGGGTAAGCGTTTGAATACACGGAGTATGAGCACCCCATGAGGGTCATAAAAAGGACGCCGAACAAAATAAATTTCTTGACCATAAGTACATACACAGAAAATTCTCGTATCCTTGTCAAGTTAAACCTTGAAAAGCCCATTTCATAGAAGATAATTAAGACATATATGGAGGTGTGATATGGCAAAGAAGTTCATATCTAAAACCGATGCTGCAAAGAAGTTAAAGGTATCCGAGAAGGTCATCCAGGAGATGATCAACGATAAGGTATTCGAAAGTAAGCTCGTAGGAAAAAACGTCAAAATAGACGAGGATTCTCTAAACGAGTGGCTGGAGAACCTTAGTGAAAACGAAGAAAAGATGCTCGCCCTCAAGAGAGTTATCTGCCACTTCGAAGAGTATATGCGAAACGAGAACATCGTGCTGGACTTTCACGCCGACAATAAATACGATGCGATCCGCATCCTCAGCGAAAAAGCCAAAGATCTCAAGCTCGTCCGCGATGCCCGCTGGCTCTATGAAGTCGTGGTTGCCCGGGAAGAACTGATCTCCACCGCAATCGGCAACGGAGTGGCTCTGCTGCACCCGCGCCATCTCCACCCTTCCAAGATCAAAACCCCGAGCATCCTCTTCGGTAGAAGTGATGAGGGCGTAGATTTTGATGCCCCAGACAACAAGCCGGTCAACATATTCTTTATGTTGCTGTTGCACAACGATAAGCAACACCTATTCTCGCTTTCTTATATCTCAAAACTGATCATGAATCCCGAGATATTGGAGAGTTTCACCACTGCTACAGACGTAGAGGCTATCCATACCAGTCTCACAGTCTTGCCCGAGCAACAAAACAAAGAACAAGGCTAATACAAGATGAAGAAAGTCAGAGTAATACTTGGCAGTAAATCCGATCTTGAGCTATGTAAGACGATCCCGGATATACTCAAAGAATTCGGAGTAGAATGTGAATTCATCGTATCATCTGCCCATCGCAAACCAGAAAACACGGCAATGCTAGCCAAAAACGCCGAGGCCGAGGGTTGTGGTGTGATCATTGCCTGCGCTGGCATGGCCGCACATTTGCCGGGAGTAATAGCCTCTCATACCGTGTTGCCAGTAATTGGAGTACCTCTAAAATCCGGTGCTCTGGGTGGAGTCGATGCGCTTTATTCAGTAGTCCAGATGCCTCCTGGTGTACCAGTCGCCACTGTCGCCATAGATGGAGTAAAGAACGCAGCCTATCTTGCCATCCAGATCCTCAGTCTCGAAGACATTGAGCTCAGAAACAGATTTAGAGCTTATAAGGAAGGTTTGGCAAACGCCTGATAGTTTCACGTGAAACGTTGATATACGAAAGCCCTCAAAATCGAACTGATTTTGAGGGCTTCTTTATGTGTTCCACGTGAAACATGAATTCCACTACCCGCCCCCTATACTTTGCCTCAGTTTGGACTCGTGATCGCCTCGAGATCCCCTCGAGTACTCGAGGTCATCTCGAGGCGAACTCGAGGGGAAGACGAGAGGAAGCATAAGGAGGTTTGAGGATTTGAGGGTTTGAGGATTTGAGGGTTTGAGGGTTTGAGGGTTTGAGGTTGAGGGGGTGAACTTCACAATAGTGGTGGGTGAATAGCGGTCTTCGAGGAAATACTAGCTGAGAAGTGATTTGATAAAGAGCGGGATCATCAGTTCGTGATGTCCCACGAAGTAATAGCCTTTTCCGGTGCTGATAGTAGGCCGTCTTACGATGTTTTCGTTGGGCCTGTAATGCAGGTTCATATCGAAAACGGCAGTGCTGATATTGCAGACACTCCCGCTGATATTGCGGGCTACGGTAAGAGCTTTCAGGAAGACTTCCGGGACGATCACTGCCGAACCGAAATTGATAAAAACTCCACCGTCATCCATCCGGGTAATCAGTTCGCTCAAAATCCTGAAATCGCGCAGGCTGCACTCGCCAATGGCTGCTCCATCGGCACTATCGTGCTGGTGAATGATATCTGTACCCAGTGCCACATGTACACACACCGGGATATCCCGCAGATAGGCCTGAGCCAGGAGGGAGTACTCTTTATTGGGTGCATTTGCGGCCAGATATGCTCCGATGGCTTCACCATAACCCAGCTCATCCCTGGCAGCAGCACTGATAATCCCATTCAAGCCGTCAGATGTCTCGATGGCCATACCAAAAGAACCATCTTCAAGGGCCACAGCGACATCTTCGGAGGTCTGCCCATACATCGCAATTTCAAAGTCGTGAATTGTTACCGAGCCATTGCAGGCAAAGCCGGAGACATATCCGGAATCCATCAACTCTATCAGTAGCGGAGCAAGCCCACACTTGATGACGTGGCCACCCAGGCCGATAATAATGGCTTTTCCCTCTTCTCGGGCCTGTCTGGTGCTACGGATCAGGGCTTTTAGATCTCTGGCTTTGAGGATATCCGGCAGGCAATCCAGCAATCCAGTTGTATCAGCAGTGCCTTTGCGGGCAAAGTAGGAAGTATTCACTTTACTTTCTCTATTACTTATGGAATAGCGCTTTAGCTTACTTAAGTCGATCTGTTTGTACTTACTCATTGCTTTGCCTTCTTTAGATATCTGTCTCTTTCGCTGAAGATGCAGCCGCAGTATTTCTGGCGATACATGCCCTGTTCTTTGGAGAGTTCGATTCCCTCTTGCCAGAAGGAACGAAAATCCTGATAATAGAACTTCACCCCAAAATCCAGAGCAGCTTGGTCGGCGATGGCACGCATGAGCACATGGTCCTGATACCTGCTATAGAAAAGGGTGCTTGTAAAAGCGTCAAATCCACGTTCTGCTGCGATCTTTGCCGTTTGTTGCAGTCGGAGCTCATAACAGGCCGTACAGCGCGATTTCTGGCTGTTTATGGCCTTCGAAATAAAGGCCTCCAGCGCGTAGTCGTCCTGAATAGTGGTTTGGATAGCTTCGCGGTCGCAAAACTCGCAGAAGCTACCCAATCTTTGTTTATACTCGGTATAGGGATGGATATTGGGGTTGTACCAAAAAGCAGTGATATCCATCCCTTTTTTTGTCATGTCGTAATAGGGGGCCACGAAGCAGGGGGCACAGCAAACGTGGATGAGGAGTTTAGTCCCTGTCATAGTGTTTCATGTCTGTAGGAATTTCGAGAGACATTTCCACGACGCCAGCGATCTCGCCGTTTTCGTACCAGGGTTGCTGGTAGATCAGTTTATTGATTCCCTGTTTGGTGATGGTATAGGCGTTTCGTTCTCCGGTAGCGAGCATGTGTTTGATCTTTTCCACGGCATGGGGTGGGTGGCAATCAAAGATGCTGGTGCCGATAAGTTTCTCTCCACCGTATTTGGCAAAGGTCTGGCAGGATTTGTCGTTCATGAGCGTAATCTTGCCGTCTTTATCGCAAATGGTAATGGCTCCGGGGAAGTTCTTTACCCAATCTTGCATGATTTAGAACTCTTTCAGGATGTTTGCCGCCACGATACCGCGTTGGATCTGGTTTGTTCCTTCGTAGATCTGCAGGATTTTGGCGTCGCGCATCATTTTTTCCACGGGGTATTCTTTCATATAGCCGTAGCCGCCGAGGATTTGAACGGCATCAGTGGTGACTTTCATGGCCACATCAGAGGCGTAATACTTGCACATGGCGGATTCTTTGGCATAGTTCTTGGCACCGGAATCGACCATTTTGGCAGTCTGCATGACCAGGGCACGAGCAGCCTCAATCTGGGTAGCCATATCGGCCAGCATAAACTGTACGGCCTGGAAGGAGGAGATGGGTTTGCCAAATTGCATTCTCTGGTTTGAGTAACGGGCGGCAGCTTCGAAGGCTCCGCGAGCGATACCCACGGCTTGAGAGCCGACCATGGGGCGGGATTTGTCGAACACTTTCATGGCTGTGATAAAGCCTGTGCCTTCGCGGCCGATGAGGTTATCGGCGGGGATGACGCAATCTTCGAAGATGAGTTCGCGGGTAGCGGAGGAGCGGATTCCCATCTTGTTTTCTTTTTTGCCAAAGCTAAAGCCTGGAGTTCCTTTTTCCACTATGAAGCAGGAGCAACCGCGGGCGCCTTTGGTCTTATCGGTCATGGCAAAGACGGTATAGATATCGGCTTCACCGCCGTTTGTGATCCACTGTTTGGTGCCGTTCAAGACGTAGGTATCGCCTTCTTTGCGAGCGGTAGTCTCGATGGCTCCGGCATCGGAACCGGCATTGGCCTCTGTAAGGGCAAAGGCAGCCAGTTTGGAGCCTGTGGCGATGGGTTCGAGGTATTTGTGCTTTTGCTCTTCAGAACCGCTAATCAATATTGGATACATGCCCAATCCGGTGGCTCCAAAGGCCAGGGCAATACCAGCATCAACAGTACACAG
>CAZZCS010000004.1:0-48580 GCA_964652645.1 uncultured Candidatus Cloacimonadota bacterium | reverse complement strand
AAGCCCCTTGCGGGCGACAGATATCAGCCTCCGTGCAGCGCAGCGGAACGGGGGGGGGGGTATGGGCAGCATTAAAAGAGCGCCTCGGTTGCAACAGAATATCTATGACGAGGTTGTGGTTTTGATGGTGTCGCCCCGCTGGGGCTAGGTCGTAATCCCTTTCTGTACGGGGGCTCACGCCCCCGCCTATGCCACCCACGACTTCGTCGCGGGGGCTGTCGCCCCGCTGGGGCTCGCTGCGCCATTTTCGCACAAGCTCTTCATTCGGCTGGTACACCCAAATTCATTTGAGTCGAGCCCTTATTGATACGAATGAGCCAATATAGGAGCGCAGCAAGCCTGTTTGGGCTGCCACTCTCCGGATTGACAGAGACATAAAGAATTTTACTTGACTATTACAGCCCCTGCAAGAAGCTTCGCATCCGATACAAAAAGTAAATTAGGAAGGATTGTGAATAGGCTAATCTCTTTTGATATTTTTGCTGCCGTCATACTGAAGACAGGCCTTGTGCTGGCACTATTGTGTCTTCCTCTCTTGCTGGCGGCCCAGCTCAAGACTTTTGTCATCACCCCCACTGCTGCTCCCACCCAGTACGAGCTCAATATCTCTCATCCCGAATGTGGACAGCTAATAGTACTGACCTCTCTGAAAAACCTCTTCTTCGTCTCCAATATGGAAGGCATCAAAGCTGTGGATTATCGCCCCCTCGAGAGTAAATATGTGATCTTCCTCAAGCCTGTACGCCAAAAGGTGGAGCTCAAAGCCGAAGGTTTTATCCAGGCAGATCTCTGGGGTCCTGGAACCCCCAAAGCCCGGGAAACTTACTATTATACTGTAGAGGCACGGCATGGGACGCTTGGCAAGGGAGATTTGCTCCTGCAGAGCGATCCACCCGGGGCAGAGGTCCGGCTGGAGGGTTTTCCGGATTTCAGGGCACTTACCCCCTTCAATTTTGAACAATACGGGGCCACGACCTATAACATCGTCCTGAGTAAAGAGCGCTATGAAACTCAAAAGATTGTGCTCAATATCGAATCTGGACGTGCCCTGACCCGCAGCATCCGCCTCAAACCGCTCTGGGCAGATCTTGCCGTGAATAGCGAGCCCTCTGGCAGCAGAGTATTGATCGATGGTAAGGTAGTGGGGCACACTCCCCTGGAACTCTCGGGCCTGGAAAAGGGCTTGGATCCCGGAAGCTACGAAGTCGTGGTGGAACCGGGCTCAGAATTTAACGACGTAATCCGGAGATCAATAGTTTTGACGGCTGATGGCAGGGAGGAACTGAATCTGATCCACGAAGATAGCTCGGGCTATATCCAGATCAACGCTTCGCCCCAGCCGATCCAGGTCTATCTAGACGGAAGAAGGGACGACCAGTTATCCCAAAAACTTTCAAAGAGAATGCTTGCTGGTAGATACAAAATCAAAGCAGAATATACCGGAGATAGAAGCTTTGCCTACGATCCCCTAGAGCTCGAGGTCGATCTGAAGGCCGGTGCCGAGCTGAATCAAGCCTTCAATTTCGTCCCCCGGCAGGCAAATCTCCTGCTGAGCAGCAATATTGACAACCCCAGGATCATCCTGCGGGATTTGCATAGTGGTAACACAACAGAGTATTATGATTTGAGCCAGGTGCCTACGCTTCTGGCTGGCAGGTATGATCTGAGAGTGGAAAAGACCGGCTACCGGGTCTTCCGGCAAGAAATACAAGTCGATCAGCGGGATATCATCCTCGAGCTGAACCTCGAGAAGCTCGATCAGATCTACTCTCAACGCATCCGATCTGCCAGGACAAGAAAATATATCGCAGCGTCAACTTTTACAGCTCTCATGGGCAGCACGGCCTACTTTGCCCTGGATAGTCAGCTAAACTACGAGAAATATAAAAAATCCAGCAGTAGCTCCGAAGCCAGGGAACTAAAGGACAAATCTCAAAAATCGGTGGAACTGGCCTACGTGGCCGGGGGAGTGGATATCGTGGCTGGCTCCTGGTGGCTCTATTCCTGGCTCAGGCAAAGGCAATGGAGCAAAAAGCTTCGTCTAGAGATGGAAGTAGGCCGCAAATGAAGAAAACCATTATTACGCTTTGCTTTCTTCTTATCCTGCTGCTCATGCAGTTATCCTGCGAGCGCCGCTGGGATAATCCAGTGGATCTTGATAATGATTCTTTCCTTGTTATATCACCTGCCGGCGGAGTTTATAATGATTCCATTTCAGTCCGGATTAGCAGCCCTCATATGGACAAAATCAGCATTTATTATACCCTGGATGAGTCGGAGCCGGATTCTACTTCAGCTCTCTACTCTGGCCCAATTCATTTAGACCAACCCAAGACACTCAAAGCCATTGCATATGCCGACCAAAACAGAAGCCAGGTAGTTTCTGCCAGCTATAACTTTCAAGTGGCGACACCGACCTTTAGTCCCCCAGGTGGGGCTTATACCTCAGTTCAGAATGTATCGATCTCAACAACTACACCCAATACCACAATTCGTTATGCCACAAATGGAGTTGAGCCGACATATACATCCCCTGTATACAGTCCCAACCCGAACATTGTAGCTTTGACGACTACGATCAGCGCTAAGGGTTTCCGTGATGGCTGGATACCAAGCTCTACAGCCAGTACAGTTTATACTTTAACAAACACTCCGCAAAGTCATGAGATTCTTGTCCCCGGCGGAACCTTTATTATGGGTGATACCAGAGGCGGGGGGTATAGCAATGAACTTCCCACGCATAGCGTTACTCTTAACTCGTTCTATATGGGCAAGTTTGAGATCACTCAGGCGGATTGGACAGCAACTATGGGTAGTAATCCAGCTTCTGGTCATGGCGTGGGGAATGACTATCCAGTTTACTATGTATCCTGGTATGCTATACTGAAATACTGCAATCTGCGGAGCATTAATGAAGGTTTCACCCCAGTTTACATAATATCCGGCTCAACCGATCCTGCCACCTGGGGGACAATACCAACATCAAACAACAGTGCCTGGAATGAAGCAATTTGCAATTGGAGTGCCAATGGTTACCGGCTTCCTACCGAAGCGGAATGGGAGTATGCAGCCCGGGGAGCGACCAATAACCCGGACTATCTTTATAGCGGTTCTGATGATATTGATGCCGTGGCCTGGTATTCTAGCAACAACTCACCCTGGGGCTCTAAACCCGTAGGTTCCAAAGCTCCCAATGGACTGGGTCTCCATGATATGAGCGGTAACGTCTGGGAATGGTGTTGGGATTGGTTATCGAATACCTACTACAGTACAAGTCCCAGTATCAATCCTACGGGTCCAGCCAGTGGATCTTATCGAGTGTTTCGAGGCGGTCATTGGAATGCAAGTCCCTCTCTCTGTCGGGTAAGTTTTCGGTACGGCAACACTCCATACTATAAAGATAGCCAATCCGGCTTTCGTATCTGTAGGGCTGTCCCCTGATGTACAAGCAGTCGCCGCGCCGCCTGACACCCAGAGGCACGATGTTTCTCTACAGGCTCGCAGTCTTGCCCAGCACTTCGGCGAGGACTCTTACAACCATATTACAACCATAGTGACTCTCTATAACCGACAGAATGACAATCATATAAGCTCAGAAATATGACGTCTCGAGGAGACTCTACCTGTATATAAACAACGAATACAATCTGATACATCGTCCCGGGACTAGCTTCGCCATTTTCGCGCAAGCTCTCCAGCCAATATAACTGATGACCTATCGCTTCTGTGATCCCGGTACATCAGGCGATTGATTTTCTTGACAAGTTTCAATTGCTCAAGAGCTTGACCAAATATGAATTCGAAGTATTATTATTACTGTATCCTCACTGCGATTGTGATCGTGGCTCTGTTCCACATCTTTGCCGTGGGCAGATTCAGCTATCCTGAGTTCAGGATCAAAGCCGGGCAGGTGGCGGAATTTGAGCTGATCGCTCCCTTTGACTTTCCGGTGCTGAAATCTGCGGAGCAATTGGTGCAGGAGCAGGAACAGACCATATCTTCCATTCGCAGGCCTTATAGCCCTTCGGATGAGATCGTTTTTTCCGCGTATAAGGCCATAGACGATATCTTTGTCGTTTTGAGCCGGGCGACAGGTGAAGCCGAGGCAGCCAGCATTCTGGAGCAGCGTGGCTTCAGCTTTTCACCCGAGCTGTTGAGTCCCTTGCTGCTTCCTTCCACTCGCGACAAAGCCTACACAGCGCTGAGGACACTATTGGAAAACGTCTATAAAGATGGGATCTACGGCGAAGTGAGCGGTGATAGCATTCTGATTTTTCGAGACAATCAGCTGGTACTGAAAAACAAACGCGAGCTTACCAGCCTGGATGAAGCCATAGAGAGATACAACCTTGCCTTCAAAGATGTTTCCTGGGCAGCCTTTGCCAGGGTGCTGGCTCCGGAGATTATCAGAGAAAATCTGATGCTCAACGATGCCAAATATCGTGAACTGCAGGAGACCAGCATCAGCCAGCTCCCCGTCACCGAAGGAGTAGTCCTCCAAAACGAAGTTATCATCCGCAAGAATGCCAGAGTGACCGAGGGGGATATAGTCAAGCTGCAATCCCTGCAGGAAGCCTATCGCGAGAAGAACGTCCGCAAATCCGTCTGGCAGCAAGTCTTACTGACGTTGGGGCTGTTGATCTTCAATCTGATCATTGTCTTTGCCGTGAGCTATTATTATCAGCTCCAAAACAAGGGGAAGGTGCAGAGCTACAGCGAAATCATGCCCATTCATCTGGGCTTTGTCCTGGTAGTATTACTTTCGATCTTGAACAACCTGATCCTGGGCTATAACAATGTTTTGATCCCCTTTGCCCTCACAGTATTGGCTGCGGCGATCCTGGTGAGTCTGGAATTTGGCGTGTTTTATATGGTGGGTAGCTTTTTGATCGTGAGTCCGTTTATAAACTGGGAGACCTATACTCCGATTATTTTTATTCTCTCCTGTATCATCACGATGCTCATGATCAAAAAAATGAATGCCTTCCACGAGTACTTTACAATCTGGTTTTATCTCACGACCTCTTCGATTATCGCGGGGATTACCATCGCAATCTATAAAAATGACCAGATTGTGGTCTTACTCAAAAATTTGGGACTCCTGGTGATCTCTTCCACCATTTCCGTGATCGGGATTATGATCATTGTGCCTTATTACGAGCGGAAATGGAACAGGGCTACCAAGCAGACTCTGCTGGAACTCCTGGATTTTAACCATCCTCTGCTCAAAAAACTGGCCACTGATGCGGTGGGCACCTATCATCACAGCCTGATCGTGGGTAATCTTACCGAACGGGCTGCCGAGGCCATCGGAGCGAACCCTCTATTGGCAAGGGTCGGCAGCTATTATCACGATATCGGTAAAGTGATGAACACCAGAATCTTTACCGAAAACAACGAGAACTCCTCTGATCTTCATGCTGAATATGCTCCGGAAGAGAGCGCTGAACTGATCAAACATCACGTCCTGGACGGGATTGTGCTGGCGAATAAATACAAGATTCCACGTCCTGTGATCGATATCATCATGCAGCATCACGGAACCAGCCATATAAAGTACTTCCTGGATCAGGCCGAGAAGTCTGGCAGAGAAATTGATCCCAGACTCTTTCAGTACCCGGGCCCCAAGCCGAAATCCAAGGAAGCCGTTCTGGTAATGCTGGCCGACATGGTAGAATCCACTACCAAGGCCAAAACGATTGCCTCCGAAAAAGACATCATCAAGATCATCGATGATACCATTCTCAGGATTATCAAAGAGGGTCAATTGGACGATTCTCCCATTAGCATGAGCGATCTGAAGATCGTAAAAGAATCCATGCTGCCAGTATTGGAAAGCATCTATCGCAAAAGGCTGGACTACCCTGAAGACAGAAAAGATCAAGATTAGTTTTATCAACGAGACCGATCAACTGCTGGATACAGAACTCCTTGCCCGAGCTGCAAGGGACATCATGACCTCGGAACAGCCGGATTGGGAGATCGAGCTTTCTGTGCTCTTTTGCGAGAGCGGTAAAATGCAGGCTTTGAATCGCGAGTATAGAGGGCAGGACAAGCCAACAGATATCCTCAGCTTCGTACGCTTTCTCCGCGATGAGATACCTCTGGCAGAATTTGATAATTGCGTTATTTGTGATATTGTTATTGACATAAACCAAGTTGCCAGACAGAAGGGAACTAACTCCTTTGAAGAGGAGTTACTGATCGTTTTTATCCACGGAGTGTTACACCTGATGGGATACGATCACATAAGGAATACAGACAAAACGAACATGGAAATATTAGAAAGGAAGTATCTAAAACGTACACAAGGTGAGATGAACGGTGGATGACAGTAACCCCCTTTTATTAGTCGCGTTATTTGTTTTATCAGCTTTTTTTTCTGGCTCGGAAACGGCACTTTTCTCGCTCTCGAGAGTCTATCTCAAGAAGATCGAAAATTCCACTCAGGGTAGTAGTAAAAGGATAATCAGGCTACTCAAAACGCCGCGTCATTTGCTGATTACCCTGCTACTGGGTAATACCTTTGTCAATATGGCAATTTCTTCGCTGGCCACCCTCTGGGCTCTCAAATATAGCGGCCTGAGCAATCACCTGAGCCCTGGTAGCATAGTAACGATTCAGATTATTGTCACGACTTTGCTGCTGCTGATCTTCAGCGAGATCTTACCAAAACTGGTGGCACTGGCAACAGCTACGCTCTGGTCCCAGGCGGCAAGTATGCCTCTAGTGGTCTTGGGTACAGTCTTTTACCCCTTGATCTGGGTTTTTGATAAGTTTGGCAAGCTGGTGTCCCAGAAACATAGAGTGGATTCTCATTTGGGCAGCAGGTTTACCTCTGAAGAGTTTCAAAACTTGATTCACTCTGAGAGTTCTTCCCGAAGCCTGGAAGATCATGAAAAACGGATGATTGTGGGTCTCTTTAGATTCAAAGAAGCAGAGATCTCCGAAATCCTGGTACCCAGAGTAAAAATTGTCGGGATCGAACGTAGTAGCAGCATAGAAGAGCTGAAGGATCTGATCCTGGAATCCGGGTTTTCCCGGATCCCGGTGTACAATGAGACCATAGACGACATCATTGGGATAGTGAATGTAAAAGACTTACTGCTCTATCCAGAAAGAAAGACTATTAGTGAGCTGCTTCGCCCAGCCTGGTTCATCACCGAAAACATGAAGATTCAAACTCTTTTGAATCAGTTCAAAAGCCGCAAGATGCAATTTGCGGTGGTGGTCGATGAATATGGCGGAACATCTGGGATTATTACTCTGGAAGACATTATGGAAGAAATCGTAGGAGACATCAGGGACGAATACGATCACGATGAAGTCCCGGAGTTTGTGAAGCAGGACGATGATACCTATATCCTCAGCGGTATGTACAACATCCGGCAGTTCAATCACGAGTTCTCCACAGATATAGATCCCGACCAATACGATAACCTGGCTGAATTTCTCCTGGAGAACTTCAATCATGTCCCAGCTGAAAATGAGCAGTTTTTGCTCGAGGACAAGATTTTGCTCACCGTCCTGGAAGCCGATGAAAAAAGCATAATCAGCGTTAAGGCTAGTTTTCTTTATGGTGAATGAACTGCGTAAACCTCTGCTAATAGTGGTATTAGCTCTTGTGTTTAGCGCCCTTGGGGCGATAACAGTGGAATACGAGATCAAATCCTTGGGGCTCAAGATTGCAAACTTGAGTATCAAACATGATCTCGAGCAAAGACAGATCACGATCCTGGCAAAATCTCATTTCACCAGTAAGATTTTCCCCAGGTTAGACAACGAATATACCGTGTCTTACAATGAAAACTATTTGCCACAAAACTATTTGAGGAAGATCAATCAGGACTCAAACCAGGATGTGGTAAGCGTTACCTATCACCATTCCCAGAAGCAAGCTCAGATGCGAATGGCCAGTAAAGACAGCCCTGAGACTTTCCGGATTACCCCGGATACGCGAGATTTTTTTACCATGATAACGATGGTAGGTCAATTGCTTCCCCAGACGGGGAGATACACCATCGATGGCAATGGCAAGCTCTGGAAGGCGTCTCTGGTCAAAAATGGCACTGAAAGGATTAAAACTGCCCGAGGGACTTTTCAAGCTCATCATTATTGCATGACGATGGCTCCCCTCGACGACTCTAAAGCCCCTTACATAGATATGGTAAGTCACAACGTCTTCAACGAAGCGACCCAGATCAATTTTTGGGTTTCAGAAGAGCGGACTGTCGTCAAGGCAGTCGTCAAAAAAGGTTTGATCTCCATGAACTGGGATCTGGTGGACTTCAGACCCTGATAGATCTCCTACAACTAAAATATTTTTCTATTGTCTATACGACAGCTCAATAATGACGAGGTGGATAAATACTGATGCCTTCCGAGGATAAAAGAGATTTCAAGACCTACCTGCTACTCCTGCTTACAGCAGCGATCTGGGGTTTTGCCTTTGTAGCCCAGCGCAAGGGGATGGAGTATATCGATCCCCTGCTTTTCAATGGGGTACGCTTTGCCCTGGGTGCTCTGTTTCTGGCGCTGCTTACGAAGCTTCGCTTTGTGGCGACTCTCAAGAAGACCTGGATTCTGGGTCTTGTCCTCTTTGTGGCTGCCACTTTTCAGCAATATGGAATGATCTGGACTACTGCGGGTAATGCCGGTTTTATAACCGGGCTGTATGTAGTTTTCGTTCCGTTGATAGGGATCTATCGTCGGCAGAGACTCACGAAAATCACCTGGATTTCTGTCTTTTTGGCCCTTGCAGGCTTGTATCTTATCTCGGACAAACAGAGTATCGCCGTCAATTTTGGCAATGCGCTGGTGCTGATCTCTGCCCTCTTTTGGGCTCTCCACGTCCAATTGATCGACAAGCTCAGTAGAAGACACCCAGTATTTGAGCTGGCTCTGGCCCAGTTCTTCGTATGTGCCGTGCTGAGCCTGGGCTTTGGAGTGCTGGTCAGATTGATTATCGATCCATCCTATTTTGCGCGCACCGGGTCCTATCAATTGTTTTATCTCGCTCTTATTCCGATTATATACGGGGGCTTGTTTTCAGTGGGGATTGCATACTCGCTCCAGGTCTATGCCCAAAGGAGAGCCAAGCCTTCAATCGCAGCCTTGATCCTTTGCTCCGAGAGTCTCTTTGCCCTTTTTGGAGGGTGGCTGATTTTGAAAGAAACTGTAAGTTTATCGATGCTCATTGGGGCAGGAGTATTACTCCTAGCAATGGTGCTAAACTTTATTCCGGGAAACAGCAGGCATTGAAAATGAGTGATTTGATGCTTTTTCTTGACACTATAGCCCGGCCCTAGAGCATAGTCCAGAATCCAAAATACTGATAATTAAGTGTTTTAACTCAGGATCAAAGGACTGAACAATACGCATGATAGACTCTAGTACGCACAGAGAGTGCTTTGGAGCACAATACAATATACCCTGCCAAGGGCAAAACGGCGAAGGGGTGTCCTCGTGAAGAAGATTGCCCGCACAGCACTGCTGGTCTGCACGATCGTATGGTATGGGACTATCTGGGTGGCTTCGTCCTTACCCTCGGAGAGCCTACCCTCATACGAGATCCTTAGTTTTGACAAGCTCTTGCATTTTGGAGTCTATTTCGTCTTGGGAGTATTGGTAAGTAAGACGGCCATTCAAATGAAGCTCAAGCGTAGTGCTGTGTATTATCTCTTTGCCTTTTTGTTTGTATCTGCCCTGGCGGACGAGTGGCATCAGAATTTTATCCCTGGGCGCTCGGTCTCCGTATGGGATTTTGTGGCTAATGCAAGCGGCCTTTTAGCTGCCCTTATCGTATATCTAAGATATTATGATAAAAGTAGATAATCTTTCCCTAAGTCTCAAATCCAAGCAGGTTTTGGACGATATCTCTTTCGAGCTTCCAGATCGAAAGAGCTTGATTGTATTGGGGCGTAGTGGGAGCGGTAAAACTGTACTGATCAAGACGATACTGGGTCTCTTCAAGCCTGATGGCGGGTCTGTAGTTGTAGATGGAATAGACATGTTGAAGGGTCCTCTCAAACAGGTGCAAGGGATAAAGAACAAATTTGCCATTGTCTTTCAGAATGCTGCGCTCCTGGATTCATTTACAGTGTTTCAGAATGTGGCTCTTCCTCTGTACGAAAGAAGGGAACTATCGGACGCAGAAATCAAGGATCGGGTAGTAAAAAGTCTGGATGTAGTTGGCCTCGCCTCGGCAGTAAATACTTACCCCTCTGAATTGAGTGGAGGGATGCGCAAGAGAGTCGGGATAGCCAGAGCTTTGGTGTATGAGCCAAGGTATATCATCTTTGATGAGCCTATCTCTGGTTTGGATCCCATTACTGCGAAGGAGATTTTGTACTACATTGCTCAGATCATTGAAGCCAGAGAGATAACGACTATTACGATCACTCACGATATTAAGAGTCTGGAAAGAGTCGGGGATATGACGCTCTTCATAGAGAATGGCACTAAGAGATTTTTCGGAGATCTGAGTTCTTTTATCAAGAATGATGATCCTCTTATCAAGGAATTTGTGAGCTGATGCGAGAGAGAGCTTTCCCGGGGACATATCTACTCTTAGCATTTCTAACAGCGACAGCTTGTTCTGTCTATATTATCGAAAATATCATGTTGCGAGCATTACCACTGCCGTTCATTCGGATTGGGCTGGCAAACATTGTGGTGTTATATTTACTGATGCAGGATAAGTTGGGCTCAGCCTTGCTCGTAAACATCCTGAAGAGCTTGATCGGTGGTGTATTTACCTTTACCCTGCTTAGCCCGGCCACGATGCTGTCTCTTTCTGGAGGTTTGGTATCGCTACTGGTGATGGGCCTCCTCATAAAGTATAATCCTGGGTTTAGTATTATAGGGATCAGCATCGCAGGAGCCTTGAGTCACAATCTGGTTCAGATTGGGCTGGTGAGGCTATTTGTGATCAAGTCTGATTCGGTTTTTGGGATATTGCCAGTTTTACTCGTACTGGGTTTGATCAGCGGTTACATTGTAGCATATGTAACAAAGCTGTTTATGATCCATCTGGATAGTACAATCACACAATGGGAAAGAACATGAAACATAATAAGAATATATGGGCTAGAATACTGATTATAGTAGGAATTACCGGTTGCGTGCTGTTTGGCATATCTATCGGGACTTTCTGGTTCTACAGGGATGACCTTCCGCCCACGGCTGAGCTGCGCAATTTTACTCTGCGCTCTGGCTCCGAGGTGTATGATCGCAACGGCAGGATGATATACCTGTTTGCCTTTGAAAAACGGAAGCTGGTCTCCCTCAATGAATTACCGCCTCATATCATAGATGCCCTGTTGATTACAGAGGATAAGAACTTCTATCATCATTTTGGGGTGGACATCATTGGCAATATCAGGGCTCTTTTGATAGACATCAAGCGAATGGACTTTTCTCAGGGAGCCAGTACTATCACACAACAGATGGCCAGGAATATGTTCCTGACTCTGGATAAGAAGATTTCCCGTAAGATCAAGGAAGTAATACTAGCCATCAGGATTGAGACCAGTTTTTCCAAAAGCGAGATTCTGGAGATTTACTTCAATAAGATCTTTTGGGGAGGGCAGATCCATGGGGTGGAAACTGCTGCCTTGCAATATTTTGGTAAACATGCCTCAGATCTTACTCTGGCAGAATCGGCTACCCTGGTTGGCATGATCCAAAGACCCAATTTTTACAATCCCAAAGCCCATCCAGAACGCACCACCCTCCGTAGAAACAGTGTTCTGGAAAGAATGTACAACGCCGGTATGATCAGCAAAGCAGCGTATGAGGACGCAATTGCAACCCCTCTGATCTCGGATCAAAACTCGCTGCGTCAAGTGTCTTCGGACTATTTCATAGAAACAATCAGAGTATATCTTGAAAGGAAATACGGTACGGACAGACTCTTCGAAGGTGGGCTGAGGATTCACACTACCATAGATATGGAGCTCACACAGTTTGCAGATTCAGTGCTGAACAGGCATCTGGCCAGCTTTGAGAAGAGCAGGGGCTATCGCAATAAGTATGCCGACATATCTCCTGGTCGTTATGATGTAAACACTCAGTATGTGCAGGGTGGATTGGTTCTGATGGATAATAGCAGCGGCCATGTGAGAGCTATGATTGGGGGCAGAAACTTCATCCACAGCAAGTTCAACCGGATGACTCAGGCCCGGAGGCAGCCAGGCTCTTCCATCAAGCCTATCATCTATACAGCTGCCGTAGAGAAGGGATACACTCCTGCCACTGTGATTCAGGATGCTCCGATCTCGCTGATTGGGGGAGATAATAAACGCTGGACTCCCCAAAACTATTCGCTCAAGTTCTATGGTTTTACCAGAATGCGGGTTGCCTTGCAGCACTCCTATAATCTTTGGGCTGTCAAAACATTGATAGATATAGGTCTGCCAGCAGCTACAGATGTGTACAGACGCTTCGGTCTGAACCAGAATGTGACAGATTACTCTGCTGCCTTGGGTACCTACGAAGTCGTCCCCATGGATCTGATTTCTGCCTATACAGCATTCCCAAACGGCGGACAGAGAGTGCGACCAATATTCATTACAAAGGTCGAGGATGACAAGGGAAGAGTATTGGAACGTGCGATTCCCGTACGTCAAAGAGTGATGGAACCCGAAGTAGCCTACATTATGAATAGCATGTTGCAGACCGCGGCTATATATGGGACAGGCGGATCCTCAAGAGCAAATCATCCCTGGCTATCAGGGGGTAAGACTGGGACAACAGACAGCTTTAAAGATGCCTGGTTCATAGGTTACAACAAGGATTTTACTCTGGGGATCTGGACAGGGTTTGATCACAATCAAAGCTTGGGAAGCTCAATGTCTGGTGGAGTTGTCTGCGCTCCGATTTGGGGTCCGATTATGAATAAAGCTCTTACTCTGGATAATGGGGGCAGAACACCAGCAGCTGATAGTGAACGCTACAAATTTGATCCTCCTTCTCGTATCGTACATTCCAGGATTAACTCCCGTACCGGTTTCAGTACGCTGGGTGAAGGCTTGGACGAGATTTTCATTGATGGTACTGTGCCTCCTGTGGTCAGTGATACTCTAAACTTTAATTTTTACCCTACCCGCTGGGGTTTTAACGACGTGATGGAACTGGAATGACAATAGCTGGATTTGCCTTGAAAGACATAATCTTCTACCTCTTGATGGCCTGCATTTCGTCAGGTTTTGTTACCTACATATTGTTCAGTATTCGTTTTTACCATGGGTTCAAACGCTATAAAGCAGTATATAACTACAAGAAGAAAACCGTATCCGTTATCGTGGCCTCCCGGAATGAAGCGGAGAATTTGAAAAAGCTGCTCCTCTGCTTGATCAACCAGACCTATCCCGATGGTTTAATGGAAATCATCATAGCTGATGATGATTCCGAAGATGATACAGAAGCTGTAGTAAATGCCTTTAGGGACAAGGGCGTCGCCATCAAGTATCTCAAAGTGGAAGGCAGGGAAGAGGCCATCTCTCCCAAGAAGAATGCCCTGGAGAAAGCGATTGCTCTGGCAAAAGGTGAGATAATATTGACCACGGATGCAGATTGCACAGTTCCTCGCACCTGGGTGGAATCCATGCTGAGTATGTTTACAGACGATGTGGCAATGGTGGCTGGCTATTCCAGAACCTATATCCCGGATTGGGAAAAGGCCAGCACTCTTCATAGATATGAACATTACGATTTTGCCCTCACCTACATGGTGCTGGCAGGAGGTTATACTCTGGGCAAGAGCTGGGCCTGCATCGGACAAAATCTGGCTTATACCAAAGAGGCTTTTTACAAAGTCGGCGGATTCGATAGGATAAGGCACCTGATTTCAGGAGACGATGTAAACCTGATGCAACTCATGAGGAGAAGTGGGATGAGGATCATTTTCAATTTTGATCCGAAGAGCTATACTTACACCTTGCCTGTAAAATCCTGGCATCACCTGCTAAATCAAAGAACCCGCTGGGCTTCAAATATGAAGTATCAATTGCGCTCCAATCCGGAGTTCTTTTTCATCTTGCTTTCCATGGCCTTCATGTACTGGGGTTCCATCCTGGTCTTATTCTTCAACTGGAAAATTGCCTTGGGAATTCTGGTGTTAAGAGTATTCTTCGAGCTGATCTTCCTGAAAAACAACAGGGCAAGATTCGGCATAACGGCTCGCATGATGAGATTTTACCCCAAATGGATAGCAGTACAGACCTTCTTCCTGGTGCTCACCATGGTGCTGGGTCAGTTCAATTTGTTTGTGTGGCATGGTAAGAGACCATATCGCAGGAGTTTGAAAAAATGCGCATAACAGTTTTCGACGACAACCGTCTAGACAACTTCTTTCCCCTTACTCAAAATCGTAGCCTGGGAGACCTTCGCTGTGGGATACTCAAGCTGCGTCAGCGTTTACATAGCATCGCAGAACAAGACGGATGCAGCGTGATAATCGCACCAGAACTGGAGTCTTTGTATTTGGCGAGGCATGAGGACTGGCAGGTAAATGTTTCGGCTAAAGAGGATACGCTCTATGTGAATTCAAGAATCAGGTATGATCTCCAGGCAAAGACAGAGCTCCTGGCCCTGAAGCCAGGGGCGACTCTACGGGCGGGGGAATCCATTATCGCCGTCAGATCTGAGCTTGGTTTTGGTACATTCAAAGACATCGAGAGGCATGTTTTAAACTCACGTGCTATAGCCTCAGAATCTGGAATTGGACTATACAATCAAGTGGCAGATCTGATTCACGACAATGCCCGCCTGATCAGATCTGACTTTGATGAGTTTTTTTATGATGCCGAAAACTTCATGGAAACAGAGCATGGTGTATGTCTTCTGGATCCGTATAATATCTGGATTGGCGAGGGTAGCAACATCAAGCCAGGAGTCGTTCTGGATGCCTCTGAGGGGCCAATCGTGATTGATACGGACGTCACAATTATGCCAAATGCAGTTATCTGCGGACCAGTGTACATAGGTAAGAAATCCACGATCAAAATCGGAGCCAAGATATATCCCGGTACATCTATCGGCCCTGTTTGCAAGATTGGGGGAGAAGTCGAAGGCAGCGTAATTTTAGCCTACAGCAATAAGCAACATGAAGGCTTTATCGGGCATAGCTATATTGGCGAATGGGTCAATATAGGAGCAGACACAAACAACAGCGATCTGAAAAATACTTACAAGAATGTAAGCTATTATTCGCCAGTCCTAAAGCAGAAAGTCGATAGCGGCACTATGTTTTTGGGAGCAGCAGTCGGGGATCATGTCAAATTTGGTATCAATTGCACGATCAATACTGGTTGTGTGATAGGTCTTGGCTCCAATCTCTGGGGTTCTGATCTGATCTCAGATTATATACCCCCATTCTCATGGGGAAAGGCGGATCAATTGAGCCCATATCGCCTGGAAGCTTTTTTGCAAACAGTGCAGTTAGTAAAACAACGCCGGGGATTGGAATTGGATGAAGCAGAGCGTGACCTATACACAAATTTATACAGTAATTTTTATTGACTTAATCAAGATGTCACGAATCCGTGAACATCAGCCTGAATAAAATAGGAGCTTAAATGCAAGAATATATAGAAGTTGAATTCAGATCAGGAAGATTGGGACATTACCTGAACACCGCCAATCTCCAGATCAATCCTGAAGACTTGGTGGTAGTCGAAGTGGAGAGAGGTGAAGATCTCGCCCAGGTCATCCATCTATGTGTGTCCAATGACGAACTAGAGTCCCAGTTTGAAAATGTAAAGGCACCCAATATCAAGAGAATCGCCTCGGAGACGGATCTGGAAAGGTTGAAGAATGTCGTTCTGGAAGAAGAAAAAGCTTCCTCAATTTTTATCGAAACTCTCAAGAATTATCCCTTTGAGATGAAGCTGATCGAGGCCGTGTATCAATTCGACGGAAATAAACTCACCTTTTTCTTCACAGCAGATGGCAGAATAGATTTCCGATTGCTGGTACGTGAGCTGGCAACCTTGTTCAAAACCAGAATCGAGCTTCATCAGACTACAGGTCGGGATGAGGCAAAACGGCTGGGTGGATTTGGGATGTGTGGAAACCACTATTGCTGTGGAACATTCCTAAAGAGATTTAACCAGGTCACGATCAAGATGGCAAAAGACCAAAATCTGGCAGGCAACTTGTCCAAGATTTCTGGGCCTTGTGGGAGATTGCTTTGTTGCTTGAATTTTGAAGAGGATTTCTATCTCGAAGAGGCAAAGGAATTTCCTCTGATCGGCACCTGCGTGAGCTATGAAGGCAAGAAGATGCTGGTGTATAAAATCGATGTGATCAATAAACGAATCTTTATCTCGACTGAAGATCAGGAGGTCGCGGAGATCAACCTGGATCAGTATAATAAGCTGAAAATCATAAGCTATCCCAGTATTGAAACGTGTTAACAAAGAAACGTTACGGATATACCTATATGCATCGTATCAGAAAAACAGGTGATCTGATCTAGTTTTGTAATGACGGGATCAATTATGAACGATTTTGAGAAAAAAATAAGCTCTGGCTCGATCCTGAAGATGCTCTTGTGCATTGTGGCGATTAGCGTTTTCAGCGGCTTATTCGCCGATGAAATTGATGATAAAATACGTCAACTGAGACAGGTGGAGCAAGATCTGGAAGCTGCTCAGCAAAAGGTAAGACAGACGGAAACGAAGAAGAAACAGACACAAACTGAGATATCCAAAACATCCACTCTCAAAAAACAAACTGACGAAGCATTAAAACGACTCAGTCAGAGCGAAGCAGTAGTGAAGGACTCCGTCTTTGCGGTTAATCGAAGATTGAACAGTGTAAACGAGGACCTTTCAAACCTGGATAAACAGCAGAATCAAGCCATGATAGCCCTCCTGAAGAACAGCTATCTCAGCACAGCTCCAGCGAGTGTATCTCAGGAATCTGCATATTTGAAGAGCATTGTAACACAAGTCAACAAACACCAGGATACTCTAAACAACTTTCGCGTCCTGCTGACCCAGGACTATGAGAAGAAACGAAGTGAGCACGGACGCCTTACTAGAAATCTGAGAACGACAAGATCTCAAAGCGTTGGCTTTGACAAACAGATGAGAACCCTGATGAATCTTGATCGGCAGCTAAGTCAGGAGCAGATAAATCTCAATAAGCAGATAGCAAAGCTGGTTGCAGACGCTGCTGCGCTGGAGACGCTCATCGCCAGACTATCTGCGGAAGCAGGTAAATCCGTGGCCTCATACCAATTTAGCACTCGCAAGATTCCCTGGCCTGTGCGTGGCAAGGTAATTCGCGCCTATGGAGAAGAAACAAAGAGCTATGGAACCAGTATTGTAAACAACGGCATTGATATTGCTGTGAACGAAGGGACGCCTGTACAGGCCATTGATGAGGGAGATGTAGTTTTCTCGGATAGATATGGTGGGCAGGGAAGATTGGTAATACTGGACCACAAAAATGGGTTTTTCTCGGTTTATGCTTATAATAGTGAGCTACTGGTAAATCGGGGAGATAAAGTGAAGAAAGGGCAGATCATCGCCAAAACGGGAATGAGCGGATCCGCTACTCAGCCATCACTTCGCTTTGAGCTGAGGCGGGATGGGAAAGCGGTCAACCCCATGAATTACTTGGAATAGACAAGAGGAGAGTTACTTGAAATCGTTTATCGATCCCAGCTATGCAAAGTTACTGAAGATTGTTCGAACAGAATTGGAACCCGGAAACACTATATTACATTACACTGGTAGTATGTATGGTATTGGCTGCAGAGTGTCAGACACAGAGACTATCAAACGCATTTTCAATCTCAAAAAAAGATCCCAGCAAAAGGGATTGATAGTCCTCATCCCAGATGTGAATTGGCTGGCTGATAACGATATTTTCGTACCTGAACGACTGAAGCCAATCCTGGAGCAGTATTGGCCTGGTAACCTGACAATTGTTTTTGATACAGATCATCCTCTTCTGGAAGAGGCAGCATTTGAAGGGAAGGTAGCCTTTAGAGTCCCAGCGGACGATATGCTGCGAGCTATGATCGAAGAGATTGGCGAGCCACTCATAAGTACGAGTATCAACGTTTCGACTTTGCCTCCCGAAGAGGATTTTAACCGGATTAAGAAGAACTATGGCGACTGGTTTGATTTGGCCGTAATTCCAAATCCCAAGCATCTGTCTCCTCAGGCAGAGCCATCGACCGTCGTTGAGTACATTCAGGCCTCAGACCACAAGGATAGCAAGGCCTCTCTCAAATGCATCAGGGAGGGATCAATACCATTTTATGGGATCAAAAAGTCCTTTGAAATGCCGATGGTGATGTTTGTCTGTACTGCCAATATCTGCCGCTCTCCGATTGCAGATTACCTCTTTAATCACTATATGAAACAAGAGAGTATGCGTTATGTGGGCGATTCCAGTGGATTACTGGAGAGCGGACATATGATATCTGTTAATTCGCTTCAGCTCCTATTGCAAAATGGTATAACTGAGGCACAGCTACACATTTCGCAACAGATAACACCACAGTTGATCAGCGATAGCTGGATCATCCTGACCATGGAAGAACGGCAGAGAGATTTCCTGAGGAACAACCACTCCAATTCGAGGAATAAAATCTTTACTCTCAACGAGATTGTCGGCGAGAAGGGGGATGTAGAAGATCCTTATGGGTCTGATCTGGATTCCTATCGCAAGACCTATGAAATCATAGATGACAGATTGAAGAGACTAATCACACTTATCAAAGAGAATAAAATATACAAGGATAGTTAATGTCACACATCGAAATCACAACCGACGTGTTAGTGGAACACGGGATATCAGAGGATGAGTACGCCTTGATCCTGAGCATTTTAAACAGAGACCCTTCCTGGGTAGAGCTGGGTATCTTCAGCGTCATGTGGTCTGAACATGCCAGCTATAAAAACTCGATCAAATTGCTGAAAACATTACCCCGGGATGGCGAGTACATGCTGGCCAAGGCTGGAGATGAGAATGCGGGGGTCGTCGATATTGGTGATGGCCTGGCAATATCATTTAAAATCGAGAGCCACAACCACCCTTCAGCAGTGGAGCCATATCATGGCGCAGCTACTGGAGTGGGTGGCATCCTGCGTGATATCTTTACGATGGGGGCAAAACCAATCGCGGCTCTGAACTCCCTCAGATTTGGCAATCCAGAGAATCCGGCTGTAAAACACCTCATTCATGGTGTGGTGGATGGCATTGCCGATTATGGAAATTGTTTTGGAGTACCTACAGTCGGTGGAGAAGTGTATTTCGAAGATAGCTATGAAGGAAATCCTCTTGTCAATGCTATGGCTGCCGGGCTTTTAAAACACGAGCATCTGGCCAAATCTGCTGCTCGCGGGGTTGGGAACTACGTGGTCTATGTAGGCTCCAAAACGGGTAGAGACGGAATTCATGGTGCTACTTTTGCCTCCATAGAACTGAGTGAGGAATCTGAAGAGAAGCGGACCGCTGTCCAAGTGGGTGATCCATTCCTGGAGAAGCTATTATTGGAAGCAACCTTAGAAGTAATACAAAGCGGTTTAGTGGTCGCAATTCAGGATATGGGTGCTGCTGGCCTTACCTGTTCCAGCTCTGAAATGGCAGGCAAGGGAGAGGTTGGCATTGAGATCGATGTGAGAAAGGTGCCCCAAAGAGAAAGCGGGATGACTGCCTACGAGATCATGTTGTCCGAATCTCAAGAACGGATGCTTCTGATCGTAGAGCCCGGTAATTTTGATTTGATTCAGGAGATCTTTCACAAATGGGATCTTGATGCTGCGATCATCGGTAAAGTCACAGATGATAAAATGCTGCGTGTGTTGGACAATGGTATGGTAGTAGCTGAGATTCCAGCTGATTCTCTTGTCCTGGGTGGCAGCGCACCTGTATACACCAGGGAAACAAGGCAGCCATCATACATAGCCGAGGTTCAGGCATTTGATACTGCCACTCTGGCAGAACCTGCTGCATATCAAACGGTTTTGAAAAAGCTGATGAGTGCTCCAAACATTGCCTCCAAACGCTCCATTTATCGGCAATACGACCACATGGTACAGGTCAATAGTTCTGTGGAACCTGGCTCGGATGCTGCCGTAATCAGAATAAAAGATAGCAAAAAAGCTATCGCACTCTCAACCGATTGTAATGGCAGATACTGCTATCTGAACCCCTACGAAGGTACCAAAGCAGCAGTTGCTGAATCTGCCCGAAATGTCGCCTGCAGTGGAGCAAGACCAATAGCCGTAACGAACTGCCTCAATTTTGGCAATCCATACAAACCGGAAGTATATTGGACTTTCTCTGAAGCAATTAGAGGTATGGGAGAAGCCTGTCTTGTTTTTAATACTCCAGTTACAGGTGGGAATGTATCTTTTTACAATGAGAATCCCCAGGGAGCCATCTATCCCACTCCTGTAATCGGGATGCTGGGCTTGATGGAAGACTATACAAAGGCGATCACACAGCATTTCAAGAACCCTGGAGATGTCATTATCCTGCTGGGGGATGAGTCCAACGAACTGGGTGGATCTGAATATCTGAAACAAGTGCATGGCCTGATCAGCGGGAATGCTCCTTTTGTGGATCTGGAGCTGGAAAGCAAACTCCAGGATTTGATTCTGAGTTTGATTGATGCATCTTTGGTCCAGTCTGCCCACGACTGTTCTGATGGTGGACTGCTTGTGTGCGTAGCAGAATCGTGTTTTAACCCCGTACAAATCTTGGGGGCCAAGCTCAATTTTGCAATTAATGGTTCAAAGAGTGCTGCCTATTTTGGGGAATCACACGGTAGAATTGTGATCAGCGTCAAAGCTTCGGATGTGGACTCCACGATGGACATTCTTCACGAATCGGGTTATCCACATCAGATTATTGGCGAAGTAACAGAGAGGCATCAGTTTATAGTAAACGATGACCTGGCATGCTGTATATTAGAGCTGTATTCGGACTGGGATACAGCAATAAAATAAGACAAGGAGATAAAGGTGAAGATGAGTATATTCTTTGGCAACCTGTTTTGGGGCGTTCTTCTCATATTGATAGGAGCGTCGATAATCCTGAGAGGGTTCAATATCAATTTCCCTCTGGTCAAGATCTTTATAGCGGTAGTAATCATTCTCTTTGGAATCAAGCTACTGGCAGGTGGATTTGGCGTTAAAAGATATCATAAATCTGATACCAGTTTCGTGAAATATTCCAAGGGGCAGAGCGAGTATGCCATGATCTTCTCTTCGGGAGAAATAGATCTGAGAAACATAGACGAAAATCACCGGGACTTGGAGATCACAGCCGTCTTTGGTAATGCTCTGGTCTTACTACCTGCCGATGTATCATTCGAATTTGAGGCCACAGCCGTTTTTGGAGCTTGCATTTTGCCAGATAACAGCGCAACTTCGTTTGGTAGTGACAGAGGCGTGTTCAATGATGAAGCTGGAACCAGGCGGGTAAGAATCGAGGCATCAGCTGTCTTTGGAAGAGTTGAGTTTCGCGTAGATCCTACGACTTCGAAAAAGAAATCAGAACCACAGAAAGAGGAAGATAACAACCAGTTTTGATATCTTAGCAGAATGAAACGAGTAACTTTGGTGTCGGCAGTACTGTTTCTATCGGTACTGCTCTGCCCTTTATGGGCAAGGAAGATTGGCTTTGCCCTCAGTGGGGGAGGAGCGCGAGGATTTGCTCAGATCGGGATCATCAAGGTATTGGAAGAAAACGGTATTTATCCGGATTATATAGCGGGTACGAGTATTGGCTCTGTAGTGGGAGCACTGTATGCAATGGGCTATTCTGCCAATCAGATCGAGGAACTGGCCCTGGACATAAACTGGCAAGAGCTTTTCAATGATAGTTTCGAACGCCGGGACTTGAACATCGGACAAAAACGCTGGCCTCCGTATGGTAACGCTATATTTGAGATCGACGAAGATTGGAAGATTAGCCTCCCTCAAAGCGTGTTTTCGGCTAATGATATCAATCTAGAGTTATTCAGGTTATTTGCTTCAACATCATCTATCGAAAGGTTTGAAGATTTACCTATACCATTTGCCTGTGTGGCGACTAATCTTCTTACTGGAAAAATGCGGATCTTTGAAGACGGTCAGATCGTACAGGCGGTAAAAGCCTCAATGTCCATACCAAGTATCATGAAGCCATTCGAACTGGGAGATTCGCTCTACATCGATGGGGGTATTTCTCAAAACCTTCCAGTACAGCAGGTAAAGAATATGGGGGCAGATTATGTAATATCCTTTAAAACCAGCTCTGGATTGAGAACTAAGGATAGCATTACGAACCTCTTCCAAGTCTTCGATCAAACGGTTAATATATCAATTACCAATAACGTTGAAGAGTCACTCGCCGCCAGTGACTTCATGTTTGACCCTCCCTTGGATCAGTTTAGCGCTTCAGGATTCAGACAGGTGCAAGCGATTATTGATGCAGGTGAAGCTTATGCGAGGAGCCGGCTGCCGGAGCTGATTGAAATAGCAAAAGCTTCTGATGGTAGACGATTCAATCGATCTGGTCAGGCTTTACCCAAACTCTACACTTTGAGGATAAACAGCATCACAATAGCAGGGAACACGGCAATCAGTAGCGCGAAAATCAAGGAATACCTGGGTCTCAATACTGGACAAAACTACACTTTAAACAACATTGTCCAAAGCTGTAAGGCTATCTGGAACAGACAGTTGTTTCACTATGTGTATCCTACCCTGGAATATGATGGCAAGGGTTATCATCTCTATATCCATTTGAAGGAGCGGCAACGTAAGCATTTGGCCATTAACAGCACCTACACATCTGAAGATGGACTGGTCGCAGGAGCAGTACTGGCGATGCATAACTATGTATCTAGGAACTCGTCCCTGCTAGCAGAAGTAAGGCTGGGTGGAAAATACGAAGTGAATGTGGATTTTGTACGCAATTTCGGAGACTATTGGGGTATCTATTATCGCTTGTTTCCTTACCTGAACGAGAAAACCCTCTACATCTATGAAGACCACAACAAAGTAAATAGTATTGGGTCGTTGGAAACTGGGCTCACAAGCGGCTTGGGTCTCTATGCTGGTAAAGCTGCAGTACTGGAGTCCTTCGCCTTTCGTTACCACACAAAGCTGTATCGGAAGATTGCAGATTCAGAAGCTCTGAACCGCAATTATTCTGTTACAGGTCTTGGGCTCAAAGCCTATCACGAAAGCCTCGATGATTTCTATTTTCCGATGAATGGTAAGAGAATCCTATCCAAGCTCAGCTTTTCGAGAGATATAGAAAAGGATGATGTCATTCATGGTAAGTATATTGCGAAAGCGGAGGCTTATTATCCTATCTATCCAGATCTATCTCTTAAGCTTGGGTTTGCCTATGGGGCCAATTTTGACAAAGACGACAATCTCGACTTTGATCCTTTTTATCTAGGTGGTAGTGATGGATATTACGGCTATGCAAAGTATGAGATGAGCGCCCCCTTCTACAAGACCTATACTCTGGGACTACGCCTGAAAGCTGGTAAATCCACCTTTCTGGATTTAGGTGGCCAAGGCTTGAACTATGCCAATAGCGATGTATGGTCTCCCGATCAGAAAATCGACTTGAACGCATTTATGAGTATTGGCTACGACTCAGTGGCGGGTCCATTACGGCTCACCGCGGCATACTCCAGTAATGACAGAATGAATGCCTATTTAAACTTGGGTTACTACATAGACTTGTTCGAGTTTTCACGCAGGTAAAGAAAAGCAGAGCACTCAAGGCTCTGCTAAGACATTTGGGCTATGGGGTTTATCCGATCAGTCTGGCGATCGTTTCTTCACATATACTTTGTGATTTAATCTCAGAATCACTTTCAACATAGACTCGGATGATTGGTTCTGTGCCAGATTTGCGGATATGAATCCAGTGGTTTTCACCAATAATTTTTATACCATCCTGAAAATCTATTTCGTAGTCCTTGAAGAGATCAGGGACTCTATTCATGATGGCATCCAGAGCTGTGGGATCGACAGTTATCTTGTCCTTAGCAAAGTAGTACTTGGGGAGTTCATCTATAATCCTGGATAGTGGTCTATCAATCTCGGCGAGGAGTCCCAAAACTATTGCCATACCGGCAATGGCGTCCCTTGTATAGTTCACTTCCGGGCAGATAACTCCGCCATTACCTTCGCCTCCGACCGTGCTTTTTATTTCCTGCATTTTTTTACCAACGTTAATCTCACCAACTTTGGTGCGATGAACGCATACCTGGAATTGCCTTGCAATGTAATCCGAGAGCATTGACGTGGAGAGATTTACAACGATATCTCCTTTCTGTTTTGGAAGGATGAACATCTCAGCCAGAACAACGGTGAGCTCTTCACCGATACATTTACCTTGCTCGGATACAATCGATAGTCTATCAACATCAGGATCAGTGGCAAAACCCAAATCTGCCTTGTGCTCCATTACAGCAGATTCTAACTGGTAGAGATTGTGGTTCAAAGGTTCTGCTGGATGGGCAAAAATACCCGTAGGCTCACTATTTATCTCCATTACCTCGCAGCCAAGTTCTTTCAGAAGTAGGGGTGAGATCAATCCGCCAGCTCCATTTACGGAGTCCAATACGACCTTGAATCTGCGTTTCCTGATCTGTTCCAGGTTCAAGTAGGGGATGGCAAGAACCCTGGAAATATGACGATCGATTGCTTGATAATCTGTCTCAAGAGAACCGATATTTTTCCAGTCGGCCCAGAAGATATTGTCCTCTATGGAGCCCAGGAACTTCTGAGCTCTTTCTGCGGAGAGGAACATCCCATCTTGATCGATAAATTTCATGGCATTCCACTGGGGAGGATTATGAGATGCTGTGATGGCTATTCCGCCCGCGGCATTGTGATGCTTTACAGCCAATAAAACTGTGGGAGTGGACACCACTCCAATCTCGATGACTTTGCATCCAACTCCGATCAAGCCAGAGGCTATAGCTGAAAGCATGGCTTTGCCAGTGGTGCGAGAGTCTCTCCCTACTACAATGGTTCCGCCACCTTGAAACATGCCAAAACGCGCTGCATATTTCTGGGCTACAAGAGGAGTGAGGGTATCTCCAAAGATACCCCTTACTCCGCTAACACCGGTCATTAGCTTACTCATAGTAGTTATTATTTATAGCCGTATTGGCTTCTGTTGTCGATTATTTTGGAGCCGTTGCGCATGCTGTCGTACCAGCGGTTCCAGGCAGCATCTTCCAGGCGTTTACGGATGTTGGCTTGCTGATCTGTATTGGCCGCAAACTCTTCCATGTTTGGCACAATCCTTTCATCAGAATAAATGATGAAGGAGCCTTCTTTTGTATGGATCACTCCAGAAGTTTCGGTTGCTTTCAGGGCAAGTGCTGCTTCTGTGAAGGCTTCAGATTTGCCAACCCCGGGTACGTTTGAACCAGTTCTGTGTCTCTTGATGTCAATCACTTTCCAGCCCTCTTTCTCTGCAGCAATAAAGAGCTGATCTTTATCGTGCTTAGCATAAAATTCCTCTGCGATTGGTTTGAGGGCTTCTACCTTCTTCTCTTTTTCTAGCTGGAATTTGATTCTCATCCTGACTTTGTCGAAGTCTTCATAATAAGATTTCTCTCTGGCAGCGAGTTGAGCAACGATCAAACGACCTTGTTGATCTGTCTCGACATCAGACACGCGTTTGACTCTTCCCTTTACCCTTAGTTTGTTCAGGCTGGGGATGTTTCCTATTCCAGGGATAAATTCTGTGCTATGCTCGACCATCTGAGTGTCCTCAACAGTCAGGCCATACTCATCTGCCACTTTCTCTATACCTTTTCTGCGGATGGCTTTACGAGCAGCTTCAGCCTTGGCATGGTACTCATCCCTGGTTTCTGCGGATACTTCTACTTTGATCAGAATGTGAGCGGCATCGACTTTGTAATCATCAGGATTGCTGTTCACAATTTTGTTTAGCTTGATAAAGTGCCAGCCAAAGGGAGAAGTAAAAGGCTTGGATATCTCACCTTCTTTGAGGGCGAATGCCACATTCTCAAATTCGGGAACCATCATGCCAGCACCAAATTCTCCAAGTGAACCGCCATTGTTTTTGGAGCCCGGATCATCTGAGTATTCAGCAGCGAGTTTGGCAAAGTCTTCACCAGCGATTGCACGGTTGTACACTTCTTCGATAAGGGATTTGACCTTTAATGAGTCCTTGGCACTTGGTTTGATCTCAAAGGCGAGATACTGGAGTCTGGAGCCAGGTCCTTTCTTGTATTCTGCATCCTTGTTCGCATCATAATAAGCTTGAATATCTTCGTCTGTTACGACTGGGGCGGGTGCCTTGCTGAGATCGAACCAGATGGTTCGGCCATTCATCATATCGTTTTCTTTGGCATATTCCACAGAGAGAGAATCCAGAGTAATGCCAGCATCTGCTATAATCTTTTCCTGCAGCTTCTTGCGGGGCAAATACGCTTTTACATATTCTTCCATGGCCACATAGAACTCAGGATTGTTTTTGAGGATGCTGATATATTTGCTTCTATCAAAGAGGCCTTCGGTTTGGAAAGCTTCATTCTGCATCAAGTCTTGAGGTGGATTGTTCTGAATCTCTGTAATAATCTCATCGGAGCTCACGCGGATCCTATGTTTCCTGATTTGCTGATCCCACAAAATCTCATTCACGATTTCGTTCCAAGCCTGTTCTTCGATGTTTTTCCTCATGTTGTCATCGATCTCTCGCCCTTGTAATTGCTCTGCATAACGGGCATAGTATTCTTGTAATTTATTCTGAAACATCTCAAAAGTTATCTTTGTGCCATTGACTTTTCCAAGATATGGCTTTGGTAAGAACACTTCAGTGATACCCACGGCCGTCATGCCGAGGATAAAGATTGCGGCGATGATATAGATGATCGCTTTCTGTTTCTTTCTCAGGTTTTCGAGCATTGTATTCCTCCACTAGGGTATATATTCATTCTTGAAAGGCCAAGTTTTCAAGCTTTGGTTTTTTAACAAGCTTTTTTTTGTGGAGAACTATCTATTCCTCAAGGATGCACAAAAAAGGACGGACTACCCCCGCTCGAATTCTCGTATGAGGATCTATATGAACAAGTTTTCCCCTTGCCCCAGTCAAGAAGTCGTCAACTGATCTGGAGTATTGGCTATTCCCAAAACCATTAACAAGGAGAATAGAAAAGGGGATATCCTCGTGGCCAGTATTGATCAATCCTGGTGCTGTCCCCAGAAACTGCGATAGCTCAGGAACGTACATAGAAGGGGAGATCACGGCTCTCACTCTTCTATCTTTCAATAGACCCAACAAGTTTTGGTTTAGTGGAAATGGGATGGCGAGGATCTTGTCTTGAAGATCTGCGCTTGATATCTGCTCTGGAGCAGATATATACTCGAGATTTCCGTGCTGCTCAGAACCAAAACCAACACTCACTTCAATCTTTTTCCCAGAGTACTGCATTTCTAGAGTCTGATCTGCTTCAATACTATGCACGATGCCGTTTACATGAGCTTGATACCTGCTTGGCTCAGCAGTAAAGGCAATCGTTACCACGCCTGTAAACTCATTGATGTTGGTGATCTTGCCTGTGTTTGGCGCTCTCACAAACACGGGAACAGGCTTGGTATCTACAGGACGTACCCGTCTGGCGAGAATATCACCTCTGTAGACAAAATCGCCGATACTCTTTTTCAGGTATGCTCTTACCTGTCTGGGTTTGACGCCCAATAGTGTCGCCACGTTGATCGAAACAGGATCTCTTGCGTAATCCTGAATCTCAGACATGACCACTATCCCAGTCTGGCTATTGATAAACTCCACTTTTCCTCTTACTGGAGAGTAGAACACGCTGTGACGCGGTTTCTTATAGGCATTCTGGCAGGCTTGATTCAAATGGATGATACGATGGTCGATATCCACGAGATCACCTTGTTTGACGGTGATACACTCCGCCAGGCAATCAACGGGGATACCTTGAAAGCTGGTATAAGTATTTAACACATATAGTCTGGGAGGCATAAACCTGTTTTGGGCTACCACCTGATCTGCCATTACTTTTTCGCCGGTGCTTACCAGGATATCGCCTGCATAGGGCAGACTCAATCTGCGGGTCAATTTACTGGATGGGCCAGTTGTTGCCGTCAATGGGATTGGATCTGATACTTGCGCGGAGAGGTCATAACCACCTACCTGTAAAGCATATCGGGAATTTGCATCCTGCATCGCTTCCCTGGTATCAATAATAAGTAGTTGATCTGTAGACACTTCATAGTTTGGATTGTCATTATCTATCACAACTCCAGCTTTGGCTCTGAGGTGGTATGATGCGGGGACGGTATTCTGTTTGAAGAAGTAGAACTGGTTTGAGTAAATCGGGATGGTCTCGGCACCATTGACCACGAGCTCGGCTATTAGATAGGATTTGCTTTTTACCCGATAAATGGGTGCAATATGGATCGCATGTTTCTGAATAGTGTCTGTTTGTAGCAGCTGGGTACTACCCTCAGGGTCGAGATTGCTAAAGACTCCCAGGTGAGGAGTGATAAAGGATTTATCTGTCCAGATTTCCGTAACACCTTTGGGTTGGAGCGCATCAACAAGGATCATGACAGCCTGGATCGGATTCTTGCAATTTGAGAAGATGCCACCAGCACCCAAAACCACATCTATATCACTCCTGTAAAAATTGAAGGTTCGATCGTAGGCCTCAAAGTTGAACTGGAGGTCAAATTTTTCCCTTGTTCCAGACTTGAGGTTGTCCAAAAAACCGATCTTAGCTCTGCTGTAGTGCATCTCACGATGTTGCTCCAGTGACATCCTGAGGGCTTCTCTGGCCAGGGCATGTTCGATGGCCAGCTCGGCATCGTTAAGAGGTAGGGATGTGGGGGATAGGGTCTTATTCCCAATGTAGGTGCTTACACTCCGCTCTTGTAAAGTTTCTGGGAGCCAGCGCATGATTTGTTCCATGCCTGCTTCCTTCATAACGTTCAGAGCACTGTAACTCATGCCGTAGTTTGCGCTTACGGTTCTCTGAAAATGTTTACAAATATAGGAGAATACATCCGTCGTGGCTCCTCCGATATCAAAGGCAAAGATATTTCTCTCTTCCTCTATACAGAGGTTTTCGATGGATTTGAGTACTCCGACCGGAGTCGGGATAATATCGCGGCTTACCTGGCTCTTCAGCTCTTTGTATCCAGGCGCGTGCTCCATTACGTTTTCCATGAAGAGTTTTTGGATCATGTCCTGGGTTGGCTTCAAGTTCTCTGTCGCCATAATTGGCCTCAGATTTGGCAGAATGTATAGATCGAAGCTGGATGATACGATTTTCCGGATGAGATCCACCGCATCTTTATTTCCGGCGTAGAGCAGGGGAATTCTTTCATTGCTGTTGTATTTGGGCTCTGGGTTTGCAATTCGGATGATCTCAGCCAGGCGGATGACCCCGCTGAGCGCTCCTCCATCGGTGCCACCGCAGAGCAGAATCATATCGGGATGAAGCTTTCGCATTGCCAGCATTTGTTCCACATTAGTCTTTTTATCGTCTATAGCAAAAGTTTCCAGGATCACTCCACCCGCACCATAGGCGGCTCTTCTGGCGCTGCTGGCGCTATCGGCCAGGGTAAGCCCGATTACCAGTATCTGCAAGCCACCACCTGCGCTGCTGGTGCTGAGATATTTGGTAATCCTGGTAAATTTCAGATTGTGAGGATCAGCATCCTGAGCCAGGATTTTGCAATCTGTCTGATCTTCGAGCTTGTGAATGGAATGGAATACACCTATTCTGACGTCGTTATGTGGCTCTTCAACAGTCGTGGGAGAATGTTCAACGCCTGCCAGACGCCAGTTCGCATCCTCTTTCTGGAGCAATATTGCCTTCGTCGTGGTACTTCCGATATCGGTAATACAAATCTGTTCGATAACCATTTGGACCCCTTGTTTGTAGTTATAGTAATACAAAAGCTTTGTTAGCAGGAATAATAGACCTGTTGGCATTAAAAGCTTAGTTACGTGTGTGTCAAGGACAACTTTTTCAACCCCCGAAAGCCTAAAGAAGTTTCGCTTATCTGCTTGGGGTTACCGGGCAACGGTAGTCGGCACTGCGAGCAGGACGTAGATGCTTTTTCCATCCCAGGAGGGCATCAGGCTCGAGATGGATCTAATTTTTGTGCCATCTATTGTGTGTTCAAGAACTCTGGTCTGCACTCCCGTCTCCATATCTAGTTTCCAGATTTCCCAGCCTCGTATCCAGAAGATTGTATTAGATGCCCTGCACAGTCTGACAGATCTTACATCATCCAGAGTGTACCATGTCATGTTCTGATTGTCCCGATATATGTAGGTGCTTCCATTGCTAGTACGGCAAAGCACAAACCTGCCGTCGTGGCTCAGTTGAGTCGCTCTTACAGCACTGTGGACAAAAACTCTCTGACTGCCGTCCATGTCCATACATTTGAGGCCATCCACAGTATCATATAGGATATGAGGCTCGTCGCCGCTCACAACAGCATTACGGATGGATCTGTCTAGGGTTGAATCGCCAGAGGACAGCTCCGCGCTACTACCTGTCGTTAGATCCAGCCACACAGGGTATCCGCCGTAGTTGAAATATTGATCTGTGACCGGGGATAAATTCAAAAAACTGAGGTAGTTTCCATCTGGAGAAAGAGTGGGTCGACCAAAGTATTTATTAGCACCGAACATTATTAGTTGTGAAGTAAATGCCTGCAGATCAAAGCGTTTGATACTGCCTCCAGAGTTATAGTAAAAGTAATTCCCATCTGCGCTAAGATCTCCTATGGGAGCCTCCACATTAGTATAAGCCCATTGGGGTAGAACTGTATCCAGGTTACCTGATTGTGGATCAAAGATCATCAGAGAATCTGAAGAGATCAGGATTCTACCGTCTTTGAGCTGTTCATAATGCACTCGATATGCGTAGGAAATAGGGGGGTCCTGATAACTAAAGGTGCCATCTGTGTCGATATGGTACAATCTGTGAACTACAGCTACTAAATCCGGTTCCACCAGTTTACAGCCCAGGAAAAACAAACTGAGACTGGCAACTATCAGTATAATGAATACAAGTCTAAGCATAAAATACTCCTCCTCCAAGGCAGGATAGTACTGGGCTAGCGAGGTCAATAACCCCTTGCTCTGTGTAAGCGACAGTAGTGATATCATTCATGGGCCCAGAATATATATGCGTCTGAGGATGTCAAGAAATTCCTGGAATATTGCATTTCCCTCCGAATCAAATGCAATGGTAATTGGTAAAGCGAAACAACTCAAACACTGACTGGCGATTTACGCAGTCCCTATGAAAATATATCTTGACACGCAAAGTACTTTGAAATACAAGTGCACCATAATCAGTTGACTCACAATGTGAAGGAGGTTTCATGACTGATGGATACAATCTGCAGGAGATTAACTCTCTGGATCAAGTGATCCAGAATCCAGCCAGATTGATGCTCGTCTATCTACTGGAGCGATACGATCAGATGGATTATGTTGATCTTATGGCACGAACAGGGCTAACCTCGGGCAACATCACCACTCATATTGCCAGGCTGGAAAGCAGCAAGTATATCTCCATAAAAAAGTCATTTAGAGGCAAGAAACCTCATACGACGATTGAACTCACACCTCGGGGGAGAGAGGCTTACCACAGATGGGGAGAAGCAATTTTATGCGCCTTGCCAATGAGCGTAAAACCGAGGTTGAGAGCGCGTCTGATGCAATCTGAGATTATGTATGAATACGAGAAGAGTCTACTGGCTAGCACAATCATTGATGCCTGGCGGGATATGTCCATTCTGCCTCAACAGTTTAACAACCGGCACAGTATGCCCCCAATGCTGATGCTTCAACAGCTTTAGATCCATATAAGGAGAGAGTATGATTGATCGACTGAAGAAAATGACAGCTTCTCTGGATGCGGAGTACTTTGACATTCGCTATGAGACCAAGAAAGTTGAACAAGTCACGATGAACAAAAATGAAATCCGTAATAGCGGATCCAATGTGGGAGATGGATTTGTCTTGCGTTTGCTGGATAAAGGCGCGTTTGTGTCTGTGAGCTTTACCCGGCCAGAACAGGCAGAACTGGCGATCCGCAAAGCTCGAGAGAATGTCAAAGTCTTGTCGGAAAACCTATCTGAACCCAAGAAGATTGCTCCTTCGACGATAGTGAAGGATACTGTGAAGGCAAACTTGATTGAAGATCCCCGAAGTATTTCGATTGGCGAAAAGATCTCGATCACAAAACACTATTCCGAGCTACTGTTTGCCCAACCCAAGGTCTCAAACATAGAAATAGGCTATACAGACATCTATCGAGACAAGTACTACCTGAACAGTGAAGGAACCGAGATAAATGAGGAACTGGTTACGTCCAGGCTGTCTGGTGGAATCATTACCCAAGAGGGAAATCTGACCCAGACTGTGAGATTTGCCTTTGGTGGCAGTGATGGTTTTCAGAAAGTCCGCAACCGGGAAGAGGAAGCACTTGCCAAGGCCAAAATCGCTGCTGACCTGCTCTCTGCAGAACCTGTAAACGCCGGGACATACAAGATGATCCTCAATCCTGGCATGGCTGGAGTATTTACCCATGAGGCCTTTGGTCACTTCTCCGAGGCTGATATTATCAGAGATTTACCCGCTTTGCGCGCCAAAATGCAGATCGGAACCAAGCTTGGTTCTGAAGTACTGAACATAATCGATGACGCCACTATGAAACAGCAACTGGGATACTATCGCTACGATGACGAAGGAGTGGCAGTTCGAAGAGTGAATCTGATGACAAATGGTGTTTTGACAGGACGTCTGCACGATAGATTTACCGCCGCAGAAATGGAAGAGCCAATCAGCGGACACGCTATAGCAGAAGATTTTCGCTATGCCCCGATCGTGAGAATGGGTAATATTTTTATTCAACCCGATAAGTACACCCTGGAAGAGCTGATGCAAGCCATGGGGGATGGTCTCTATATTGGTGATCCAATGGGAGGACAAACGAGTGGCGAAAACTTTACCTTCGGTGCAAACTATGGCTACAAGGTGCAAAATGGTAAAGTGGTGAGCACAATCAGGGATATTAACATCGTGGGTAACCTATATAAGACCTTGATGAACGTGTGGATGGTTGGAAACGACTTTGTGCTCAAAGAATCCGGTGGATGCGGCAAGGGGCAGACCAACATCAGATCCTGCTATGGGGGTCCGCATGTACTATTCAAAGAACTCACAGTAGGAGGCAGATAATGGATAAGCTCTTAAAAATTGCCACTCAAATGGCCGATCAAGCCGAAGTATTCTATCTGGAAGACAGCTCAGATGGGATCAGTTTTACCGATTCCAAGCTAGAAACCGCTGATACTCAAATGAGCTCGGGAGTAGCTCTGAGGGTCATAAAAGATGGGAAAATTGGCCTGGCATACACTCGTAATCTGCTCGATAAAGAAGGCCTGGTAAGACAGGCTCTGCTCTCTGCCAGCAATGGCATGGAAGTAAATATAAAGCTGCCTCACACCACGAACATTGTTGGGATCGAGAAGTATGATCCAGAGATTGAAACCCTTTCCAAGCAAGAACTTATCGGTATGTGCAAGAAGCAGATCGAATATGTAAGAAAGCAGCTAGATGCTCAGTTCAACCTATCTGTGAACTATGGGACCAGCCAATATGGCATTAAAAACAGCGCGGGTACTGAACTGGACGATAGGTTGTCTGGCTTTGGGGCCTATGCAAACCTGGTCTTTCCTGGAACTGGCGCAGGAATCATGAAATTTGTCTCAGGCAAATCCATGAAGATGCTCTCCACGTCAGATTTGGATGAAATGATTGAGCTATTCAAGATGAGCAAGACGGAGATTGTTCCCGCAACAAAGGCTCTCCCTGTAATCTTTTCACATCAGACTCTGTATACTTTCCTAAGCAGGTTCGGCGAGGCCTACAACCCGATCAATATTCACAATGGAATCTCTCCACTCTGTCATAGAATCGGAGAGAAGGTGCTTTCAGAAGAGTTCAGCCTCTATCAAGATCCCTTTGATTCCTCCTTGAGTAATAGCTCCGGCTTCGACGCTGAAGGAATGCCGACTCAGAAATTGCATTTCTTTGAAAATGGGGTCTTCAAGACGATCCCAACCGATCTGAACTATGCTGATAAACTCAAGCTTCAACCCTCTGGTAATGCGGTGCGCTCCTCAATCGAGACTCTGCCCAGAGCAGGAGCAATAAACCAATTGATCGCTCCAGGTAATAAAACTCTGGAAGATATGATAGCATCTATCGATGAAGGCATCATTGCTTTCTCGTTGATGGGTGGACACTCCGGCAATGTGCTCAATGGAGATTACTCCGTGGGTGTATCCAGCGGATTCATGATAAAGGGGGGCAAGCTCATCGGCAGAGTCAAAGACTGCATGCTCTCGGGTAATGTGTATGACGATTTCCAGAGAATAGTAAGCCTGGAAAGTACGGCTCATATCATGGGTAGCAGGAAGCTCCCTGCTATAATGATTGATGGAGTCAAAGTAGCTGGTAAGTAAGGTTCACATGGGGCTGGTTTTTTGAGTGAAACGCAATTTTCACTTGACAGAAAACCAGCCCATAAATTGAGTGCTTGAAACTGCGGGGTGTAGCGCAGCCCGGTTAGCGCACTGGTTTTGGGAACCAGGTGTCGGAGGTTCGAATCCTCTCACCCCGACCAGTTGTAAGTTTATATAGTGTGGGTGCTTAGCTCAGTTGGGAGAGCGCTTGCCTTACAAGCAAGATGTCAGGGGTTCAAGTCCCTTAGCACCCACCACATTTTGCCCCTTGGGGGCTTTTTTTTTGCCTAAGGATTGTTTTCGCTCCAAAGAGGATTACACATGAAGATAGCTATTACAGGCGCAAATGGATTTGTCGGCTCTTGCCTCTACAGGCATCTATCGGAAGCCTATCCAGATGAGCTTCGTGTCCATCCCCTTGTCCGTCCTGGCTCTGATACCAGTTTGTTAAGCTCTTCATCACAGATCCGCTACCTCGATTACTCCGATCCAGACAGTATCCAATCTGCCTTGGGAGATTGCGATATCGTAGTACATAATGCCGGACTAACCAAGGCAATAAGTATGCAGCAGATGTACCTGGCCAACGTGGCTGTTACCTCCAATGTACTAAAGGCCATCAATGTATCCAAATCCGTAAAACAATTCATCTACATCAGTTCTCAAGCGGCCTCGCGTCCTTCATACAATGGTATTCCAGTAACAGAGACCGATAAATGCGCTCCTCTTACCTGGTATGGAAAGACTAAGCTCCTGGCTGAGCTTAGCATCAAGAACACCTGCCAGGTTCCCTGGACGATTATCCGCCCCTGTTCAGTCTATGGAGAGGGGGAGAAGGACTTCTTGGAGCTGTTCAAGCTTCTTGGTAGAGGCCTGGCCTTTCAGGCTGGTGATCAACCCCTGAATCTGATCCATGTGGAAGAACTTTGCGAGTTCATCAGTCTCTGCCTGGCCAACGACAAAGCAGAAAACCAGATATTTTTCGCAACCAACGGAGCGAATTATCTGCAAAGTGAGCTGATAGATGCTGCTCTCTCGGCTCTTGATAAAAAGGCCATCCGAATCAAAGTTCCAGCCCCAGTTTTCAAAGTGCTGGCCCAGATAGGAGATCTGGCAACTTGTCTCACAGGTAAGCCTGCTCTGGTCAGCTCTCAAAAATCGAAGGAAATCCTGTCCCCTGGCTGGATTTGCTCCTGCGAAAAAGCACAACTTGTCCTGGGCTGGGAACCCCGTCCACATCTCTATAGAACTATCCGAGAAACAATTTTATGGTACCAACAAAACGGCTATTTATAGCCATCTCTCTACTGATCCTTACATTGGCAGCAGGAGCTCAGACAATTCCGGCCAGGCTGATTTCAGAGCCAGTGATAAAGATCCCTGCTAATTGGGACTTTAAGTATACTACATATGAGGTTCAGGCAGAGATCATGGTTTCAGCAGATAGCACCGCTTTCCTTGAGAACATTCAAGACGATAAGATTGAGCTATACGATCTGGTGGATACTCAGATCCGCGAAATGATCTTTAGCCCCATGATCGTTGATAGTCTGGCTGTCGATGGAATCCTGCTTCAGAGATTTAGGCTGGAAACTCAAACCAAAGGTGAGGGTTTCAGAAGAGATTTCACCTTCAGCAGAGACGCCATCAAGACCTGGATCAACGAAGAATTTTACAGCTTTGATACTCATAGTCCTTTGCTTCACCCAAGTGAAGCCTCCAACCATCTTCCCAATCTGCAGGTGTACCGTCATGGCTACCACTATAGCGGGCGCTATATCTCTGATTATGGGATCAGTAATGATGGTTTCAGGCAGCCCGCATCTGTCTTCGGAAGCACTGTATATTTGGGCTACTATGACAGTTTTGGCAGAGCTTCCTCAGACTTTCAAACCTTGAGATTTGGATATCCAGTGTATGAACAGCCTGTCCCAATTGTCGATATACAGGCTGGTTTGGGAGACTACGAGTTCAAGTACGCCCGGGGTTCCCTAAAGAAAAACCACCTCTTCGATGTGGAAGACGTATATTATAGCTTTGATTTCCTGGTGCAGACAGGTGATTGGACGGAAGTGTTTTCGGATCAAACCTCTACCCTGCACAGGATGCGCATCCCCTTTGGAAGAACCACATTGAACCTCTCATACGCAGATTACGAACAGAACATCTCGATGACTCAGTTAGCTCCAGTGTACTGGCAGGCAACAAACTATACCATAGATCACAAACTGATCCAGTATGCTGCAAAACTAGAAACTCCATATCTCGATCTTGCCTGGCGCAGAAGCGAAGAACGTGCAAAATCAGTTTCGTTTGGCAGTACGATCAGAAACTACACGCATCAAGTGAGTCTAGATAGAGCCCTCCAGTATGACAGTGCGGATTCTACTCTGGCTGCCTTGATTGATCTTTCCTACGAGAAGCAGTGGCACGAAACGAGTATCAAGATGTTTGATGATCAGCATGCAGATGTAGTAGGAGTATCTGCCAGGGCCAGCTTCAAAGATGCCGAGATATCCCTTGAGAACCAGCTTTATGATTTTGATGCTATCTCTGTGATTGGAGATCTTGGATATCGTTACAGAGCTTACAAGGCAGGCATGCTATATGCGCTAACTACTGCAAATGCAGATACTTACAAAGTGATACCGTCCATCTATACCGTTGGGGATAGTATTTGGTCGATCACCAGTTCAGTTCCCCGGAAATTTGCCCTTTACCTCAATAAAGCCCACAGTGGAAATCTCAGATATAGTGCGGCTTTTGGCCTCAAGAACATTATAAACAACCTACCCTACCAAACTGATAGCGGTTGGATCAATATAAAATATAACAAATCAATTGCCTACGCATCGTTGAATGCCCAGTATTTCAGAAAGTATGGAGACTACATCCTGGATCTGAGACAGAATCTGCAGTGGCACAATTACGATAACGATCTGCGCGAACTGCCCCAATACAGCTATCAGACTTACGCCGATATCGAGAGATTGCTGCCCTATGGAAATTCCCTTTTCGCCGGTATGGGCATCAATGGGCATTCCAGTTATCTGGTACAGAACACAAACAATTGGATTGTGGAAAACTCTACGATTTTGGATATCTGGGGTGGTTTTAGAATCACCGATATGTTTGAATTCTCAGTAAGTTTCAAAAACGTTCTTGATGGTACAATCTATGGGATATACCCCATCCCACAGTCGGTACATGCCAGTGTGAGATGGTTTTATCTAAACTAATCTTCTTTTAGATGCTCGTGCAGGAAGTCGTGGTATTCCTGATTTGAGAAGACCAGTTCCTCATGAGTACCTTTGTGGCAGAAACCAGCTTTATCAATATAGAGGATACTATTTACATAACGCAGGGTGGAGAGTCTGTGAGAGATCACAATCGCAGCAATATCCTTGTAATGGATATCAATATCGTGCCACAATTTTTCCTCATTTTCTGCATCCAGGCTGGCGGTAATATCATCCAGGATAAGGAGTTGAGGCTTTTTTACCAGAGCTCTGGCGATAGTGATCCGCTGTTTTTGTCCGCCTGAAACTCCCAAGCCGCGCTGACCAACCACTGTATTATCCTTCTCTACGAATCCACCAATTTCTGCTTTCAGTTGAGCTACCTTGATGGCTGTCTCGTAGTCCAAATCACTGGAGCTTTCCACGGCAAAATTGATGTTGTCCTTGATGCTTCCACCAAATAGAATGGGATCCTGAGGTACAAATCCTATGATCTCTCTAAACACGTTTACATCTATGCGGGAGAAGGGAAAACCGTTTATAAATATCTCACCCTCAGTTGGTTGTAACAAGCCGCAGACCAGATTTGCTATTGTGGTCTTGCCTGCACCAGTAGAGCCCAATATCAGCAGTCTTTCCCCTCGCTTCAAGGAGAAACTGCATTTGCTGATTACGGGCTCTGCTTTCCCAAAATAGGTGAGTGAGACGTTCTCGAACCTGAGATCGTTGAATTCCTCGAGAGGGATTCTGCTCCGGTCTATAGAGTTGAAGGTCTTATAGTCTTTCATTTCTTCGAGCCGGTCGATATTAACAAAGGCTTGCTTCCCCGAAACCAGCAGTTGGGGTAGATCCAGCAGGGGATAGATCATCATGCTGAGATATGTGTAAAAGAGGAAGAATGTACCAATCGTGATCTCGCCCTTTACTGCCATATAGCCGCCAAAGAGAACCAATCCGATCTGGGCCACATAATCTATATATTCGTAGATCAAATGCAATACGGCATTTAGCTTTACCACGCTCATCTCTGTGTCAAAGCGTTTATCCAGAGCAATATCGAAAAAGCGATTGTATTTCTTCTCGCTTACGAAGGCTTTGACAATCCGGATCCCGGAAAAGCTCATCTCAAGCTGACTGTTGATAGCACTGATCGCTTGTTGGTTTCGTTCAAAGTTCTTGTACAGCTTGTCTGACGTCAGGTAAAATACCAGTACCATTACTGGCAGTGAGGCTATCGACAGCAGGGTGAGCTTCCAATTCAGGAAAAACATCACGCCCAAGCTGAACAGGATAGTACTGAAGGAGTTGAACGCTCTGAAGATACCAGAACAGAGAAACCAGGAAATTTTGGGAAAATCGCTGAGATCATCAGTCAGCCTGGTTACGATATCGCCGGTACGATACTTCTGGAAAAATCTATAATCCTTATTTACAATATGTTTGAAGTAAAACATGCGCAAACTATGCTCGAAGCGCAGGTTTACCAATGCCCGGAAGGAGGGGTAAAAACCAGTGACAAGCTGAGCCAGGCCGATCGCGAGAAAGAGATGGATAATCTTGAAAACATCTGTCATTGGCTCCGGGTACTGAGAGGGGTTACTCAAGATGTCGCGCAGCAAATCTATCAGTTTTTTAAACACAAAGGGATAGGCAAGTGCGACAGCGGAACTGATCAAAGTGAACACGACCATGATCAGGACAAACCATTTCTGGGCCAACCACTGGTGTACTATCCACCGCACGTTCTTATTCATGGCTGGTCCCCGGGTTTAGGAGTTGCAGTTCTACCAGTTTGCGATAGTCCTCAGAGCTTTGCATGAGCTCGGTATGTGTGCCGCGATCGACTATTTTCCCGTCTTTAAAAAAGAGGATCTGATCTGCATTGAGAACGCTTGTCAAGCGATGAGCCACTATTACAGCAGTCTTGTTCTTGAGGATTTTATGCATGGTACGCTGGATTTTGGCCTCTGTCTGTGGGTCTATGGAGGCTGTAGCTTCGTCCATGATGATCACTTCTGGCTCAAAGGCCAGGGCCCTGGCAAAGCTGATGAGTTGCTTTTCTCCCTGGGAGATGTTTTGGCCGCGCTCAGCTATTTCTGAGAGCAAGCCCTCATCTTGATTGTGAATAAAATCATCCAATTGAACTATATTGATGGCTTTCTCGACCGTGCTCTCTGTCACCTCGTCGTTGTAAACTCTTACGTTCTCTATGATATTGCCAGGGAAGAGAAACACATCCTGAAGGATCAATCCCAGCTTCTCTCGCCACAGGCGGAAATTGATGTTTGGGAGAGGAGTGCCATCGATAGTGATCTGCCCCTTCTGAGGCATGTAAAAATTGCAGAGTAGGCTTACGCTGGTCGTTTTTCCGCTACCCGAAGCACCTACCAAAGCGATCTGTTTTCCCTTGGGAATACTAAAGGAAACGTCCTTCAAGATCCAATCCTCGTCTTTATAGGCGAACCACACGTGTTCAAAGCGGATCTCAGACTCGAAATAGGGCAGAGACTTTCCTGTAAAGATCTCATCTTCTGTGGTCAGTTCAGTTAGCTCCAGGATGCGCCTTAGAGACACGAAAGAACGCTGAATCTGCATTACATTTTCAGAAATGTGCATCAGAGGCCAGATCATCCTGTAAATGTACTGAATAAAGATGATCAGTGTCCCTAGAGTAACTGCTCCGGCAATAATCTTGGGAGCCGAAATCAGGATGATGATAATGACAAAGAGGACGTTGAAGACAAAGAGAAACACACCCTGAGTACCATACTCGATAAATGAGGTACGTGTCTCAATATTCTTTTTTATCCTGGAAGCAGCCTCCAAATCCTTTATTACCCGGGATTGCTGGTTCAAAACCTGGATCACTGGCATACCCTGCACAAAATCTGTGATTCTGGCAGTGATCTCGGCATAGCGTTCACGTATGATCTTGTAAAACTTGGAGATATACTTTACCAAGTATGAATAAACGATGATGGTAACAATGATGGCTGGAAGCAGGAAGAGGGTTACCTGGCTTTCACGCAGGAACATTACGATGAAGATTCCAATGAAGAAGAGGAAATTGCCAATCATGGTGATGGAAAGCTCCGAGAATAGTACTTTCACGCGCTCGCTATCACTCTCGACCCGGGCTATGAGCTCGCCCACAGGTTGTTTGTTGAACCATTCCACTGGCAGTGTAAGCAAATGCCTGAATACCCGGCCTTTGAATTGGGTGATGATCTTGACTCCCAAGCGGGAGAGCATGAGGATCTGGAAATAGCCGAGCAACCCCGAGACCAGGACGACCAGCACAAAGTAGATCCCGTATCTGAACATATCTGTCACATCGGAATTGGGAATACTTTTGTCGATGATATGGGCCAGGATCAAAGGGTCGAGCAATTTAAGGGCAGAGGTAGCCAGCATGGCCATAAGACCAAATAGAAACAGCCACTTGTCCCTGGCAATGTATGGAGCAAGGAGCTTGAAGTAATAGAGCCAGCTTTGCTTCTTTTCTGCCATTTCTCACCTAAAATTTATGGTCGGGATGAGAGGATTTGAACCTCCGACTTCTCGGTCCCGAACCGAGCGCGCTAACCGGACTGCGCTACATCCCGACCTGACTGGCTCAATCTTTTAGGTGAAGCGTATCTGTCAAGATTTTCTTACCTGATCGCTTTGAGCAATCTTTCTGCCTCCTCGGAAGTAATCTTACCCGCCTCCAGCATTTCCAAAATCTTGATTCTGCTGCGCTCACTCACCTGCTCTTTTTCCTTTTCGTTGAGGTCAAAGTGGAAGTGTTTCATTTTCTTCAGAGGCTCAAACATTTTTTTGAAACTCTCTTTATCAAACACGTTACCCATGTGTTCGTGGAACTGCATTTTGAATTTCTCGTGGGGGAATTCTCGTTCAATTGTCTCTTTGACCTGCCTGGCAATCCCGTTCAAGTCCTGATAGAGCTTGCTGCTGATCTCTTCGACTGCATCAGTAACCTTGTTTTTCGTCTCCTCCACATCAAATTCCTCGACTATTTGTTTGAGCTTATCAATAGCGTGTTTCACGGATTCTTTTACCTTCTCTTCATTAATGTAATTCAGATTTTTGTTCAGGTAGTCGATAATACTACTCATCAGTTTCTGAATGTCCTCTTTGTCGTCGAAGCTTTTTGAATTGTTTATGTCTTCCTTGAGCTGATCGAGCTTGTTTTTGATGAAGTCCAGATTGATGTTACCGTCGGAGTTGATGCGGATCGAGCCATTCTCGGTTTTAACGCTGATCCGGGTCTTGCCCTCACCATTTCGGATCGTATATTTGTTTTCATCCTGCTCGATCTCGGCATCGATTTTGCATTTGATAGAGCCGTACTCAGTCTCGACGTCCATCACAAAATCGAAGTTTACAGGCAGGTTCAAGTTCACTACTCCATTCTCATTCTCAAAATTGAATTCTCCCTGTTCGATAGGAAGCGTTTCATAGTATGTCACCCCATTTTCATTGGTGACATCGACTTTCTCAAACTGAGCTTCACGGATCCTGATGGGGCCATTTTCCGATTCGACAGCGATTCTCTCTCCAGTGATCATGGCTGCGCTAAATGGGCCGTTTTCCAGATTGTAACTCATGTTTCCCTTGCAGTTGTGAACCTTGAGAGGGCCGTTTTCACTGGAGACTGTCATATCGCCAGTAAAACCCTTGATCACGATCGGGCCATTCTCATTTTCAAGATTGAGGTTTGCCTCTATGTCCACTATTGCGAGAGGAAGGTTTTCGTTAATTACCTTCATGTCTATCTGACTGGGAATTCCGATTTCCAGGCTGAATTTGCGAAATGAGATCTCAGCCGTATCATCAATCGTGTTCAGCTCGACTTTGAGTGTTCCATTCTCAAAACTCATGTCGATGAACTCCTCGATCTCAAAGCTCTCAAGCTCATGATTGGTCTTGATTTCCAATGCAAGCTCGAACTGGCCGGATTTTGACACCACGAGGGTCAGTGGTGCCATTTCGTTGGTTAGTTCTACAGCTTTAATTCCTTCGTAATCATACACTTTAGTCAGGTTGATGCTCTTCATTTTTTTCTCCTTGATTCAATGATGCTAATTGCTTCGTCGACGTTGATAAAACCCTCATCCAGGTCGTTGAAAACGTCGGTATAATCACCAGGTTGGTCTTCCTGATTGGCTATGCTTCGAATAATCTCAGCCAATCTATTCTTTACGGTGGGATACGATATGCCAAGGCGCTTTTCCATCTCTTTGATGCTGCCCTGAACGATTAGAAACAAGCGGACAAACTCGAGCTGTTGATTACTGAGGTTGTCGCTCCAGGCGGGTTTGAAGCTTCCCTTGTATGAGACATCACAGCCATCGCAGTGATACTCCTTTACGATTAGTGGCTTATGGCAGATAGGGCAAGAATTCAGATTCATCACATGCTCCTTAATAATATAAAGCCAAGGTTTGTAAATCATAATTAAATGTCAAGCACAATCTAAATATATTTGATATATACATTGAATATGCCCATGTCTTATCTGTTAGTCCTCTTTTCTTTTTTTCCTTACTCCAAAGCGTTCCTTAAGCCTTAATGATCGCTGCCAGGCAGACTATTGTGGTGGAGACGTCCCCATCGTCACAAAGAATGGAGTTCTTTTGAACAGTCAGCTTTGCTGCCTCAGTCAACCGGTTGCACGACAGCCCTATTGCTCAATCTGTAAGGGATATATTCTGTCGGCCGCAGGGTGCTCAGCAATGTTGAATCTCGTTCATACTGTCCCAGACAATGAAAAACCGCGCTTCGAAGGTGGCAAAGCGCGGTTCTACATAACAGGGACCAGGGGAGCTTTATTTAATCTTTTCGATTTTGATTTCTACTCTGCGGCTTTTGGTTTTATCAAGCACTCCATCTTCGAAGAAGGGCTTATACTCTCCGCGTCCGACAATCACAATTTGAGCAGCGCTGATATCCAGCTTTTCTATCAGGTAACGGGCAACAGCGGTTGCTCTGGCTAGTGATAGCTCCCAGTTTGAGGGGTATGTCCTGGCAAGTTTGCCCCGGATGGGGTCACTGTCGCTGTATCCGATTATGAAAAATTCGTGATCCTGGTAATCTCTGAATTCATCGGCAAACTGTTTCATCACATCGATGTAATCCTGTTTGATTTCCACTCTGCCAGAATCGAAGAAGATGAACTCGCGGAAATAGCGTTCTTCCTGATACTGATTTATGCGTTCCAGCTCTTTTGCCAGCTCCAGATTAGCTTCTTCCTGCGCTGCCAGCATGGCTTGATACTCATACATCGCCTGTTGAAAGGACGCATATTGCTTGTTGTACTCATCGATGTTCTGGCCGATTAGTCTTAACTGTTGGGCGTAGATCTGGATCAAGGTAATATCGGCTCCGCTTCTGGACAGAATCTCTGCATAAGTGCCAAAGGCATCCACGAAGCTATTGAAAGCCTGGTTGTCAAAACTATCTTGCTGATAGGCTTTTTTCAGCCGTTCGAGGCTAGTATGCATTTGTTGGGAGAGTTCAATTGGAACGGCTGTACTCGCATCATTTGAGACAAGCCTGATGATGTTTTCGGCGAGTGTTATTAGCCTGGCGTAATTGCTTTTACGTTTATCGTTTGCAGATTGCATCTCTGTCACGAAATCTTGAATCTCGGAGCTGATCGAGGCGGTGGAACTCTTCAAATCGTCCAATTCGCTCTGTGCCTGTTTTAAACTCTGTTCATCCAGCATCTCGTCTCTATTGGCAAGCTCTTTGAGCCGTTCAAAGTCCTGTAGCATCTGACCCGTCTTCCTGGTCAGAGTTTCTTGTTTCAAAGTGATGATTCGCGATGTAATTTGTTGGGTTTGCAGGAGTTCGTTTGTAAATTCAAGCTCCTCTTTCATAAGCATCATCACTTGATCCTCAGTGAGATTCTCTGTGCTCCAAAGGCTGAGTATCACGAAGGCTAAAACTATAATATATAACACTTTGTTTTTCATGGTACCTCCAGAAGTCTATAATATTAATATACGCCAAGCAGCAGATTAGCGCTACTATTTATTTGACAAAAGCGGGTCAGTTTTGTAATTTGAGCATCGAGAGGTGAGATTGAGAACTACGGGACTATCAAACAAGGAGTTGATTGCTCTGATCGACTGCAACAATTTTTACGCATCCTGCGAAAGGGTATTTAACCCCCTTTTGGAGGGTAAGCCGATTGCAGTTCTATCCAATAACGATGGTTGTATTGTCTCAAGATCCAATGAAATCAAAGACCTCAAAATACCGATGGGCTCACCTGGTTTCAAGTATGAAGCTCTGATCAAGAAGCATCATGGCTGCCTTCTCTCCTCAAACTACACTCTCTACGGAGATATGTCCAGCCGGGTGATGGAAGTATTGTCCCTCTTTTCGCCCGATGTGGAGATTTACTCCATCGATGAAGCGTTTATCAGCTTCAAAGGACTGAGAACGGGAGATTTGGAAGCGCTGGGACTAAAGATTCGCAAGGCCGTTAAAAAATGGACTGGGATTCCCGTATCTGTCGGCATTGCAAGAACTAAGACATTGGCCAAGATTGCCAATCGAGTGGCCAAAAAACACAAAGGGTATCACGGGGTGTTTTGTTTGTTTGGCCAGGATCGGGTGGATAAGGTGCTGGCTACGATCCCCGTTGCAGATATTTGGGGCGTCGGGAGACAGTATGATAAGTTTCTGCGCCAGAATAAAATAGAGACTGCTCTGCAACTCCGGGATGCGGATGAGAAATTCATAGACCACTACATGACGAGCGTAGGGCACAAAACAGTGCTCGAGCTTAGGGGCTATTCCTGCATCGATCTGGATGAGGCTCCCGCCCCCAAAAAGAGCATTGTAAGCTCCAGGTCTTTCAGTAAACAGGTGGTAGAGTATCACGAGATCGAGGAAGCTGTGTCTACCTATATCACGAGGGCAGCAGAGAAGCTGCGCAATCAGAAGTGTGTGGCTGGGCACCTGATGGTGTTTCTAAACACGAACCGATTCAAAGATGGCCCGCAGTACAACAGCTCCAAATCTACGACTCTCTTCCCACCAACAGGCTATACACCGGAGCTGATAAAACAAGGCCTGGAACTGCTGCAAGAAATCTTTCTTCCTGGTTTCGAGTACAAAAAGGCAGGGGTAATGCTTGCCGATATAATACATGAAGATGATGTCCCCCTCTCGTTTATCGAGACCATTTATCTGGATGATAGACGCCGGCAGATCATGCATGCGGTTGATGGCATAAACCGGAAAAACGGCCAGGACACTTTGTATTATGCCAGCTCTGGTATAAGCAAGAAGTGGTCGATGCGCAGGGCTCGCCTGAGCCCCAAGTACACCACAAACTGGACCGATATCCTGAAGGTAAAATAGATGCTGTTCACGATAAAAGACATGAATACTGTGGAGCAAAAGCTATCGAGATCGCGTTTCATCTGCACCCTTTATCCTGTTGATGACCTCGCTAAGGCGCGTGCTGCTATAGCAGAACACAACAAGGCTTTTTGCAATGCCACCCATAATTGCTATGCCTACGTTCTGGGTGGCAGCCAGGAGATTCAGTATTATTCTGATGCAGGTGAGCCTGGTGGAACGGCTGGAAAGCCGATCCTAAACAGTCTGCTCCGGGCAAGCCTGACCAATGTGCTGGCGATCGTGACCAGGTATTACGGGGGCGTAAAGCTGGGAGTCAAAGGCTTGATAGAGGCCTATGGTTCTTCAGTGGATCTGGCTGTGGAAGCCACTCTGAAAATAGAGTACAGGCAAACTGTAAAGCATCACCTGAAGTTAAATTACAACGTTTTAGATCAGGTCAAGCATCTGTGCTCCAGTTTCGAAGCCGAGATTATTATATTGGAATACCAGGAACGCGTTTTGGCAGATGTTAGCGTTCCAGAAGAGAATGCAGAAGCATTACTAGGGGTTCTGGATGGCTTTGCCAGCAACGGTGATCTGCATTATTTGCACTTGACAGATTAGATCCGGATTGCGACAAGGATAAGAGGAGAAAACATGAAGATAGTAATAGTTTTACTGCTGCTGTTGTGCAGCATTAGTATGGTTTTTGCTGCGGATTTTCGCATGATAAATACAAAAAATGGAAGAGATGTGTCTCTGCAAGACATGGCCAGGGTACTCTCCAAGTCGCAAGTCATCTTCTTCGGCGAGTTTCATGACAACCCCGTCGTGCACAAGCTCCAAATAGATTTGTTGCCCCATTTATTGTCTCCGAAAACGCCCTTGGTACTATCATTTGAGATGTTTGAACGGGATGTGCAGCCCTATCTTGATATGTATCTGGCGGGTGAAATGAGTGAAGCGGATTTCATGCTGAACAGCCGTCCCTGGCCCAATTATGTGACGGATTATAAGCCACCTGTGGATTTCGCCAGGGAGCATGAACTCAAGGTAATCGCTGCAAATGTCCCGCGCTACCTGGCTGGACGGTCGGTACGCAATCCTGAGTCTTTTACTCAAACGCTCTCAGACCAGGAGAAGACCTATGTGGCAACATCTGTTTCGGCTCCGGATGACAGGTACAAAGAGCTCTTCATGCAGACAATGCAGATCAATACTGCTCATGGGATGCCTGGAGATATAAGCATCTTTGAAAAGCTTTACTATGCTCAATGCCTCAAAGACGATACCATGGCAGAGAGTATTGCGTTAGCTCTTCAGGAAAACAAGAAGAGCAAAATAGTTCATTTCAACGGAGATTTTCATAGTAAGTATTATCTGGGAACCGTTCAAAGGCTTGTGCAGAGGGTTCCCAAACTGAAGGTAGCAGTGATCAGCCCTCTCTATGTCAAAGATCCTGGTACCTATCGCTGGCAGAAGCAAGACCGGCAGATGGCAGATTTTCTGATTCTCCTTCCCAACGAAAATCCCGAGGAGGAGTTACAGTGATTCGTAAAGCCATGTTTGCAGGTAGCTTTTATCCCAGGTTTGCCAAGACTCTGGAACGGGACATGGGGGAGTGGCTTTCTACTATCAAAGCAAGCTATGGCAGCGAAAGGCTCCTAGGAGTAATAGTCCCGCACGCTGGCTATATGTATTCAGGCCGCTGTGCGGCCTACGGTTTTCACCGTCTGCAAAACCAGGGGATAGATAGCTTGATCGTCCTGCATCCCTCCCATCGGGGAGCACATTTCGACTATTGTGTAGCACCCTACGATCAGTTTGAAACACCATTTGGCCCGATTGATCGAGATGCGGAGATCTTTGAAATGCTCCAGCTGAGGGAAGTCAGCACCGTGGAGCGGTGGTATCACGAGAATGAGCACTCCCTGGAGATCCAGTTGCCCTTCATCAAGCGTTTCTTCGATGGCGTTCCCATCAACGGCATCATGTTTGGCAATCAGACTCCGGAAGTGGCTAAGCGGCTTGCCCTGCAATTGAGCGATGTGATGGCCAAGACGAATAAACGCATTGGGATAGTGGTATCCACGGATCTCTCACACTATCGACCTGCGAACAAAGCAGAGCTAATGGATGCAAATGTGATCCGCTACGTTAGGGAACTTGATCCCGAGGGACTGTGGCAAGCTTTCGATAGCGGCAAGGCAGAAGCTTGTGGCATGGGTGGATTGCTCACCATGCTCTATCTGGCAAAGCTCTATCGTTCGTCTAAGACTCAGATTCTCAGCTATACGCATTCCGGTATCGTCTCGGGCGCAAACGACCAGGTAGTGGGTTATCTATCCGCTGCGGTATCAATTTGAGGTAGCAATGAATACAGAACAGAAGAAAGCGCTTTTATCACTGGCAAGACAAGCCATAGCCTCGGAACTT
>CAZZCS010000003.1:0-61622 GCA_964652645.1 uncultured Candidatus Cloacimonadota bacterium | reverse complement strand
CGAGAACACACTTGATACACGCCTGATACACGCTTGATACACGTCTGATACACGGCTGACTATATGGTGGAGTGATTAGATTACACTGATATGAGATCAGGGACAGAGGGGGTTAAGAGCGTTTAAGCCTATGCTGGATAAATGAATCGAGCTGTTGCTTCTCCCACTTCTCCAGGCCCAAGAGATAGGTGAGAATCAGATACACTACCGAGGTCACAGCAGCATAGAGCAGTACGGTGAGAAGCCTTTGAGGATATGAAATGAGCACTAGAGACACGGCAAAGAGAGCACTCAAGCCTCCAATCATCAGAGTCCTGAAGACCACCATTCGATAGTACTCCCATTTGCTGATTCTAGCAAAGCGACAGGCCTTGGGTACATTGAAGCTGAAAGCGAGGATAAGATTTGGAATCAAGGTCCCAAGAGCCACGCCTATTATGGCAGAATCCTTGATGTAGACATTCATCTTTGCCAGTAAAGCTGGCATATGATGGATGAGAATGAGGCTCAAGCCAAGATTTGCCACTGCCTCAATAACGGCTATTCGGGCCAAAATCTTTTGCTCATTTGCCATCAATAAGACATACACAGAGGAAGAGCGGAAAAAGAGCAGGATATACATGGAGACCAGCAAGATCACAGCGCAGATCGCACCTGCGGCGTCTGATAGATTCAGCCAGATGTTTAGCAGAGGCCGCACGTAGACAAGCAGCGGGATCACCAAAAGAGTGGAAATGATCCCCATCAAACGATTGGATTGCAGTAATATCTCCGCCATCTTGGATTTGTTTCCGGCCGCAAACAAGGTGGCCGAGACTGGCCCCACGTTGTCCAGAAACTGGGCGGAAAACCTCTGGAAGGTATCGGCAAGTTTTACCGAGACTTGATAGACAGCAACCATGGCCACACTGCCAAAGATGGAGATCACAAGCTGGTCTGTTTTGAGAATGATCAAGTTTGTAAAGGTAATCAGGTAGGCATACAAAGAGAAGCCCATGACGGCTCGGAGCAGAGATTTATCGTAATGTCTCAGCCTGATTCTAAACTCCGGGATCAATCTACGTACGACATACATCATCGTGAGGCTAGAGCTGATATTTGTACCCATCGCCACCACAGCCATGCCAGTGAGATTCATCTTGAAGCGGATCATTAGGGCCATGCCAATGAAGTTCAATACTATAAACGTGGTCTGGATTATATTCCTGGTGTGCATCTTCTGGAGGCCACGCAGGACTTCTGTGAAGAATCCAAAGGGGAAGGCGAGAGCCGAACCGAGCCCAAAGATGACCAGAACCTTCTGGAAATACTCGGTGTTCTGCTCTGAAAAATCGAAGATCCTGTGCAGATTGAAGCTCAAGGTCACGGCAAAGACGGCGATCAGGATGGCAAACGCAGCATAGTTAAAGAAAACTGTGCTCACGATGCGATTGTATCTGTCCCAGTCTTTACTGACATTGCATTCACTGGTATATTTCTGGATGGAAGTCCCAAAACCAAAATCGAGTAGCAAGGAGTAGCCGAAGATCGACCAGAGTAGAGCCCAAAAGCCATACTCCTCTCTCGATAAGCCCAGGAACAGGATTCGGGTGAGGAATATTGTGATGAAGATGCCGACAATCATCTTTCCATAATTGGAAAGAGTATTGAGCAGCATACGCTTACGCAGCCCGAGCTTGAGGTCTGGCGTTGATTCCAATTTGAGTACCGACTATTTATTTTCGCGCAATAGGAAGATGACTTTTCTATTCTCCTGCAGGTCCAGTTCCAAGCCTTCTGTCGAGACCTTGGATACCTTTCCGTGGCCGTAGCTAAAGAGTCGGCCAGAATCTATGCCGTTTCTTTCCAGATAGTCACGCACCGCTTTGGCCCTATTGAGAGTGAGCCTTACGTTGTATTGATCTGAGGCGCGATGATCCGCAAAACCGTAGATATCAAGGAAAAAGGACTGGTTTTTCTTCAGGAAATCGCTCAGCTCCAGTAGCTTCTGTTCCTCACTGGGATATAGACTGTAAGAGGCTGTATCAAAGTAAATTACAGGCAGGGTATAGGTGATCTGCTCTCTGGTATGAGTCTCTACATAAATTGTATCAACTTCGGTTTGAATGATGACCTCTGGGGCTGGTTTTTGGGGAGGAGTAAAGGCAATATCCTTGGAGCGATCGTAGTCTTCCGGAAAGTGATTCATGTAAATCGTCATGGTTTTGGGGATGGGAGGCACCATAAGAAAGATGTTTTGAGTGTATTGATTGGGATAGAGCGGCACAGCCTTGATATTGAGCATACGCTTATCTTCATGCCGGACTATATAGGTGAAAGGCGTCTCGCCGACTTCTCGCTCGTTAATAAAAATCTTTGCTTTTGTGGGCAGGGTACGGATTCTGATTCTCTGAGAGAACATACCACGTTCCTCATGCTCGGATCCTCGCCAGTTCTTGGCGCAGGAAGTAGCAAAAAGAGAAACCAGAATCAATACAATGCAACTCAATGTACTGTAAAATCTAAACATACTTAATACCTCACTACCGGTACTTTCCAGGCTCATTTACTATGCTTTCAATGATAATTTCTATCTTCTTTTTGACAAGGTTTATTTCGTAGTGTTCCTGTACTTTCTGCCTGGCCTTGCGTCCAAGCGCACATCTTTGCTCTCGATTCAGGCCAGCTACAGCCCTAATCTTTGATGCCAGCGCAGGCACTGATCCACGGTCAAACAAGAACCCATCTTCTTCATCGGCAATGATTTCTTTGGGGCCATAGGCATTGGTAGCAAGCACGACCAGACCCAGAGACATCGCTTCTATTACAACTCTACCAAAGGCTTCCCGAGCCATTGTGGGCATCAATAAAACGCTATATTGGCTCAGAATTTTTGTCACTTCCGGGTTCCTGCCAAGGAAGCGGATGCGCTCCTGCAAGCTGAAAGCTTCGATCAAACCCATACAATGCCTCAGGTATTCTGGATCAGCCTCGCCAATCACATCCAGGGTCATTGAACCGAGTTTGTCCTGGTTTTGCAGCAAACTCATGGCTTCTATACAGAGGTCGAGTCCCTTATTGGGCTCTATGCGTCCCACAAAGACAAACCTGTCCAGATCATAGTGTTCCGAGATCAGCTCAGACACCTTGATCCCGCGTGGGACGATATATACATCCTTGCTGTCAAAGCTGTTTCGGACTTCTTGCTCCATCCATTCAGACAGGACTATCACAGGATTTAGCTCAATCTTTCCACCGATGGTGTTGGGAAGAATGGACTTGGCATATCTGAACAATCTGCCCTTCAACCCTGGGGCAAGATAGGATTTTAGCCAGATATCCCCCAGATCGAAAACATGGGGCACTTTTGCATTCTGAACCGCTATTACCGGTGCTATCGAAACTGCTTTCATGTTTGCAATGTACACAAGATCGGGGTTGAGCACTTTAATAGCGTCTGTAACTATCTGATAGTTAAACTTTTCGACTCTGTGCTTGGCAATAAAACCTGGCTTTTGATAATCTATGTATTTCAAAACGCGGGATACTCCACCGTATTCTGGTATGAATGAACTGCTATCTGTAGCAGCTACCCCTTTTGTTCCGCAGACTACAGATACTTCATGGCCTCGACTGGCGAGGTAATCCATTGTCTCCTTGACAGATATCTCGTAGCCACCTTCAAAGTGGGGTGGGTAATAGTTTGAAACACATAGCATTTTCATTTGAACAGCTTAAGAGCCCTCCTGATCAATGTGGACGTCTTGTATCTCTGGATGCGATAAGAAGCCTGGATCCGGGCCCGCAGGTATTCCCGCGATCTATATTTGGGATCGAAGGAATCTGGTAGCGGTGGTAATTTGATCCCATTATCGCGCGCATGTTGGATGAACTTTTGGATTTGATCGTAGTACCTATATGTAGGGAGGGTAAAGTGTTGCCATGGTTTTGGCATCAGACCGAAGTGGGCGCAATAGGCAGTTTCGTCCTTATCCAAAAGATACTCTGTAGTTTCTGGTGCTCGCGACGAGAAGGCAAAAAGAGAATTGATTGTGGATTCATCGGTCATGGAATAAGCAATGCTGTCTTTGGCATAGACCCCCTTGGTCGTCTCGGGGATTACTTTGAACATCTGGGTCTTCCACAGATCGATGAATGGCACATGCTGCCTGGTCATTACTATGCAATTTGTCTGGCTCACAGTACTAATCATCGGCTCCGTGAGATCATCCACGTCTTTCTGCCATTGCTCCAATACTGCCATGGGGATGTCGCCCCATTTATCCCCAGCACAATAGTGATTCCTGTATACTGATGCGTTTTCTTCCCTACTCCGAAAGCGGATCTGAAATTTTCCCTCGGGACAGACCAGATACTTATCCACATTTCCGGTGACGATACAATCTGCATCCATCCAGATGATGAATTCTGTATCAGCAGTTGCGACCGCCATGGGCTTCTGGGTACACACACTGCGACTGCTGGATTTTTGGGTGGAAAAAACCTTGGTGTTTGGAATGCTCTCTAAAATTCTGATATCACTTTCTGGTAGATCATAACCCAAAACATGATAACAACAATCCATTCCATAGTATCTTAAAGATAAGCCCAAAAGCACTGCGCCCCAAACAAAATTGTGGTCACACGCAGTTACCACTGTTTTATCGATCTTAGTGTCAATCATCATTTCCCCAATAGTTTAGATTTGAGCACATCCATAAGATGCTGATCCGGGAACAGATCAATTCCCATGGACGACTTTAAGAAATATAAAAGCATGAGCGTGAGTAAAATCAAGACAAGTGCCATAAATATATAAGTGAAAATTTTGGCTACGACTGTTAAGCTCCTATCCCAATCTCCCTTGTCTATGGCCTTGAATTGATTTCTGGTGTCTTTGCCGAAGATAAAAACGATGTACCAGTTGCCAAAGAACCAAAAGGCAAATCTTACGTCTATCAGACCTCGGGAGGGAACTGGAGGCAGCATCCGCTTCATCAGGTTGATTAGTTCCTTACGCTGCTCGTGAGTCAGGTTTTCCGTAAGGCCTTTGCCGCCAATCGTTTTCTTATCCCTATTGTTTAACATATACTTTCCCGTATTCCAGCGCTATCCGCTGTTTTGAAGTAAGGTTTTTAGGAATCTCCTTATGCTGCTTTTTAAACCTTTGCTCTAGCTTGTACATCACCGCTATCATGGCAAACATCAGCATCAGTTGATAGAAGTTATTGGTCTGCTTTAGCACCCATTCCAGACCAGACTCAATGTAAATCGCCAGCAAACCACCGATTAGTCCTACCGAGAAGAACTGGAAGTCTGACCCTCGATATCGGAAGTAGTTTCTGAGATTTAAAAAGTAGAAATAGAAAATGAACAGGAAGTACGATACCAGAGTATGCCAGCCACTCTCGGCTGCTATCATGAGGTAAATCGTTTCCACTAACCCGTTTTTTTCGTCTTCGTCGTCTGGATTATGCATTTCTATGTGGCTGCTATACTGCCAGGGTGGGTTGATTTTGATGCCGAAATTATTCAGGCCAATGCCCAAGGGCTCATCCTCGACCATCTTCAAGGCAGCAATGGCAAGATCAACCCGGGTCGCAGCCGAAGCCTCCGGAGCTGTTCTAAACCTTTCATTGATCGAGTTCCAAGCTTTTGCCAGCATGGCGAGCGAAACAAATACCAGCAAGATTGATACCCAAACCTTCTTTTCTGTAACACCAGAAAATATGGAGATCAATAGAATCATGGAGACAGCCAAAGCATACAGTACCATGCCCGCTCTAGATAAAGAAGAGATAACTGAAACTGATGCCATCCCAAAGAAGATTAGCCAGAAGAAAAACTTGTAGAGCTTTACGTCCTTCTTGTTTAGGAGATAGGCAAAGATCAAAGAACCAAGTATGATCGTGTACATCACAAGAGAATTCTGATGCGGAAAGGGGCCTGGCGATTGAAAGCGGCCATCGATGTATTTCTGCTTCATGACTTCGTAAAAGATGTAGATTGTGATGGCGGCCAATCCCTTCATGAAGTCATTGAACTGCTCAAAGTCATTCACATAGTTATATACGACAAAGAAATAAAGATACATCCTCAGCATCTTCCACAGCTCAAAGAAGGAAAATAGTACTACTGCCGAATTCACTATGGACAGTGCACTCAGAGCAAAGTATGCAAAGAAGAGGTAAGAGCCAGGTGGAATCGCTATCTTATATTCCTTTCTCCTGTGCAACACAAGCAGCAAGATAATGAATGTCGCGATATCGACCATGCCAATCTCAAAACCCTTGGAGGTGAGTCGGAAGGTCTCTCGGGAAACAAAATTGATATCTTCCATCTTGACTGTGAAAAACACCATCAAGAAGAAGAAGGCTTTTTCTGCCTTGGGGTACTTCATGGAGATAATGTACCCAACGGGAACTCCGATTAGGAGAGTAGCGAAAAAGATTACATATTTAAGATTTGATAAAGTCTCTGTCATGGCTACTGGTTTTGCTGCAGATCTTCCCTGAACCCCAATACTTTGGCTGGGATCCCGACTGCAATCCCCAGACGCGGTATGTCTTTTAGAACCACCGCATTTGCTCCAATCCTTGCATAATCTCCAATCTGCACCTTGCCCAGGACTTTTGCCCCTGTTCCGATCTCAACCTCGTCTCCAATCCTGGGATTTGCCAGCTCGTGATCTTCTCCTCTGGCTCCCAGGGTAACGCCCTGATGAATAATGCAGTTTCTACCGATCACGACATACTCTCCCACGACAATCCCATTGGGATGAGGCATGTAGAGGCCGCCTCCAATCCGCGTTCCACGTGCAATATCACAGCCAAAGAGAATCTGGTTTGCAAGAGCAACGAGCTTGGACAGCCCTCCCAGCTTCCAGCTCCACAGCATGGAAGATATCCGGAAAATAAACACTGGTAAAAACCTCGGATTGACGAGGGCGGTCCAATCTGCCAGGGCCAAATGTGACTTGCCTTTAAACTTGTGTAGATCTTGTTCCAGGACGATTAAGGTGTTTATCATACTCAGTCATTCATTCTTTGGATCATATCGTTTAGGAACCAGGCAGATTGGATGGCTTGCAAGCTTGGCAGAGCCATATAGACGACGTCGTTCCACTTTGCAATCGGATGTTTGGGAACATAGACAATGTCATTGGGTTTGAGTGGAAAATCTTGCACTTTGGCTGCCAGGATAGCCTTGGTGTCTATTTTGAACAGTCGGGGATGTGATAGATTGCCCCGAATTACGTAGACAGTAGATTGAGCTGTAGTCTTAAAGCCTTGGGCATAAGTGATGCTCTGGATCAGAGTCATACTTTCCTGGAAGAAGAAGTGTCCTTCCTGGTTAACTTCCCCAACTATATATACTTCCCGGTTGATGGCAGAAGGTAAATAAATATAGTCCTTGTCCAGAAGTGGTATATTATAGAGCATATTACCGTTTTGTACCAGCTCAACGAAATCTATTGGAAGTATTTTATTGTTTCGCATCATAAACGTTCTTTCGAGGTCTGCCAGCTCTACCGAGTTGTTTTGGAACCATCCCAGGGCCAAGCCACCAGCGCTAGCCAGGGCATCCAAAATGCGCATTCTTCCCTTGATCTCATAAATACCGGGATAAGTAACCTTACCCAAGAGAGTGATAGATGCACTTTTGGCTTCAAACGGAATAATTGAGACTTTGGGAAAGATGATATATGGCTTGAGCTTCTCTTCTATTACAGCAGTGGCCTCCGGGATTGTCATACCCGTCACATCAACCTCTCCTACCAATCTGAATGAAATCGTTCCATCCTGTTTTACCAGTACTGCATCACTATCAAGTTCTGGCTCGTCATAAACGTAGATCTTCATTTTATCGCCAGGTCCCAGCTTATATGGAGGCAATTCAATCTCATTCAGTCTGTGAAGCTCTTCAATGGCTTCCTGTGTGGTCTGGGTAGCCAGATAGGTCTCTTCCAGATATTCTGGCATGGCATCTAAATTTTCTTCAATATACTTTATCTTATTACCCGAACACGAGGCTAGCAGAAACAGAGCTGCAAGCATCAGGCCAATTGCGATACTTCTGGTATTTGATTTCATCTTAGAACTTCTCTTGGAAATAGTCTTTATGAACATAGTTTAGGACTCCGTAGATGTTTTTGAACTTTCGCTCTTTGCTAAATCGAACCAGGTTCGCAAAGATATGGCGACTGCTTCTTTTGAACCGCCCTACCATGATCAGAAGATCTGAAGCAGAGGCAATGTTTGTAAACAACTGCACGTTGTAGTGACAGTCGAAGAGCTCCCAGAAGACGTAATCATAATCACTCAGCGAGTCGAAGAACGCTCTGATCCTTGAGTGTTCAAATATCGAGGTAAACACACTATCATCGGCCAGGAAATATGCCCTGTCCAGGCTTGAGTCACTGGTATTGAACCTATACTCTTCTGTTTGTTGATACAACCAGTCATTGATGATGAAAGGCTCTATATCACTGGAAGCTGCATGAATGGAATCGATATACAGAATCTTTTTCTTCTGACCAATCAGCATTTTGATGATGTCATCTATCAGGAAGGACTTTCCAGTCTCTGGAATATCGCTACCAAAGCAGATCACTGGTTTTGGTTTTCCTCCGACCAGACGCACAATGTTATCGACCAAAACCTGTAAGTTCCTATAAAATATATTTTTATCAAACTGGTCTTCATCTGGCAGTTGTCCCACCATAGGGATCTTGATTACATCTGTGAAATCCAGTTCGGATTTGATGGAGAAATCCAAGAGCTCGTTCCCCACTACAAAGACTGTGGCGATGGTGAAAACCATTACCCCAATTACCACCACAAGGATCTTTCTCCTTGTTCCCTCGGGATAATTTGGAGCTTTTGCGGTTTCAATAATCTCAAAATCGCTGATGTTTGATTGCATCGCCATCTTGGCTTCAGCAATTCTACCCTCAATCACACGTAATACGTCACGATTCAGATCGAGCTGCCTCTCGAGTTCAAGGAACTCTTTTTGGATCTGAGTTAGATTTTCCAGAGTTGCTCTGATGTTATTGACCTTGATCTGAAACTCATTGTTCTTTTCAATGCTGGCCAGCTTTTCGGCTTCGAACCGAACCCGGTCAATCGTATAGACTTCTACTAATCCGCTTGGTCCCCAAACCACCGCATCCGGTAAATCTCTTGTTCCTTCTTTAGACTTTTGCTGAAGATCTGCAATCTCCTTTTGTACTTTCTTGACCTTGGGGTTGCTTTCAGCATATTTTGATCTGAGGATCTCAAGCTCTTTCTCGAGTTGAAGCAGTTTTTTCTCGTCTGTTTCAGTGTAGGACCAGCTTCTGATTACATCTTGCGGAGAAGCTTTGATCTTGGAATCCAGCTCTTCAATCTTGGTTTCCATCTCGGTAATCCGCAGACTATTTTCGATCATCTTGATCTCAATCTCTTTGAGCTGATCAAACTTGGTCTGGGTCTCAAAGGGAATGGAGATCACCCCAAACTGGCCGCGGAACTGCTCGTATTGCTGCTCCAGATCCTGGATAATCTTGATGCGTGCTTGCTGTTGCTGTATATAATAGTTATAAATCTTGAGAGTAGCGGAGTTTTGCAGGAGGTTATTATTATGAATGAAAGCTTCTGCAGTGGTATTAGCGATCTGAGCAGCCAACTCTCTATCATTCCAAACCACCGAGAATTTGAGCACGTTTGATCTATTGCCCCTTTGTACTTCTATTGCTTTAAAGAGATCCTCAGGTGCTACTTCCAACCTGAGTTTGTTAATGACATCCACTAAAACATTCCTGGTTCTTACGGTTTCCAGGATCGTGTTTAGATCAAAGGTTTGATAGAGATATGGCATCTCTGCAGGAGTGGACATGTTTTTGGGAGCACGGATCACAAAGCAGTTTGCTCTCCAGGTGGGCGTAATCCTCACTTTGGCCCAGATCCCTCCCAACAACATTGCTATCAAAGTAATAACCAATATATATTTTAAGCGTTTACGATAGACGACGCTTAGAACCTGTCTGTCAAACTTGAAAGCAGTACTCTCAGATTCCTGTACATCATCCATTACTTTTGGTTCATTTAGCAAGCTCACACTCCATTGTTTTTCTAATATCGGTTATCGAGGTAACATCTGGTGGAATGCTCCGATTGGAGAGCATTATCGAATATGAATGGATGGCATCTGGATGATAACCATGCATTCCGGGTATTACTTGTAGACCCATGAAGCTTGGGTTTATCAGCAAGCCCTCATTCATCAAGAAAAAGGCCTCACCAAACTTATTATGGGGAAAGCCGACTCTCATATCTTTCATTTCTTCTTCAGAGACAAGGTAGCCACAGCTTAAATCTTTGAGCATATTTTCAATAGCCGTTCTTACATTATCGTCAAAAAACCAGAATCTAGCCATCGTGGAATCGTAAAAGGCAAGATAATCTTGCCCGTAGGTATAACCTAAGGACTCAATGTCCTTCTTGAGGTCGTAAGAGCCGGTTACCGGGGCCATGCCATGATCGGATATTACATACAAGCTCACGTCATCATAGAGCTTCCGGGAGTAGTGGTACAAATCTGATATCTTGCTCTCGAGCCAGGCGAGTTTTGTCTTTGTGGCTTCGGAGAATGGCCCGTGAGCATGCATCACTCCGTCCAGTTTGGGGAGATATACATATACAAGGTTCACCTTGGCTTCGCTGATCACCTTCTTGTTTTCCCTCAGGATTTCTTCTTCTGAGTGACGCCAGTTTGAGCAGTAGAAGGGGATGTCATTCTGCACACACCAGTCAAAAATAGTATCTGTCTTCAGGATGCCGCCGGGAACGAAATAATCTCTTTTTTCCAGGTAGTCAAAGTACGGCAAGTACTTAAAGGGAACGCTATATAGCTCGAAGTATCCTGTGTAACCATTGATCCTCTTGATCGCCTTGCTGATATTGTGCCTGACCCTCCAGCGGTCAAAGATCCTGGGAGGCAACATGGCAAGATACTTCATCCACTTGAAGGGAGAGTTCTGGGGATCATATATGAAGCTCGACCAATGGGTATGCTCGTCTGGATATCTGCCAGTCAAAATCGAGGGATCAGCAGCAGAGGAGAAGCCAAAAGTAGTTTTCAGCCTGCGACTATTGGGAGCGAGCTCCTTCAGAAATCCATATTTCTGATAGATCTCCCAACCCAGGGCATCAATGAAAACATACATACTTAGCTTTTTCAATCCAAACCTCAATTATACTTTTTCCATAAATCAATAAACCTGGAGCGAAGAACACTTTGGTCTTCATCTTTATGGACTCCCAAAAAGTAAGCGAGTTCATCCAGATCGTGCTCTTCTCCAAAGAGCATCCAGGCAAAGGCATAAAACAACCTGAACCTGGGATAGCGTAGCATTAGTTCAAAGCTTAGCTGCTTACCTCTCGTATCTCTGAGATTGTAAAGCACATTCTTCAATAACTCACCAGGCTTGGTTTCTTTTTGCCAGATATATCTCACCGCATTGCGGTATTGCTCTGCATTATTGATATGGCAAAGACACTGCTTTGACCACAAGGCATAATAGACACGTTTAAAATCAGTTAGCGCTTTAGTCAATTCATTTTTGCATGTAGCTTCATCCCAGGTGCATCGGGTAGGTCGAAACTTGAACTGCATACTGGCTTCAAACTCTTCTGTGAAGTCCTTCTTGAGGCCATAAAATTCCAGATTTAGTTCTTTTATTTTTTTGATCTTTTCCAAACCTGAATGGTGATAGCAAGCCTCTGCGATCAGGATGGACTCACCCATTGCCTGATAGGCTTTATTGATATTGCGAAAGATAAAGTCACTTTCTTGTGCAAATTTGCCCTGTTCGACTGCTTCCCTGGCGAAATATAGCCCCATTCCCCGATTTAGAGAGAGTTTGAGGGCTTCTTCGAGAGGAAGATCTCTGGGATCCCAATTGGGCAGATACTGCAATATATTCTCTTTACCATATACTACTTTGTGCCCCCGCAGCAGATCATACCACATCAGGATAAAGGGAGCCCTGGGCAACACGCTAATCCTCTGAACAGGGGAGAAATCGACATCGAGCCCAAGCTCGCTGCTCAGGGTCTTATGCAAATCATGGAGGGCGATATTCATTTTTTTGAGCTTTCTTCTCCCGATATCTTTAGAGATCACAAACAGATCCAAATCGTTGTATAGATGCTCTGTATCATGCTCAAACAGCACGCCACCCTCACCCCGGCCATAGCCTCCACCAAGGATCAAAGCATGAATATCATTGGGGTCCAAACTATCCAGAAAGCGCAGCTTCACAGTCTGCAAATGAACATCCAACCTGGCATCAAAGTCTTTGCTCCCATAGATAGTATATTTCGACATCTTACCTCAGCAGTTCGTAAAGAAGATAACCATTCAAGAAATACAGTACCTTATCGAATTCCTTGTCGCCGGGAACGATAAGATCTGCATTCTTCTTGGTGGGTTCGATAAAGGCGTTGTGAGACGGCCGGACAGTTTCCACATATTGATCCAGAACAGATTCAACATTATAGCCACGATCGCTGATATCCCTTTGAACCCTTCTAGCCAGTCTGAGATCAGAATCTGTATCCACATATATCTTCAGATTTGCCAGATCGAGAAGCTCGGGATAGTATAGGGCAAAGATTCCTTCCAGGATCACCACGTCGGCAAAGGCAATACAGGTAATGCCTTCAGACCGATTATGATTGATAAAGTCGTATTCTGGGATGTTTACAGCATCTCCTGCCAGCATAGCCTTGAGATCGTGAAGCAGGTAGTCTTTATCTATGGCATCAGGATGATCAAAATTGACTCTTACTGCTTCCTCGCGAGATAGATGACTCAGATCATTGTAATAGTTGTCATGAGAGACGATCACTGTTTTCAGGTCTTTTATTCTTCTACCAATAGCCTTTGCTATGGTGGTTTTACCTGAACAGGTGCCTCCACCGATCAGGATGAGACGCGCATTATTTGCAGTATCCATGCCATAGCCTTCTTAATACGCTTCTTGCCAGAATCTTCAAATTGAATCTTGTGGACACGTTGCTGATGTACTCCAGCTCATAAAACGAGGGAATATCATAATCGCCTGCATCGACACTCTCCACCAGGGAGAAGACGCCGGGATTATAAACGGGAAGCTCTCCAATCAGTGAACGATTGGCCACAGTATTTGGGAAGAGATGATTACCCACAAGGTACTGTTTACCAAAGATTACGCTCCAGAGCTGGATATGCTTGTCCAGAGATAGCCGGAGCAGTATCCTTCCCCAAAGAGAGCAGCACAACTTTTCAGGGTCATGATACTGTTTTATGAGCATGTTCTTACTGATTACATGTCCACGTTTGAGCTCTTTGATAAAGAGGCTGAAGGGAAGGTATAGCACAAGCCACGGAATGATTTGAACCCCAATGATTAGCACTGTCATCAAGAACTGTATCAGGCGGTTGAAATAGGAGATAACAATACCAACCTCTGCCCCGCTGATCAATCCTCTTTCCTCAATCAGGATCGATTGACCAGTAAGGCCACAGATCAAGTGATTTTTATACACGATCTTGTTCTCGATATCCAGATCTGATCCGATATAAGTGTTATCGTACACAATACTGTTCTGTACACTGGAGTTCTCATCAATAATTACATTATCACCCAAAATCGAATTCGGACCGACTCTCGCGTGTTTACTAAGCCTTACGCTGTTCCCGATCATGATAGGGGCTTCCACATGTGCTGCATGCGGATATACAAAGTTCTGTCCCAGAAAGATGTCCTTCTCATTGGAGTAACCCGGTAATACATAGTATTGATTTCTCTTCATCAGGATGTCCAAAGAAAGGGAATAATAGTCCATCACAGAATGGATTTCTCTGATCAGCATACAAGCCGAGCCTTCTTCTGGAACCCCATCCATATCTTTCAGTTTTTTTCCTTTAGGAAGATACACCAAGCGGCGGTTCTCTCCCTGACAGTGAAGTCCGTGAGAATAATCGAAGCTTTCAAGGGCTGTACTTCTATCATACTGGACAAAGAAAAAGCCATCCCATAGGAGCATCTCCGATTCCTTGCAAAAGGAGTAGTTTTTCAGATACACGCTCTGGAGATCGTCATTTGGCCTGGCCAAAGCATAGCTAATATCCAGCCCCCATTTTGCGCCGTCTTTGAAGTATGATTCAATGACTTTGATGGAGCTATCAGAAACTATCCGCACCTCTTGGATCTTGAGCAGCGACACAAGATCCAAGTAGTACTCCAACAAGGGTTTATTGACAATCTTGAGCAGGTATGGCTCCACTCCAGGGAGATACTCCTGTAACCACAAAGAATCAATGCTCTTGGCATAGATCAGGCAGCGCAAACTATACTCCTGGAGCTCTTATACGCTTTCAAACTCGTTTTCGAAACTCATCAGACCAGCATCCAGATCATCAAATATATGGAATATCTTGTAGGCACGAGTAATATCAAAAACCATTCTCGGTTTATCTTGCAGCCTCACAATACGAATATCGCCACCGCCCTGTGAAGCGGACTTCAGGCAGGCGACGATCGTTCCCAAACCTGTACTGTCGATAAATTCGCACCCCTGCATATCAAGTATAAAATAAGCAGTCTTATCTGCTACTTGATCAAAAAAAGCTTTCAACTCGGGGGCATTATATGCATCCAAGCGTCCATTGACCTCAATAACTCCCACGTTCTTGTGTTGAGTAAAGTTCAGGTTCATACATCTCTCCTTTTTATCTAGCCTACAATGGCGAGAAGCTCTTCTCCTGCCATCAATAAGCACCCTTACCGCTGATTACGGCCGGGATTGTTTTTAATAGTATCAATACATCCTGCCAAACACTTTGACTACTGATATATTGCATGTCCAATTGCACTTGCTGCTGAAAGGGAATCTCACTGCGACCTTTGATCTGCCACAGACAAGTGATTCCAGGTTTTACATGCAGCCTTTTTCTGTCTTCCAGAGTATATTCCTTTACCTCTCTGGGCAAGGGTGGTCTGGGCCCTACCAGGCTCATATCTCCCTTGAGCACATTGATCAATTGTGGCAATTCATCTATACTGAATCGTCTGATAATCCTACCTATCCGGGTCACTCTGGGGTCTTTTTTCATCTTGAAAATAACCCCACCGCCCGATTCATTCTGATCCAGCAATTGATCTTTCATCTTGTCCGCATTCACATACATGGAGCGGAACTTTATAAAACCAAAGGGCTCGCCATCGAGTCCCACTCGAGGCGCTATATAAAAAACAGGACCAGGGTCTGTAAGATAGATTATCAGTGCCGTGACGACAAACACAGGTGATAGTATAATCAGCAAAATCAAGGATAGCAACACATCCAAAAAGGATTTTAACAGCTTGGCCAGACCCACAGTCCACTCCCAGACATAGATCTTGAAACGCATGTTTTTCTTGCTACGCTTCTTCCTAAGCTGTAAAAATCGATCGATCTCTTGCATCCTAGTGCTGGGCACTCTATCCAGTTTCTTTACCATTTATCCTTACCAGTATTATACTTTAGCATACAGCAGGCTTCCCTCTCAGAATCCACTTCACCACGCGAAACACAAAAATCGGGTTCCCCAATATGTAGCGGCGCCACATTCGCTTTGGTTCCTGGACCAGCCTGAAAGTCCATTCCATCCCGATCTTTCTCAGCCATAACGGAGCCCGTGGGATCCGTCCAGAATAAAAATCGAACAGACCTCCCACGCCCATTTGGATGTAGGCATCAATCTGATCGAAGTGTTTAAAGATGAACTTCTCCTGCAAGGGAGCACCAAATGCAACCAGCAGGATATCAGCCTTGCTGTCATTAATCTCTTTTATGATCTCTGGAGCAGACTTTGCATGATCAAAAAATCCATCTCTGGTTCCGCAGACTTGCAACTGTGGAAACCGTGCGATTAGATTGTCTTTCATCGCTTCTGCAACTCCCGGAGCTGCCCCCAGGAAATAGAGCGAATAGCCGTTCTTCACCGCCATATCGCATAAACGGGGCAGCATATCAGTTCCGTTTACATTGTCCTTAATAGGCGTCCTAAGGATCTTTCCGGCTAGCGCAATTCCACTGCCATCTGCAAAATTAACCTCGTTTCCATGCAAGATATGACAATAGTCTGTGTCAACAAAAACTTTATTGAGGCAATCGGCGTTGACGAAATATACAGATGTCTTGATTTTTTTCCGGATTCTGAGATCTATCAGATCCAAAGCTTCCTGCATCATAATATTCAGCATCCCGACGCCAAAGACATTTACTGAAGCGAATCTTTGCCAGTTACTCCTATTCATGAGACCTCCTGCTCCTGGATTGGATGAGCCCGATCATGGGCTCAATCAGAGAAGTCTTGAATTGCTCATAGCCATAGTGAGTTTCTACAAAACTATATCCAGCTTCGGAGTAATGGCACCGGAGTTCATCGTCCTGAAGTAAGCTGGAGATGGCTCTGGCCAGGCGTTTTACATCCTCTGGCTTTACCAGTAGTCCATTGACCTTATGTTTGAGCCACTCTGAGATACCACCAATATCGAAAGCGACAACTGCTTTCTTGTGAGCAAAAGCTTCCAGCCCCACCAAACCAAATGGCTCTTGCCACCTGGAGGGAACTACGACCAGATCGGCCTGGGCATAGATGGCTGATACGTCGTCTGCCCAGCCCAGGAACTCTACACTCTCTTCCAGCTTCAGCTTCCTGGCCAGTCTTTTCAGGAAGGCCTCATCATTACCCCTGCCCAGGATCTTGCACTTGAACGGTATCTCAATTTGAGAGAGTGCCTCCAGTAGCAGATCCACACCTTTACCCCGGATCAGCTGTCCTACGAATAGCACCATCGGAATCTCATTTATTTTTACTGGCCCTTCCGCCGCAACAGGCTGGTATGGCAACAGTTTGCATACGCTATCGGCCTTCCAGTGATTCATCAAAAGATTGTTCTTCATATAGTCCGACAATACAAAGCTAAGATCACATTTTCTGATCCTATCCAACAGCTTGAACCTCTGTCCAGCATCTATTACTCCCCAGCCTGGTTCTCTTCTCTCCACCAAACCAGCGCACAGTAAACAATATATGCGGGAAAAGGGCAGGTAGCAATTCTTACGTTTGTAGATGAAGTATTTGTGGCGTCGGATGCAATAATAATCGTGATCATGAACTATCACCACAGTTGGGAATCTATCCTGTAAAGCCTGGACTAGCGTATAATTAGTCGTCTTATTGAGGCAGACAATATCGATACCCAGCTCAATATAGTCCGAGATCAAATCTTGGAGATTATCTCCACCCAGCATGTCAATATCATCGAAAACCCCATCAAACCCAGGATCGATTCTTGCCGTTTGTTCAAATAGACCATAGACAAACCAGTTTTCAGATTTGAGAGCGGATGCTATCTGGACCATCAGCCTTTCCACTCCGCCCACAAAACCGCGAGTGGAGCTCACCATCAGAATCTTGGGAGTGGGGGCAATTCTATCAATCATGGCTTTAACTCATCTACTAGTCAGTTTTCTGTATACTTTTCCGTAGAGATCAATCAGATAATCGTAGGTGTACTTTGTCTTTACGAGCGCTTTCCCACGTTCTGAGAACAGCACAAGCCTTTCTTTTTTTAGATAAGCCTGCACCATCTTGGAAGCACAGGCATTCACATCCTCGGAGGGGAATAGGTATCCATTGTAATCGTCCACCACCAGATTCGGATCCACCACATCGCTTTGTAGTACAGGGGTATCACTGATCCAGCTTTCCACCACGACAGCTCCAGAATTCATAAACCTGACCGGGATTACGTGAATATCGGAATATCGCAGCCATCCCAAGACCTCCTCACGTTCCACCATTCCAGTGAAGAAGACTCTGTCTTGCATGGCATTCTGGGTGATAAAGGCTTGCATGGTCTCGAAGAACTCTTGCTCATAATCCGTTCTGCCCACGAAGACCAGTTTCCCATTCGGAATCTGGGTTAGCGCTTTGGCAAAGGCCTGCAGGGCAATGTCCTGTCCCTTTATGTAAGACACTCTACCCAGACACAGGAAGATGAAATCCTGATCCGTGAGTCCCAGCCGGGCTCTGGGATTGGGTACATCTTGCTCGTATTCATCCAGCAGGATAGGTACAGGGGAGTACTCCACCCTGGTATTGAACTTGCGGATAAAGGCTATCTCTTTATCGGCAATTGCAAAGCTATAATCCATCCCTTTGAGCAGTAAACGCTGCATTTTGCTGGGTTTTACAGTAGTCAGGACATTGGGGTCTATCTTGCCCTCACTCCTGATCACGCTGGCATAATCTATAAAATCGAAGAAACACATGACATAGGGGATGCCCTTCAGCTTGGCAGCAGTAAAAGCCAGCATATTGTTATAGTTTATTGCCGGGAAGCACTGTACTACATCGTATTCACCAGCCAGAATATGAATTAGAAGCTCCGGGCAGAGGGTCTTTGCTTTTAGATTTGGGTACTTGGCTGGAAAGTTGTACACGTCGAACAGCCTCAGCACCCTAAAGCCATCGATCTGCTCGAGCTTGGATTTCTTAATTCTCTTGGGACAGATAATCGTAACATCATAGTTCTCAGCCAGTAATCGAGCCTGATAATAGATGTTTGTCTCGGCTCCGCCCACTTCGGGATAGAATCTATTAGTCACTATCGCCAGCTTCAGCTTTCGAGAAGGCAGCTCTTGCTCCGAAGGCTCTGGCTTATCGTCCAGCAGGTTCATAAAGTTCTTTGCCACGACCTCTGGAGCATAGAGTGAGCGGGACCTGAGCGCTAGCGCTTTACCCACTGCCAGGGCATCTGCGGGGCGTTGAATCAGATCCAGGATGCAGGCAGCAAATGCTTCTGGCTTATCTTTTATATAGATCTCGTCCGGTCCAAATTCGAAACCTTCTGCGCCGATTGTGCTGGTAATTACCGCTTTGCTCCACAGAGCCGCTTCCAGAATCCGAGTCCTGGTGCCGGAGGCTATGCGCAAGGGAAGTACGACGAAGAGCGCGCCTCTGATCAGCGCTGCCATATCATCCACAGCACCTAGCACCTTAATCCGTCCTCCACCATATTGCTTATGAATCGAGCTTGGGTTTTTGCCTGCAATGTAGAGATATATGTCCTTATCCTGCATTTTTTTGGAAATCCGGGGATAGATATCGGAAGCCAGATGGATGAAAGCGTCCTGATTTGCCACAGAATTGAGGGTTCCAAAAAAGAGAATGTATTTTTCCTTGGGTTCCACTGCTTCCTCCACCTCTGAGATAGAGGGCATCATGTTTGGAAAGATGAAGGCATTGCCTGGCTTGAGCTTGTACCTTCTGATAGCCAGGTCTCGCTCGTAGTTGTTGGTAAAACAATAGTAAAAATCTTTCCTGAAAGCCAGGAGTTCAAAGGCTTTGAGCTTTGTCATTTCGAGCAGATGATAACGGTTTTTCAGGCTCTTGTCCTGAGACCAACTAAGCTCAGAAATTCGAGAAAAGAGCATATCGACATCGATCACTATCTTACAATCCGGCAAGGCTTTACCGGCTATTGCAGCCAGGTGGTAAGTGCTCAAAAAGCGAAAGATTATCACTTCATAGCGTTTACTATCGACAATCTGGCGAAACTTTCTTTTTTGCTCTGCGTCAAAGGAATAGATCGCCTCTGGCTGATATATCTGGTGGGCAGACGTCTCCAGGTAGAAAATTTGATCGTAACCTCCGTGTTCCGGAACTGCGGTTTCCTGATACTCTTTGCCGCGAATCAGGAGTAAATCCGCATCGAAACTACTCTTAATCGTATCCCAGATAAAATTGCTACGGTTCTTATCCCCCCCTTGCAAACCCTGAAAAGGAACATCGACATACAAGAGCTTTCTCATCTCATCCTCATTTCTGCTTAGTCGTTCTCACTATCTACACAATCAAAAAACCTGTCAAGAACCAATATGCACTACTGCTAGATTTCTTCGTCTGGCTCCGAATCAGGTTCTGCATACTGACCCTCCCTGGATTTCCAGGATTTTTTGATCCAGACAGAAGATTCGATTGGACAAAAGGTTTATAAAAGCACGATCGTGAGAGACAAAGACTAGGGCTCCCTTGTAGTCTTCCAGAGCTTCCTCCAGCATTTCCCGGCTCCGAATATCGAGATGATTCGTCGGTTCATCGAGGAGCAAGACGTTATTGTCCCCTAGCAGCAGGTAGACGAGCTGAATCTTTGCTCTTTCTCCCCAGGAAAGGCTGCCAATCAGTTCAAATGCCAGTGCACTTTTCACTCCCAGGCAGCCCAGATATGTCCTGATCTGTTGCTCGTCGCTACATACCTGTCCCAGATAATCGAGTACACTGATATGAACGTCCAGACAGGTCAGATCCTGCTGATAATATCCAATCTTGAGGCGACTGGCGTAGGCAATCTCTCCTTGGATTGGGACCAATTCTCCTGCCATCAGCTTCAATAGAGTAGTTTTTCCACTCCCGTTTTCCCCGGAAAGCCATAGCTTATCCGACGCATCCAGAGACATATAGAGGTCTTGCAAGATCCATTCGTCCTCATACTTGAAGCTCAGTCCTGATATGCCAATCAAGGCTTTGGAACCTCCCTGCCCCCCGTCAAAGCGAACAGAATGTGGCTTTTCTCGAAGAGGCTTTTCGACGGGATACCTGTCCTGAAGCATTTTGATCCGTTTCTCGATGTTTCTGGCCTGTTGCATCTGGGTACGGGCTGCATTAAACACTGATTCATAGACAAAGCCTCCGCCCTCGGCACTTGTTTCCTTCTGATATGACTTGGCCCACGAACGTCGCTTCTGAGCCGCTTCGTTGAGCTTTACTATCAGTCTCTCCCGTTCGAGATACTTATCCATCTGATGGTTTTGCAGCTCTGCCCGGTCTTTGGTAAAGCTCTGATAGTTTCCAGACCTTTCTTCCAGTCGTCCTTGTGATAGCTCAGCGATTTTGGTGGCTGTTTTGTCGATGAAAACACGATCGTGAGAGACATACAGAACTGCCCCTTGATAGTCTCGCAGCCAGGCCTCAAACCATTCCAGATGTTTTAAATCCATGTGATTTGTGGGCTCATCCAGGATAATAATATCGGGATGCCCCAGCAGGAGCGCTGCTATCTGGAGTCTGGTAGATTCTCCCCCAGAAAGAGTGCTGGCGATTCTATCCTTTAGGTAATCCAGATTCATCTCGGCCAGCAGAGAGTTCACTTCTTGCTGCCAATCTGAAGCATTCCTGGCACCATATTCATACCAGAGTTCCGAAAGCTCCAGACCCTCTGCTGTGGAGAGTCTATCACGCCTCGAGAGTTCATCGATTCTATGGATCACGCCAGATATCTCAGGTCGCTGCTCGAGCAGAAAGTCAGACACGGTCACTGGCCTCGTGACTTTTACATCCTGAGAAAGATAAGCGATTGCAGGACGTGAGGTTGGATAGATTATACTTCCTTTTAGAGGCGCGAGATTTCCCTGGATTATATGTAATAGAGTTGTCTTGCCCGATCCGTTTACGCCAATCAGAGCAATTTTTTCACCTGTCGAAATCACAAGATTGACCCCTTCCAGGATTGGCTGATAGTAATCCGGGTACGTAAAATAGATATTTGAGAGCTGAATGAACTGCATAATTCCTCCATGCGATGATGTTTCTTGGGAATCCGGCAGTAACAGCTCTATGCTTGAAAGAGATTAGATTTTTTCAATGCGAGAGCTGTTACCTTTAGTTTTGCTGACGCATCAAACCTACCTCCTGTAGTTATTTAGTGCAAGATTGGTGAATATGGAAATGCTGTCAAGTCTTGTGTGGATATGTGAGCGAGCTAAAAGAGCATGATTCATCACAAGCTTGACATCTTAGCTTCTCAAAAAAAGCTTGTCTTACATAGCGTTATAGATATCAAAGAAAAAACATAGATTGAGGAAGAAATGGAAGAGAACAAGGTGATATATTCAATGTCTGGAGTCGGCAAGGTCGTGGACGACAAGAAGTACATTCTCAAGGACATATATCTGGGTTATTACTACGGAGCAAAGATTGGAGTCGTGGGATTGAACGGTTCCGGCAAGAGTACCCTACTCAAGATTATGGCAGGCCTGGATAAGGACTTTATCGGGGAAGTCGCCATGTCCAAGGGCTATACCATTGGTTACCTGGAGCAGGATCCCAAGCTAGAACCGGATAAGACAGTGCTGGATATAGTTCAGGAAGCCGTAAGTGAATCCGTCGAATTGCTCAAAAGATATGAAGAAATCAACATGAAGTTTATGGAACCCATGACCGATGATGAGATGAATACACTCCTGGAAGAGCAGGGCAAGGTACAGGACAAACTTGATGCCTATAGTGCATGGGATTTGGATAGCAGGCTCGAGCTGGCCATGGATGCTTTACGCTGTCCCCCGGCAGACCTTCCGATCCGCGTAATCTCCGGTGGAGAAAAGCGCCGGGTGGCTCTTTGCAGATTGCTACTTCAGGAGCCTGATATTTTACTACTGGACGAGCCTACAAACCATCTGGACGCCGAGACTATTCTCTGGCTGGAGCATCATCTGAAGCAGTATAAAGGCACCGTGATCGCCATCACCCATGATCGCTATTTTCTGGATAATGTGGCAGGCTGGATTTTGGAACTTGATCGCGGGGAAGGGATTCCATACAAGGGAAACTACTCTTCCTGGCTGGAGCAAAAACAGAACCGTCTGGCAAACGAAAAGAAATCGGAAAGTAAGCGCCAGAAAGCCCTGGCTGATGAACTGGACTGGATCCGCAGCAGCCCCAAGGCGCGTCAGGCCAAGAGTAAGGCCCGTATCCAAAACTATGAAAAGATGGCTTCCGAGCAGTATAAAAAGGAAAACACAACAGAGCAGATCACGATCTTCCCTGGCCCCAAGCTGGGCACTAACGTGATTCAGGCCACTGCTGTATCCAAAGGCTACGACGAAAAGTTACTCTATGAAAATCTCGAATTTAAGCTCCCTGCAGGTGGCATTGTCGGCGTAATCGGCCCCAATGGAGCGGGTAAGACTACCCTCTTTGAAATGATTGTGGGAAACATCACTCCTGATGCTGGAGAAATCAAGATCGGCGAAACGGTGAAACTCTCCTATGTGGATCAAAACAGAATGATGAAATCCGATAAAACCTTGCTGGAACTCATAGGCGAGGGCAGAGACATCTTGAAGATTGGCGATCGGGAACTCAATGTACGCGAGTACATCAGCAAATTTAACTTCTCCAGTAAAGAGCACATCAAGCCCATCAATATCCTGAGCGGTGGCGAAAAGAACCGTGCCTATCTGGCACTCACCCTGCAAGCTGGAGGCAATGTATTACTGCTCGACGAACCCACAAACGACCTTGATGTCTATACCATCCATGCCCTGGAAGAAGCCTTGCTGGATTTTGCTGGATGCGCTGTGGTCATCAGCCACGATCGCTATTTCCTGGATAGAATCTGTACCCATATCCTGGCTTTTGAAGGTGAAAGTACTGTGAAGTGGTTCGAAGGGAACTTCAGTGACTACGAGGAAAACAAGCTGGAGCGCTTGGGGGAAAAAGCTTTGATCCCCAAGAGAATTACCTACAGAAAGCTGACTCGGGTATAAAGAAAGCTGAGGTATTCCCAGCAAATGTTATGGATCCATATAAAACGTAAGGTTTCATAGTAGAGGCGGGACGGGGATCTCTTATACGCATTGCCGCGTATTGAACGGGCGAGTCACGTCTGAGCACTCTGGTCTGAGCAAGCTCAGCCCCGGGTACCCCGAGCCCCCACTATGTAATCAAAATATTGGTTCCTATATCACATTCAGTATGAAAAACCCTAATTCGGAACGACGATTATACAGGTTAGGGTTGAGGCTTGAAACCGACGCCTTTATTCTCCTGTTGGCCAAAGAGTTTGATCTCTCCGAATTGCTTTTCGAAGGCATCTATATTTTTCTCGAGGATTTGTAAGAGCTGCTTGGCATGTTGGGGAGTGGTAAGGACACGGCTGTAAATCTTTACATCTGGAATACCGGGGAGCAATCTGCCACAGTCAATTACGAATTCCGAGGGGTTGTTTGTGATCATAAAGAAATTTGCATAGGTGCCTTCGCCGACTTTTTCGTCGATTTTGATGTTCAGAGGTTGTTGCTGTTGATTTTGATTTGCCATTTTATATCTCCTTTTCTGGGATAATGATTCCTGTTTGGGTGATTTTGTCAATCAGATTTCGATAATGCGGTGAATGAGAGCAGATTTGCCTGTTTCCGATTATCAGCACTCGCTGTTTGGCCCGGCTGAGCGCTACATTCAATTTTCTATCAATCCTGCCATCATAATTTAGAGATTCGATGGAGCGAATATCCCCGCGGTTTTGCAGAGGCAGACATATTATCATGATCTTTCGTTCCGAACCCTGATAACGTTCCACAGTATCGACTGTGATGGCTTGCCACTCGGAAGGCAGGCTTTTCAAAATTGCCATATTCATGGCACGGAAGGGAGATATGATTCCGATGTCCCGTTCCAGATCTTCCAGTTCGGAGGAGTCGATGAGCTGCTTGATGATCTTGGGGAGCAGCTCAACCTGCGCCAGGTCGTAATGGGCATGGACAGATGCTGCCGTATCTATCCAGACGATGCGTTTTGAAAGAAGCGCAGGCTGTTCCGGAGCGGAATCCTGGACCAGTAAGGCAAACTGGGGATCACAAATCGCTTGCAGCTTATCATCGTAATAGTGAGAGATCAGGCCTGCTATTTCAGAGTGCATGCGATAGTGCTTGAAGAGCATGAATCTGGCAGAGTCCCAGGAATTGTGCTTTGATAGGGCAAATAGTCTTTCCAGCAGGGATTGGTTGTAACTGGTGTACTGCAGGCCTTGGAGGCGAGGATCAGAAAAGGAGTACACTCTATCCGGTTGAACGACGATCGGGGGCAACTGGTTTTGATCGCCAATGAGGACGACTTTGGGAACATGACTGATCAAACCCAGGATTGAGGCCTCGATGATCTGGGAAGCCTCATCGATGATGAGCTCATCCACCTTATGCATTTTCAAAAAGTCTGGATACCAGGCGTTACAGCTCTGGACGGTCGAAATCCAGATTTTGTTATCGGTGAGCACCTGCTCTATCTGTCGGAACTTCTTGCCGGCGATCCTGTTGCTCAGGAGCATCTCTGCGATCGTAGCCGAGGCTCCCGTACGAATATATGGTACTTGCTGCCTGTCCAGATTGAGGCAGATCTCATCTATTGCCCTGTTAGTGAAGCTGAGAACGAGGATTGTCTTTCCGGTATCTTGCTGTTTTTTGAGATATTTACAGAGCAGACCGGAGGTTTTTCCCGTACCGGGAGGACCCTGTACAATGAAGTAGTCCTCGGCTGCTTCGATTCTATTGATAATACCCTCTATATAGTCTTCCGTGCTGGCCTTATCTTCCTTGAAGCCAGGAGCCTGAATCCCCAGGAAGATGGGTCTTCTGTGCCGGAAATCCTCATTACTTACAAAGTTGAATACTGAGGCAAGAGGAGTATAGAGCGAGCTCTCATACATATCGTGCTCGATAGACCAGAGTTTATCCTGACTCAGGCGGCTATTGTTCTTTGCACCCCCGCGAATCTGGATGGATAGAGAATCTGCATCGATTGCGATTATCTTGCCCCTGATCAGCTCCTGTTTATCGACGGCTCTGTCTTTTTGGTAGAACACCACTATATCGCCGGAACGGAAGTTTGTGATCGTCTTGTCACCTTCCAGAGCCAGATTTACGCAATTGTGTGTAACGCTGTTGATCCGCAAATCTGTAATCAGCTCGTAGTTGTCTATTTTGGCTTTGCTGGATTGTCTCCAGAGGGCGTTGAAGCCATATACACTGGCGTCTCGGGTACCAGTCGAGCCAATCTTGGCATGCCAGATCTCAATGATTATGCTCTTTACCATCTCCAGCAGCCATTCATACTCGTAGGCTTCGAGGCTGAGAAGAGCACTCCTGATCTGATCCAGCTTGCGATCCAGGATTTGGTTCTGGTAATTGGGATTACTCATCTTGAGCCAATCAAAAAACTTCCTGGGGTCTGTGGCCAAAATATACAGGATGCCCATTACCCGGTTTCGGCAGTGCATCAGTTCTTGCTCAAGCTTGGCGATGCTGACGACGGCTCGATGCGGTTTTTTGCTGTCTTGGGAGTAGAATATAGAGCTGCTGACGCAATTCTGGCGACCGTAGCACTGGTTGATCATCATGTTGTAGCCGATCACCTGCATGTGGTTTTGCTTCCAGAGTCCATCCGCAGGTGGCCTCCCGCTTTTCAGCTCGACAATGGAGTATTTATCGCGGTTCTTCTGCAGAACGTCCAATCTTCCTTGCAGGCCACAAGACGGAGCGATAAAGGAAGCTTCCAGTAGTACCTCATCGCCTTGCACAGATTGGGCGAAATCCTGTAGGTTCTTCAGATGCACACCTTCAATCTTATGGTACATTTCGAGCACTTTGGAATATCCTTCTGCAATCATGGAGAAGGGGTTATCTGTAATGAAGCGTGAGAAGCTATCTTTGAAATCCTTCTCAGGATCCAAAATCAGCTCGTCCAGAATACTATTTACAGCTTTACCGCCCAGGGTTTTATCGTTTGAAGCCTCTGTTATCATGCGGCTCAAAATGAAGAATTCGGGATGGAAGCTCTTGTGATCAAAGCATTCGGCAAGTACCGAGATATCGATCAGGAAATCTGGTTCGACTACGACTTGAGTCTGTGGGTTGGACATGAAGTGGTTTTCCCTTCCGGTAACTACAGAGAGCATGCTCAAGCTGATGGAGGCGTATTTCCAGAGAGTTTTTCCCAGCTCTGTCCATTGTCTGCCAGGGAATTCTGGAGAATCGTTTCGGAGGAGCACGCTGCATTCATCGCCATCTTCATTGACAACTTCCAGGCTCAGAGCTGTGCCAGATTGCTCCAGTGAGTGTTTGAGAACGACTCCCTGAAAGCTGGCTTTTTTAGTCTTGGGCAGAGGTGGAAAGGGCTTGGCGTTCTGTTGTTTCAGGAAACTTGTGATCTCATCCGGAGGTTTGATGTCCGAGTTCTGTTCGATCAGATTTGTCACTACAAAGTAGGCAGAATCCAGTTCAGAAGGGCTGATCCGGGCATCTGCTTCGTGTACTATTTTATTGCAGATCAGGCGGAGGATATTACTCTGAGTATATTGGGCCGGGCTGAGCTGCAAGTTTTCTTTGGCATAGGTCAAGCGCGCCATTAGTCCGGATAGAGTCTGAGAAGAGTTTTCGCAGAAATACTTGAAGATCTGCTCGTGAATCTGCCTGATTGAGAGAATTGTGGATTTGGGATCTGCGTCCTTGCAAATCGTCTCAGCTAAATGTTTATATAGAGACTCTGCCCTATCGCCGTCCAGAAGCTTATTCATACCTGATTGTTGCTGCAGGAACTAGCGTTTTTTGGGGTTGATCTTGAAGATATTGAGCTTTATCCAGTTCCAGTTCAGGTAGAGGTGCAGGAGTCCCAAGATGAAAAAGGCCGTCCCAAACCAGGTGTGCAAGTTCACTGCCAGCTCCGAGTATTGCAATTTCCCCGGAATCTTATAGAGCAGCATACTGATAAGAACTACTATAAAACAGATAAACAGGATGGGATTCAGAATTTTCAAGATCTTGTTATTCATACACTCACGCTCCTTGATCCGCGTTGAAGAAAGCCTCGATAAAGCTCTCGTAGCTAAAGACTTCCAAGTCTTCTATACCTTCACCTACTCCGATGAGTTTGACGGGTAGCATCAGATTTAGTTTGAGATTGAAGATGATACCGCCCTTAGCGGTTCCATCGTATTTGGTGAGAACCAGTCCTGTCAGTTTAATTGATTCGTGAAAGTGTTTGGCCTGAGATATGGCATTTTGGCCTGTGGTGGAATCGATGATTAGCAGCACCTCGTGGGGAGCCTTGGGAATGAGTTTTTTGATGGTGCGATCGATCTTACTGAGCTCTTTCATCAGGTTGTCCTTGGTGTGTTGACGGCCGGCTGTATCAATCAGAACATAATCGTATCCCTTTGCCAGGGCGGAAGATATACCGTCGTAAATCACGGCAGCCGGATCTGCTCCTTGCTGGGATTTGATGATCTGGCAGCCGGAGCGTTCTGCCCAGATGCCCAGTTGCTCGATGGCTGCTGCTCTAAAGGTATCGCCCGCAACGATCAGAACTTTCTTACCCATATTTGAGAGTCTATGAGCGATTTTACCGATGCTGGTGGTCTTGCCCACTCCGTTCACCCCTACAAACACAATTACTCTGGGAGAAGTACCACGGTAGGTAAAGAAATTGGTCTCCTCCGGGAGGTCTTGCAAAAGTATGGTCTTCATGATCGTCTGGAGCGTTTCATAGACTTGCGTAATCCGGGTAATGCGTTCGTCCTCAATCCGCTCTTTGAGTTCCTGAATGATCAGGGAAACCATTTCTACTCCTGTGTCTGAGCGGAGTAATACCGACTCGATTTCATCGAACAAATCTTCGTCTATTTCGTCTCTTTGGTTAATGACCTCTGCGATCTTTCCCAAAAAGCCATTTCTGGTCTTGGACATTTTATCTTTGAGATTTCTAACAATACTCAGCATTCTTGGAGCTCCACATTCATTATTATCATTGACATCGTCATGCAGTATCATAAATTTGGAATTGATATGAAGACGTCAATAAAAATCTGGGAAGTGAATCGATGAGAAGCGCTTATAAGCTTGAATCAGTGCTGGTTATATTGATCCCGATCTTAGCCGCGATGATCGGCGGATCGATTATTTATGGAGGATTTGGGAGCTTTATGGGTTTCGGAAATACTGAGGGTCTCAAAGAGATCAGTGTGTTTCAGATCTATATCGCCTGTAGCTTGCTCGCTGGCGTGATTGCTATGATTTACCGCTACTTGAAAAGCTCTTACTACTGGTATGCCGCCTTGATCCTGTCGCTACTTTATACGATCTATCTGCACAGAGAAGTGCTGCTTCAGATCAGTATCGTCAAGGTCTTCCTTCCCATCCTTGCCATATCTCTGGCACTCACTTTTTGCATCACCAGAGTTTTTTTCAACCGATCCCTGATCAAGTTTCGATTGGTCCTGTTCGCTGTGATCTCGGCCCTGGGTATGGCGCTGTTTATGCGCTTGTTCCATCTGGTGCTCAGCATCCCGGCAGAGCCAGGATTCCTGATTACGAGATTTGTAAATTCGATGTATTTGTTCCTTTTCATTGGTTTTGGGCTCTCTATGGGAGATCTGATTACCACAAAAGCGGAGCTGAGGCAAGCAGAGGAATCTGTCTTGCATGATGAGACCGAAGAAGAGGAAGATGATGATCTGGAGCAGGATTTTGATGATGACGACGAACCAGTTCGCAGACCAAGAATCCCAAGGAGACGCCGCTAGGTAGTATATAGCTGATTATGATAAGTGATAGAGATTTTTTTGAGATAGAGATAGGTGAATCCAGGCTGGATTACAAAGCGATCTTTGGAAACGATTATCCTGTATATATAGAGGTGGGTTGTGGCAAAGGGGAGTTTATCTCCAGGTACCCTGTGGTGCATCCCACTTGGAACTTCATAGGTTTCGAGATGAGCGGAAAGCGCATCAATAACACTTTGAAGAAGCTCAACCCCGGGATCAACCCAAACGTCCGTATCACCAGGAAATTTATCGATGCATCCATTACCCAGTTCATAGCTCCTGCTAGTGTTCATGGAGTGTTCATTCAACACCCGGATCCCTGGCCAAAACGCAAGCATCACAGACGGAGACTGATCAATCAAGCCTTTCTAAAAGCCCTTTCGGAGATTATGATCCCGGGAGCCTTTGTCCAGATCGCCACCGATCATGAAGAATATGCCTCCTGGATCGTGGATGAATTTATCCAAAACCCATATTTCTCATCTGCTTTCAACGATATCATCCTCACTCATTCTGGCCTCGATGAACATATCGTTACCTGGTTTGAACAAGAACAAAGACGCCAGGGTTTCGAACCCTTTTTCATGTTATTCAAAAAGTTGTAATAAGGAGCGCTTATGAACTACCACTTTAGCGACAACACAGACATCAATGAGATGTTAAATCAGGTAGTCACCTGCATCAATGAGCTCACTCAGACCCAGGTCTCACACATCCGAAGCCTCACCAGCATCGGGAAATCACTCTCTTCTGAGACAGACCTGAACAAAATTTTTGATATGATCCTGGAAGAGGCAATCCAATTTACGAATGCCGATGGTGCCACTGTTTACAGAGTCACAGATGATGGTAAATTTCTCAGTTTTGAGATCGTCTATACTGGTTCTCTGAATCTGAGGATGGGCGGAACTCACGGCAAAGTTCAATGGCCCATGATGCCTCTTTATGACACAGACGGCAATCCCCGCCTCAGCCATATTGTTACCAGTGTTTACCATAGCGGAACAGATCTCTGTTTTGATGATGTGTATGAGACCACTGAATATGATATTAGCGGAACCAAAAAGACCGATGAGGCGCATGGCTACAGATGTAAATCCATGCTTACCATACCTTTGAAGAACCATGAAGAAGAAGTCCTGGGCGTGATCCAGATCATCAACGCCATGGACAAAAATAGAAATATCATCCCTTTCAATGATGAGCACAAGACGATGCTATACTCTCTGGCCTCGCAGGCAGCCATCGCTCTCTCAAACCGGAAATTGATCGAAGACCTGGAAAACCTCTTGATGCAATTCATCAGAGCAATTGCCCGGGCTATCGAGCAAAAATCCAAGTATTCTTCCGATCATATCATGAGAGTAGCGGCACTTACGGATCTGCTAGCAGAAAGGATTAGCAAAGCCAAAGAAGGGCACTTTGCAGACGTAATCTTCAGCGAAAATGAACTCAAAGAGCTCTCTATGGCTGGGTGGATGCACGATGTGGGAAAAATCATTACACCAGAATTTATCATGGACAAAAGTGTAAAGCTGGAAACCATATTCGATCGGATAGAGCTGGTAAGGAAACGCTTTGACGTACTCAAACTGATCTTACGATTACATCAAGCTCAGCTCTCAAACCAGGCCTTTGAGGCTTTGCTGAAAGCTGGTCTGGGTGTAGAAATCAAGCCCGATGACTATCTAAGCTATCTGGATCAGGAGCTTGCCTTTATCGAAAGAATAAACGTGGGCGGAGAGTTCTTGCCAGACGCTGATCTACAAAGAATCGAGTACATAGCCAGGATAAAGCTGGAGTTTGAGGGTCGTGAGTATCGTCTCCTGGAAGATGAGGAGAAATACAACCTCATGATCCGGAGAGGTACCCTTCTGCCTGAAGAGATCAAAAAGATGTCTGCCCATGTTTCTGTCACCTGGGATATGCTCTCTCAACTGAGCTTTCCCAAGAAGTACAAGAACGTTGCTTTTTATGCCTCTACTCACCATGAAAAGCTCAATGGTAAAGGCTACCCTTGGGGTTTGACAGAGGAGAAACTACCTCTGCAGTCCCGGATTATAGCTGTTGCCGATATTTTTGAGGCTCTCACCTCTGCCGATCGTCCTTACAAGAAGGCAAAGACACTGAGTGAATCCCTCAAGATCATGGCTTTCTGTGTGAAAGATGGGGATCTGGATGCAAACCTGCTGGATTTTTTCCTGGATTCAGGCCTGTATCTTGAGTTTGCTCAGAAAAACATGCACGAATCCCAAATCGATGTGGTCGATATCCAGGCACTGAAAAGAATCTATAAGCCAAACGAAGCATGATTCTGGAGAGGCTTACATCCAATAAGCTGTGGCTGGCACCGCTGGCAGGCTATACAGATCAAGCCTTCAGGCGCATCTGCAAGGAACATGGAGCGGATGTGCTTGTGAGTGAGATGGTGAGCGCAGATGGACTGATCCGGGATTCCAAAAGGACAATCCAATACGTCGAGTTTCTGGAGGCAGAACGCCCTTTCGGGGTGCAAATCTTTGGCTCCGATCCCCGTGTCCTGGCCCGGGCAGCAGAGATCCTAATACCCTACAAGCCAGATTTTATAGACATTAATATGGGCTGCCCTGTAAAGAAGGTTGTGCGGAGAAACTCCGGTTCAGCGCTGATGAAAGACCCCGAGCTTGCCGCTTCTATAGTACGAGAAACCAAAGCTGCTCTAGCAGGAGAAATCCCTTTAGGAGTGAAGTTTCGCAGTGGCTGGGACAACGAATCTTTGAACTACCTGGCCTTTGGACTTCTCATGCAGGCAAGTGGAGCAGACTTTCTCTGTTTACACTCCCGCACCACAAAGCAGATGTTTTCCGGACAAAGCAATTGGGCGCATATCGCAGAGCTGAAGCAAGCTCTGGACATCCCGCTTATCGGCAATGGAGATGTCAAAGATCCAGAATCCGCCCTGAAGATGATGAGAGAGACAGGTTGCGATAGCGTGATGATCGGAAGAGGAGCGCTGGGAAGACCCTGGATATTCAATCAGATAAAGCAGTACCAAACATCCGGAGATTATTCTCCCCTGCTACATCAGACCTGGATAGATACAATTCTGCGACATCTGGATTATGCCCTGCTAGTCAAGAGAGAGGCCGTTGTCGTAAAGGAAATGCGGAGTCAGCTTTGCTTTTATACCAAGGGGATGATCGGAGGAGCTGAGCTGCGGAAGAAGATCAACCAGACTCAAAGTGTCGCAGAGCTAAAGACATTGATCTCCACATCAGTGTTATAGAGACAAGTACTCTTATTCGGAAGGCCTCAGAACGTATTCATTGAAGGAGATGAGATAACCAGATTGGGTCTCTTTTTGCTCGAAGTAAGTTTGCTCCCAAAGGCTGAAATCTACCTGCGGGAAGTATCTATTGCCTTCAAAATCTCCCTCTATCTTCGTGAGGTAGAGTTTGCTTGCATGGGGCATAATCTGCTCGAAGATGCTTGCTCCACCGATAGCAAAGCTCTCGTCTTCTCCACAATAGGAGAGAGCTGATTCCAGAGAGTGACACACGATCACACCGGGATAAGAGAAGCTCCGGTCGCTACTTAGCACTAAATTGGTCCTGTCATCAAGTGGTTTGCCAATGGAAAGCCAGGTTTTCTTGCCCATGATTACATTGTGCCCCAGGGTTTTAGACCGGAAATACGCCAGATCCTCCGGGATGTGCCAGGGCATCCTAACACCATCTCCAATCACATTATTACGCCCCACTGCTACAATAATTGACAGATTCATGACACTACAGCTGGACTTCTACCCAGATTCCCAATCTGAAGATTCTAGTTCCATCATCTCGCTTTTTGTCTGAAGTAAGCTCGTAACTGCTGGTGAGACCACCCCTGATATTGTCGTCGAACTGATAGGTCAGGCCTGGTGTGATACTAAGGCGAGTGGTGTTTCGATCCACTACAGAAGACAGATTACCCTTGGTTTCATCGAAGTTTTGCTCATAAGCCAGGGCCAGACTGGAGGTAAGTTCGTTCTTGATATGTATCTTCCTGTCCGTAAATGGAATACTGAAGCCTCTTCCCTCTCTATACGAATAGGAGAAGCTTCCGTTCAGACTCTGAGAATCCATAGTCTTCAGGATCTGATAGGTTTCCATGTCTGTTACGTTTTCAGAGCTGGATACAGAAACGCTGATATTGGTGCTCACAAGCCCCATGACGTTCGTGGCCAGTCCCAGAAGAGGATTGAGGGATATGGTTCTGGTCTCTTGTTTTGGTTTTACCCAATCGATGGTTCCATTCCGACGTACTGTGTACTGGAACCCGCTGTTTATGCGGCTGTTCTTGAGGAATCTGCTCACCCCTATCCATCTTTCAAAGTCCAGAAGTGATATCATTATGTCTGGGAAAGTCTGCCCCGTAGATTGTGAGCTGGCATTGGAATAGCGTTTATTGATGGAGTAAGAATAGTTTATAATACTGTCGAGATTGCGGGAGAAGGTGAAGCCTGAACCCACAGAGAAGGTATTATCGTCTGATTTGGAGTCGAGAAAATCTGGTGCTACTGAATGCGGCAGTCCGATCTGGAAGGCAAAGGGAGGCCTCTCGTCCTTCCTGGTATAATTCATAGTATAGGTGTTCTGGTAAGACGTAGTGATATTTTTTATTCTGGCAAGATAGGATACAATCTGGGCAGGAACATAAGCCGACTGCCGCGGTTCACCACTCTCTGGTTTTTTCCTGTCCTCACCATCTTTTGGAACCGAATATCCAGCCCGATCATCCTTGGGCTCGTACCCATACTTCTCCATGTATTCTTCGGAGTAGCCATCATATTTGGAGTCTGTCCGAGCCAGGGCTTTGGCTTCTTCATTTTCAAAGCCATCAAACTTGGTGGGATCGTATTCCTCTTCTGAAGAAGGTTTTACTTCTTCTTCCTTCAGCTCTTCCATTGCCTTCTTATCTTCTTCCTTCAGCTCTTCGAATGCCTTCTTATCTTGCTCAGCGAGCACTTCTTTATTCTCTTGTTTTACCTCAGTTTTTCCTTCGCTACCGGATTCAGTCTTTCTGGCGGCTGCTTCCTGACGCTTCTTCTGTAGTCGGGCTTGATGTGAGGCATTCATTTTCTGTGCTAATGATTGGAACAGAGAGGCATTCATGAGGGTGATATTGGTTCTGAAGGTTCTATTATTGTTTCCATCACTCTGGAAGATGTTTTGGGTGACTCCTTCGACATTCTGAGTATAACGTCTCTGGAAATCACTGAACTTGGTGGTGCCAGAAGCCGTGAAGTTCATGATTCTGGGGAAGTAGTTAGGATTGTAGTTTAAGCCCAAATCCTGCACGAATTCAGTTTCCTCACCTATGTTTATCTTGTTTACATAGTTCTTTTGGATCAGATCCCTTTTGGTGTTGTATCTGGCAATTGCTGTAACATCAGATGTGAGATTCCAATTTATATTGTTCGTAGTAGTAATAACCTTGGTAGGAACACTTTGAGTTCTCTTATGCCAGCCATACACACCCTCTCTCAGCTCCCAGTTTTTGGCATTTGGCTCTGTGGAATTTATGCTAAAGCTGTTGTTCCAGGAGGAGGGGAACCATCCAAGCCGGTAGGATTTGTACAAGGGGAAAGACACTTTATCGTTGGAAAAACTGAGATTGTAGTTCAAGGTCCCCCGCCACGTGATTGTGCTATCCTGGGTCGTGGGTGTATTGCGCATGGCCTGTTCCAGCCTTCCGCTCAACGAAAGTTTATTTATGGTATAGAGTAGGAACTTACTCTTTGGGGCAACTCTTTGGCTAAAGGCAAAATCGGCAGCATAGGTGAGAGTTTCAGTCTTCTCGCGCTCTTTATCCGCTGGATCAATAATATTCTCCCGGATCAGATCTGAATTTGCCCGATACCTTGGAATCCCGAGGGTATAGTTTCTATATAGGGTGAGTGGCATATCCAAACTCCAGGAGTTCGGAAACAACTTGTTGATAAAGTACTTGTTCGTTATATTGAGGGACGTGGTCTGAGTAAAGGTGTTTACCCTTCCCCTCTGAATATTGGGATTGAAGTTTTCAGATTTGTTCTCATAATCGACATCAAGCACCATTACATCCGCAAAGGTGGAGTTGAAGGTCAGTCTTCGAGCCCAGCCGATATCCTCGAATGGATCTGCTACTCTCAGATCATTATAGTAGATGGTTCCATTGAAGTGTTGGGGATTGGAGACATCATACTTGGGGTTGAACACTCCGAAGCTGAGCTCGCGGATATTGGTGAGAGTAGGAGTACCCTTGAAGGAGTACTCTACATCTCCAATCCGTTCAGAGCCGCTCGTTTCGCCCCAGAACTTTTCTTTGAGAGACGTGATATCTTGCAGAGTGTAAGTGAATTCCCGCCAGGCGTTCTTATCCATCTTCGTAGAGTATGGGATTACTGCTGTGCGTTGTCTGATCTGGTAGAAGTTCGTCGAATCAGCCCCGATTCTGAAAACGATATCCAGCGAATCTGGGAAGATTGAGGAGGTTTCGCTAGCTTCAGGATAGACCCAAAACTTGATTTTATCGTAGGACAGGAGCGAATATGCCGAGATCATCCTCTGCCGCAGCAGAATCTGATGATCTGTGTTCAGGTTGCTAACTGTCAGAGTAAGCGAAGATTCAGAAGACTCCCTCCGATCCTCTATATATACAGTACCGGGAGGTGAGGTGTAGTGTGTTCTGTTTTTCTGGTTGTTTACAATACCGGATATGTAGGATGTGTTGTATTGTGGCAGTTCAGCTTCCGGTATGTGGACACCGGAATTGTATCTCACTAAAAAGTCTTCCCATTTGTTGCCGACCACGCTCGCCTCAGCAATGAGTACCTTGGCCGTTTCGTCGGTTTCGAGCCAGATTCTGCCGTAAGAGATTTTCTTGAGGCTGGGAAGAATACCAGTAGCAGAGGAATTCGCTATCTGATACGCCGCAGGATCGTTGAGCGGTATCCTGTACAGCCTCCAACCATCATGATTGACGTTCTCCAGATAAGTGGAATCACGAAGCGAAATGGCATAGCTAAAGTATCGATCCAATTGGTTCAGCACTCCGTTTCCATCCAGATCTTCAGTGTCCAGAATACGATTCCCCTCTGTTCCATTTATATGAGGATAATCTCCATATTGATCCATTTCATTGGAGGCCCGATCATTGGGGTCGTGCCCCGGTTCACCCCAGGGAATCCCATCCAGACCTATATCCTCATCCAGGGTAAGGACGCCATCGTTGTTTTTGTCCTCGGAATTAAGTACATTCAAGCCGCCGAATTCAGTATAAAAGTCCTCGTTTATATCCCCAAGATCAATGCGCAGAACCGGACTGGGCATGGGATCACCTACCCTGTGATCCAGCTTTACCAGGATCTCAATGTATTTTTTCGAGGAGAAGTCGAGCTGGTTGCCGAGATACTTCATGATCCCGCCCCAACTCCAAACATTGCTGCCGGGCATATCGAGGTTGTTCGGAAACACCTTCATAGCCAGAACTGTCACAGTTTCTTTTCTTTCCCGCTCGGTAAGAGTGGAAGGATCCTCGATTTGCTCACGTCTGATGTTTTTGGGATTGTACCAGTTTGTCCGCCCCTTGGACAGAGACGTTTGATATGGCTTACTGCCCTGTACCCAGGTAGAAAAGGTCACTCCCAGAGGGTACTGATCCACGATTGATTCCATATCATCGATATAGGCAATGTTCTTTTTCCCATCTGGATCACCGTAGATATTTGGCATGGTAAGAGCTATTTCTCCCGATAACGTGAAACGAGACTCCGCATTCGTATTGATCAGCGGCAAAGCATCAATCCACCTGGTAACAAACTTCGGTTTTACAGTTATATTACCATCGATATCAGCCATAATCATTTCTATGTTTTCATTACCAATCTTGGGTCGCTTATCGCTCACATTTTCAGAGCGATAGATCACAGTTCCGCCCAGCTTGGCATAGTCTGTAATGTTCCAATCTGCCCTCAGACCTGCCAGACTCTTTTTGGCAACATCAAACATACTGCGGAATTCGTAATCGATTTCAATCTTGGCGTCCGGATCTTTCCCGGCAGCCGTCAAAAACGTAATGCGCCCAAAATCGTAATCAACGAGGTAATCGACGTTCTCGCGTTGAGCTCTGCCATTGACGCGTACCCGTACGCTGCCCTTTAGTAGTCCACCCTGAGCCAGTTCTATGGCATCTCTTCCGATTTTCCCTTTAACTGCCATGAAAAGAGTGATATCCTGATAGTAAACGCTCTCGTGTTCGTCCTCGTAAACGTTACCGTCTCCCAGAGGCTGGAAGGGTTCGATAAAGGGGAAAAAGATCAGGCCCGCACTCAGATTTACAGTGGCATCATCACCATTGATCATCCCATCGCCATTACTATCCAGGCGGAGATAATCGTTGTATCTTACCATGCCCGCGACAGCAAGTGAATCAGGAAGGTTATAGTTTCTGCTTCTATCGACATTTTCGGTATAGACATCGAGAGTGAAACCATCACTCTTGATGTTGTTCTTATTCATGTTATAGACATTACGCATCTGGTAATGCCACACATTATTTGGATCCGCAGGATTATACTCCTGGTTGCGTCTCCGGATCACCTTTGCGTGGAGTATCCCGTCTTGTACATCACTATTGAAGGGCACAGGAATCCCATCCCTGCGCACATAGCGAACGGCGAGTGTCATCCTCCGGTCTATCGCCCGCAAAATCTGGATAATACCGGTATTGTAGTCCGTTACAAAATCCGTCCCCTCAATCAACTCGTCATAATAGGGCACATAGAAATCCGTTGGGCTAAAGAAGATCGTATCTCCCACAGCCGAATAGACTTCGTTATTGGTGGCATTGGCATCATCGAGATAGAGCTTCACAGTTCCATTGGCAGGGAGCAGATTGGGGGATTTCAGGAGCCAGGCTCCGGTAATATCAGTTTTTATAGCGTTTCCGATCCAACCATTTGGCACCAGATCACCCTGATCATCAATTCCATAGATTTCGAACAGGTCGTAAGGATCTGCAATGTAATACATGGTTCTGGGGGCATAGTCCTTACTACGAAAGATCGTCGAATCTGCCTGGCTTTGACCGATATAGGTCTGAGTGTTCTTTTGTCCCTCTTCTTTACTGGCGATCATGGTGAGACCCAGATCTCCATACTTCCATTTGCTGGTTACACCAAAAAGTCCCTGAGAACTGGTGGAATAGCTGATGTATCTGGATCCACTGAGAGAGAGGGCAATGTTTCCAGCTTCGATACTTTGGATAATCTCGTCTTCTGTGCCAGTGTATTTGATATTTATATTGTTTGGATCAAAGAACTGCTCGTCTTGCTTGGAGTTATATTTCATATTGACAGCAATCTTCTCTCCGATCGTGCCAGTAAGACGGAGATTGGTTTCCTGTTCCATCTTCAGATCGAAAGTACTGCCTCTATTGGTTTCATAAATGGGGACTTGCTTACGCTTTGTGCTTCCAGCCTGCAGAGTAACTTTTTGAGTTCCATCCAGATTAAGCCTTCCAGCCTTGCTTCCCAGTACTCTTTGAACTGCCCGGGGCATAGCGATCCTGGGTAGTTCGATCACAAATTCGCTGATCAAGCCACCGGGTTGAGCCTGAGTTTGCTGAGTCTGGGCTGTGATATTCTGTTTCATACTCTTACGAAAAGCTCGCATTTTCACAGCTTCAAAATAGGCATCAAAGGAGACAACTACATCCGGGTGTATCTTCTTCTCTCCAACCTTGGCGGAGATAATTACTTTCTTGTTTTCAAAATCTATCTTTTCGCTTCTCTGAGGAGCAAAACCCTCTATGTGAAAGGGCTTCTCCCTTCTCAGATTCATTCCCTTGTCAATCTTGTAAATTACTATCTGGTTTTCTATTAGAGGGTTATAGCCCTTGATATAGAGCCTGGGGTAAAAGACATTGGCATACACTATCCCCAGAAGAACCAGGATTGTAAGGAGAACAAAAAAGCGCTTTTGCATTACTGGGAGGCTATCTCCCCTGCTGCCAGATACAGGCCATCAAGGGTAAGATTGGGGTTTGAAACATCCAGCTCTGGGAGTAGCGGTTTCACCAGAGGTGATAATCCGCCGGTAAGTACTGTCTTGATCGGCAGCAAATCCGGATAGGCTGCTCTGATCTCTCCGATAAAACCTCTGATCAAGTTTGCATGACCTCTTACGATCCCACAGTTTAGAGCATCGGCAGTATTATTGCCCAAAACCAGCTCTGGTGTTTTCAGCTCAAGCTTCGAGAGCTTTGCCGCTCTGGCAAAGAGAGAATCCGCCGAGACTTGTAGCCCTGGTGCAATTGCCACGCCGGCATAAAGCCCGGTCTCTGTCACCAGTTGGATCTTGGTAGCGGTGCCCAAGTCTATCACAATACAGTTACAGGAATACAGTTTCCAGGCAGCAAACACATTGGCAACCAGATCAGCCCCGATAAAGCCAGGATCCGGAACCATATAGCTAATACCCAGGGGAGAATATGCACTCAGGAGATATACCCTGGCACCCAGCAACTCAAGACAAAGCCCCTGCCACACAGAAGTGAGCTCTGGAACTACAGAGCCAATAACTGCACACTCTGGCAGACCGGACTGGGACTCTGCCAAAAGTTGACGCAGCAGCCCATTGTACTCTTCGAAACTCTTTGGTTCGCTAGTACTAATGCGGATAGACCTTTGCAGGCTACCCTGGCTATATAGACCACACACGATATTGGAATTTCCAATATCTACTACTAAAACGCTCCTGTCTGTATCAAACTCGCGCATAAACCCCGCTCAAGTTCTGGATTTTGGTAAAGATAAAAATATGCTTGCATATACGCTTATAAACAAGAATAAATAGCTTGGATATGTGTCAATAGATTTATCTGATTCCTCTCTGATATCGCTCAATTAGCGTCTCTACAGACACCCATCAGAACCTCAGATTGGCACTCAAAATCACCGAAGTCCCACCCCATTGCCGCCTTTTACCAGCCTCCGGATCTGAAGGAGCCTCAAAATCCAGATCGCTGATCCTGCTCCATTTTATTGGGGCAAGCTGAGCGATTTCGAGATTTATGCCACCGCAATAATATCTGTAAGAGAACTGCATCTTCAGTTCAACATGTGCGTCCAGCTTGTTCAGAAGCTCAAAATCAACATCTTCATAACTGAAAAGAAAGGGATAGAGCACCACTTTACGATTGCGGATTAAAATGTCTTCTGCCTGAAAATGGTGATGGTAGGAAAATTGCCCCCGGTAACGCCAGCCTTGTTCTTCTGGAGCCTTGTTTTGGTAACTGAGCCCAAGAAATGGTGAGTACAAAGAGAGGTGCAAACGCTTGATTCTGGTTCTATGAGCCAGAAAAGTATCCCAGGCTGTGAAAGGCCAGATATCAAAGTAGGAGTCATCGCCAATCCAGGTATGATAGGTATCCAGACCGATTGAGCAGGCTCTCCGCCCCCTGTGTCGAATCAGTTCTGCTCCTCCTGAAAGCATATTCAACCCATCCAGGTGACCATATTGATCTCCCCTGTATTTCAACCGTGCAGAGGCATAAAGGTAATCTCCCCTGCACTTTAGTTCCCAATCCTCAGATAGTGTATGATGCGACCTTGCTTCAGCAGAATACACGTTGAGGGCATTGAAAAAGAGGCTATCCTGGTCGCTGGGGATAGTGGCATGCAAATTTAGTGATGCGGCATGGGATTCAATTTCCCACTCGGCAAGAGCCCCAGCATCCAGCCAGTAGAATGGGATATAGCCCTTACTGTTTTGAACTGTATAATCTAGCTCTGCTCTCCTCTCGTTCAGGAAGAGGGAGGCGTTCCATTGCCCTGCCGGGCTCTGCCTGCCAAAACCCAGCCCTGCCCCAAGATCTCTCCCCAAATCCAGCTGGGTCTCCAGAGTATATGCCCCCATTTCCTTTGCTACCTTGAGGCGCATAAACTGCTGGGGCATCTCAAAATCTATCTGGCCACTACGATCAGTAAACTTGCTCAATTGACCCCGAAGCTGGAGATCATTATACTGGCAGGAGACCAGTCCTATCCGATACTCCACATCCCAGGCATTATGAAAAGCATAGCGGTAGAGAAAGCCGTTTGCATCCTCAGTGGAGCTTTGTCGGAAGAAATCCGTGTATTCAAAGCTGCTAAACAGCTCTTGATTGGCGTCGGGAGCAGAAAAGGCAGACAGGAAAAGGGGATACATCAAAAGACATATCCCCCACATTATGGCTGATTTATCAATCGAATAGCTGAATAAACTTGGCACGAGTCATACCAGGCATTACACCCCGGAAGGTATAATCTGGGAAGAAGGGGAATTCATCGTCGCCAATCGGAGTACCGGAGGCATCCGTAAATTCAGCTACATTGGCACGAACTTTTTTGTAACGCCAGGTTACATCCAGCAGATTTTCAAAATAGTGGTACTGCCCGTTCATGTAGAATGAATAACTGCTATAGGGATAGGTATACTCTTCGAAACTATATTCCACCCACGTGTCTTCCTGATTCCACTGATGGTAAGGCAGGATGTCTCTTACATCGCTAATCGCTCCACCAAAGAAAGCACCCAGGTTCACTTCAAAGCTAACCCCGTTTTCGTTCAGAGAATAGCTGCCAGATACGATAGTCTCGAGCCAGGTGGCTACGTCGTCTATGCTGGTCCAACCCTGCATGAAGTTTGGATCATTGGGGCTAATATTCTCAAATTCTGCATTGAGAGACATAATATTTTCGATCTTGATAATGTCGTTCACTTGGGAATCGGTTTCGTTCAGAATGTATGCTGTGCAGTTCTTTACGTCTGCGGCAGCACGGAGAATACCTGCCTTGGCTTGATTCAGGTAGGTTTGCCCTCTCAGCTTGCCAAAACTGGTACTATTTTCCAGATTGTGCTTCAGCACCTTGCCCATTATCTCTTCGCGCAAAGCATCTTCCAGATTCCAGCTGTAATCCCATTCGTAATAGTCGACAACGAGGTGCCCATCCTGGATCGTATAGGAGTAGGGATACCAATCGTCCACATACTCCACTTCAATCTCGTTCAGCTCCGTAATCCATTGATAAGAGTTTGCGGCATCTTTGAGGTCGTAGTCGTAGGCCACCATCATATTGAAGGCAGCATAGACCATGTTTGTAGCAGCTCTAAAAGCATAGATCTCTCCACAATCGATTTCCAGCCATTCCTCACCGGTATCAATCATGATTGCATTTGAATCTGCCAGAGCTACAGCGCGATCCAGATAGGAAATTGAATTACTCAGCCGGGGAATCACAGAACTAATCACATAGTCCTGCAAACGCTTGATAGATAGACTGTTGGTTCTGTTTGGCTGCATTTGTTTGAAAACCAGCTTGGGTGTTTCTGCCAGGAATTTGATCTGATTGTTGATAATGCGTTTGGAGCCACCCCCCATATCGTTCATCTCGTTGATCATATCCCACAATTCCGGATCGTAGTTGATCCTGACTATCTCCAGAATGGACATCCCGAGGCTAGCCATGGGATTGTACGTGTCTACTTCCAGAGCTGCCTTAAACTTTGCCTCGATCTGCAAGAAAGTACTCTCCAGCATGAGATCGTCTGCCCCGGTAATCTCGGTGTTTGATTCGTTCATATCGAGTATCACCTGGTTCAGCATCTGCATACCTTCACTTGCCAGCAAGTTTGCGCCATAGACATCGTTTGGCTTTGTGGGAGACTCTTCACAAGAGACCAACAAAAAACTCATCATCACTACCAGTAAGAGAAAAGAACCAAATACCATTCTTTTCATTTCAATACCTCCATTTCGGGTTTTATCTGTGCCTCGTTTAGCTTACATCGTCTTGCACAACCCTATCCAATCATCTATGTAGAGGCTTCAATAATTGTCAAGAATGAATTTGCACCTCAAGCCTGCTTTCTTTCTCCACCCTTATGGACTACCATGTATCTCACCTGTATCTTACCTGTATCAAGTGGGTTCGAGAACACACTTGATACACGCCTGATACACGCTTGATACACGTCTGATACACGGATGACTCTAATGGAGCAAATAAATCTGGGCTGCTCAGGTTTTTGGAATATCCTGTAAACAGGCAGGTAAATTGAGAGGTTGGGTTATTACTGCTTGCCGGATGAGTCTATTGCAAATCAATGGTCCAGTAGAGGATCATACCAATATTGCTATATCAGGAGTTTTTTAATGAAAAGAGCATTGTGGCTAGTGCTGCCAATATTACTGGTGTTGATTGGGATTAAGATTTACTCGTCCAGAGTGAGTAAGGCAGCAGGTGCAGACCAGCAGCAATCTGAACGGGCGATCCCAGTTGAGATCAGCCCAATTGAACAGAGGTCCATCCAGGATATAGGACATTTCAGTGGCTCGCTCAAACCCAAATCCGGTTATACTGTTTCGCCCAAAGTCTCCGCCAGGCTAAATAAACTGCTGGTGGATCTTGGGGATAGAGTCACTAATGGCCAGTTGATAGCGGTACTGGAGGATGATGTCTTCGTACAGCAATTGGAACAGGCCAGAGCTGCCTTGGCCGTGGTGGAAGCTCAGGTCGAGCAAGCCAGGCTGGCTTATAAGGCTGCAGAGGCAAACTGGAGAGGAGTCAAGAGCCTTTACGATCAAAACTACTCATCCCAGGCTATTATGGATCAAACCGATGCAGAACAGGCTGCTGCCAAGGCTCGTTACGACATCACTCTGGCAGAGGTTCAAAGAGCCCGATCTGTAGTTCGTACTGCCGAAATTCAGCTTTCCTATACCCAGATCAGAGCCACCTGGAACGGTGGAGCTGGTTCCAGAATCGTGGGTGAACGCTTTGTCGACGAGGGCACCCTCTTATCCATCAATACCCCCATCCTTACGTTGATAGACTACAGCTCTGTAGTAGCTGAAATAGACGTGATCGAAAGGGATTATCATCGAGTCGGGATCGGCCAGGCGGTAGAAATCCGCACCGATGCCTATCCAAATCGAACCTTCAGTGGCAGATTGGCCAGGCTGGCCTCCGTGTTACAGGAATCTTCCCGACAGGCCCGCGCCGAAATTGAGATTCCCAATCCAGACAGATTACTGAAACCCGGCATGTTTGTAAGGGTACAGACTATTTATTCCAGCAAGAGCAATGTGCCCGCCGTGCCCAAAGCCGCCATCGTACGAAGAGGCAATCGGATGGGAGTCTTCGTGGTAGATGAGGCAAAATCTAGAGCCAGCTTTGTGGAGATTGTGGGAGGCATCTCGGATGGTGAATACACCGAGGTGCTAAGTCCCCAGCTACAGGGATCCGTAGTCACCTTGGGACAGGATCAGTTGCAGGATGGACGCCTTATCCTGCTTTCCCGTCCGGCAGAAGCCAAGCCCGGCGGAGCCCAAAATGGGAGATCCAGATCATGAGCTTGCCCCAAAGTTCTGTAGAACGGCCGATCTTTACCACCATGATCGTACTGATAGTACTGATCCTGGGGGGATTAGCCCTGTCCAGATTACCCGTCGATCTGATGCCCGATATTACCTACCCGACCCTCAGTATCTCTACCTCTTATGGAAATGCCAGCCCCGAGGAAGTGGAGCAGCTAATCACCAGACAGATCGAACAAGCTGTGGCGGCTGTTCCCGGAGTCCAGACCATTACTTCCGAATCCGGCGAAGGAAACAGCATCGTCCGCCTCTCCTTCAATTGGGGTACGGATCTGAACGAAGCTTCCAATGACCTGAGAGACAGATTGGATAGAGTGATCGGTTCCCTCCCGGAAGGAGCTTCCAGGCCTGCCTTGAGAAAGTTTGATCTCTCTGCCATGCCCATCATGGAAGTCGGAGTCACCAGCAGTCTTGATCCGCTCGATCTCCGAAACCTGATCAGCGACCAGATCGAGTATCGTCTGGAACGAGTTCCTGGGATCGCTGCAATCAGCGTTCGGGGCGGTTTGACCCGGGAAATACATGTAAATCTCGATCCGGAGAAGATCCGGGGTTTACAGATATCTCTTGATCAGGTCATAAACGCCATCAGAGCCGCGAACGTAAATCTTCCTGCCGGATCTGTTGTCAGCGGAAATAGTGAGATCTCCATCCGAACTCCTGGCGAGCTGACCAATCTCGACCAGCTCAGAAACACAGTAGTACTACAGCGAGGCAGATCTGTCGTTACCTTGGAACAGATTGCCAGGGTAGATGATTCCTGGGCAAAGATCACCCGTCACACCCGGATTAATGGGCAGAACGGAGTTCAGATCTCTTTGAACAAGCAATCTGGCACCAATACTGTGGCAGTCGCCAAAGCCGCCATGGCGGAGATTGAAAACATAAACCGGGATATTCCGCAGGTGGAGCTAATCCCCATAATGGACAGCTCCATCTACATCAATCGTTCGATCCGAAATGTGAGCCAATCCGCCCTATTGGGAGGCCTTCTGGCAGTTATCGTCCTGCTGTTTTTCCTGCGCAATATCAAAAGCACCGCGATCATCGCCACGGCAATACCAGTATCTGTAGTTGCAACCTTTGGTTTGATCTATTTTGGAGGCTTTACCCTGAATCTGATGACCCTGGGCGGTCTGGCTTTGGGGATCGGAATGCTTCTGGATAATTCGATAGTAGTGCTGGAAAACATCTATCGGTTGAGAGAAAAGGGGATGAATGCCAAAGAGGCTGCCATTAACGGTGCCAGGGAAGTCACGGCGCCTATTATCGCCAGCACTCTCACTACATTGGTAGTCTTTTTACCCTTGATCTTTGTGCGGGGCATGTCTGGCGTGATGTTTCAGCAGTTATCGTATGTGATTGCCTTTTCTATCTTTTGCTCCCTGTTTACCGCTCTTACCCTGGTACCTATGCTATCCAGCCGAATGCTCAGCATCACTCAGGCCACGAATTCGAGCAAAAGCCTTACCCGCAGGTTGTTTGATGGCGTAGGCCGCTTCCTGAGCTCACTGGAAGAAAAGTATAAATCAATCCTGCATATCGCCCTGAGGAATCGTCTTGTAACAATCTTGATTGCAGTTGTCCTCCTAATCGGATCGTTGCTACTTATCCCTTTGATTGGCAGCGAGTTGATGCCAGAGGCAGACGAGGGTGAGATCAGAGTGAGCCTCGAGATGGAGGCGGGTACGAAGCTGGAAATCACTCACGCCAAAATGGTTCAGGTCGAGCAGATTATCCGGGAGTCTGTCCCGGAGCTAAACAATCTCGTCCTCAATACTGGAGGCCCCGGTTGGAGAGGGCCAGTGTCTCACACCGGAAATATGCGTATTTCTCTGGTACCGCTAGCCCAGAGATCCCGCTCCAGTGAAGAAGTCGCAAATGATCTCCGAGCCAGGCTGGGTTTGATTCCGGGAGCCAGAATCAGGGTGCAGGCGACTGCTGGCCTGATGGTTTTTCGCAGAATGCAATCCGGCGCAGGTAGACTCGAGGTCATAATCCGCGGGCACGACCTGGAAGAGGCCAATGTGCTCGCCAGACAGATCCAATCCATTATTGAAGCCACCCGAGGTGTTACAGACAGCAATCTGAGCCGTACCAGCGGCTCTCCAGAACAGCTGGTAGTAGTAGATCGCCAGAAAGCCGCAGCTATGGGGCTCTCTGTGGAGCACATTGCCCGCATGCTTCAGACTGTCCTGTCCGGCACCAGAGCCGGATATTTTCGCGAAGGTGGCAAAGAGCATCCGATCATGGTGCAACTCAGCGATGAAGATAAAGGGAATCTGGAAGACGTCCTGAACCTTACTATCAATAACTCCGCTGGCCAGCCCGTTGTCCTGCGTAATCTGGTAAGAATAGTTTCTGGTATGGGGCCTACCCAGATAGACCGTCAGGATCAGGAGAGAATCACTACCATCAGCGCAAACATCAGCGGTAGAGATATGGGATCCATCATTTCCGACATCCGGGTTCAATTGAGCCAAATTGCCATTCCGCCCGAGTTTTCCGTCGTTTTTGGGGGAGATTTTGAAGAGCAACAAAGATCTTTCCGGGAGCTGATGCTCGGTTTTATTCTGGCCCTAATCCTGGTATATATGGTAATGGCCTGTCAGTATGAATCTCTACGCGATCCTTTTGTGGTAATGTTTTCTGTCCCCTTTGCGATCATTGGCGTCGTTGTCATTCTTTATCTGACGGGTACTACCTTCAATATCCAATCCTACATCGGAATGATCATGCTGGGGGGTATCGTAGTAAATAATGCTATCCTTCTGGTAGATACGACCAATCTTCTGCGCCGCAGAGACGGCCTGGGTGTTTGCGAAGCTATCGAAGAAGCAGGCAAACGGCGACTGCGCCCCATCCTAATGACTGCCAGTACTACCATTTTGGCAATGATACCCATGGCCATTGGCATTGGTGAAGGTGGCGAGGCTCAAGCTCCGCTCGCCAGAGCAGTTGTGGGTGGTATGCTCAGCTCTGCGCTCATTACTCTGATCTTTGTCCCTGTGATATACTCTCTGTTTGAAGGGATGAAAAGAGATTCGAAGGAACCCCTAAACTGCTGATTCAATTACTACCATATAGGTTATGAACACGCCTTGCCGCAATCTGTGGCACTTGCATTGGTGCATCCGGAGCAAGCAAGGCCACCAGAAACTAGGCGACCAAAGTATTAGCTTGACGAGTATGCCTATATGTTTAACCTGGCTGGAAATGTCACTTTTACACAATCAGTGCCCGACCTGTCTTACTGGAGCATTATTGGGGCTCCCAGCTGTTGTACAAGGTCGATTCCACAAGATTTTTCTGTAATCGGCATTGATCTTGCATATATTATATAAGGTATAGATTATTAAGAGTTTAGAATATAGATAAACAAGGAGATACTATGAAAAAGCAGATGCTGCTGATGCTACTTTTGGTGTTTGTGGCCATTCTTATGGCGAACACTGGAACCATCAGACTTCAAAACACTGCGAATGCTGTTCAAATGCTACGCAGCTCAGATTACGGTCTGGCCGTAAGGTACAGCATAGACGAATTGAACTACACAGATGTAACTACCCCTGAAGGTACATTTACAGAACTGAATATCAATCACTATGCCAATACCAATAAGACCGGAGAACCCAAGCTTCCCCTGATGAGACAGATTATCCAGGTTCCATTGGGAGCAGAAGTGTTACCTACTATAGTTACCAAGGATCAAGTAAGCTTGAACCTTAGCATAAATGGCATCAACCATCCCATCATCCCCCGCCAGGAATCCATTGCCAAATGTGATGATCCCTCGACTGTCCCATTTATCGTGAAACGAGAGTTTTACAATTCGACCAGATGGACGACTGATCCTGCGATCAAGGTAGAAGAGCTAGGCATGATGCGCGGAGTTCGCATGGTCGCCCTGGACTTCACTCCCGTAAGATACAACCCTTATCTGGGAGAGCTGGAAGTGATCACTAATGCCGAAGTACAAGTTGACTTTGTCGGTGGAGATCTTCAGGCTACTCAAGCTCTCAGAGAGAAGACCTACTCAGCCGCCTTTGAAGGTATCTATGCCAAGAGCGTAATGAACTATAGCCAACCCAGGATGAGCCTGAACCGCTATCCTCTGGGCTATGTTATCATCACTCCCCAGATGTTTGTAAGCACCCTGCAGCCCTTCATCGATTGGAAAACCCGCGAAGGTTTCAATGTGATTCTGGCAACTACAGAACAGATCGGTGCTACCACAAACAACATCAAGAACTATATGCAAAACTTGTGGGATAGCGCAACCCCCCAAAATCCCGCCCCATCCTTCCTGCTTATCGTGGGCGATACCCCTCAGGTGCCTGCCAATACAGGTGCCACCAGTACTGGCCACGTAACAGATTTGAACTACGTACGTCTGCAAGGTACAGACTATATCCCTGAAATGTACTATGGTAGATTCTCTGCTACAAACGTGAGCGAACTGCAGCCTCAGATCGATAAGTCTCTCATGCATCAGCAATATACGATGCCAGATGATTCGTACCTGAATGAAGTGGTCATGATCGCCGGCATGGATTCATCTTTTGGTAATTCTCATGCCAATGGCCAGATAAACTATGGCACAAACAACTATTTTAATGCCACCAATGGCATCACCTCCAGCACATTCCTCTATCCTAGCTCAGGTGGCCAGGCTGCTGCTATCGTTGCCGCCGTCAGCCAGGGTAAAGGCTATGTAAATTACACTGCTCATGGTAGCGAAACTTCCTGGGCAGATCCCTCATTTACAATCGCAAACATCAACAACCTTCAAAACGCCAACAAGTATCCCGTAGTAGTAGGTAACTGTTGTATCACCAATCACTTCAATACTGCTGTATGCTTTGGTGAAGCGTGGTTGAGAGCCGCAAATAAAGGTGCTGTGATCTATATCGGTGGCACCAACAATACATACTGGGACGAAGACTATTACTGGGGAGTAGGCTACAAGCCGCCAGCAGTGAGCTCAGGTTCTCCCTGGATTCCAAACCGTACTGGCGTTTATGATGCCCTCTTCCATAATCATAGCGAACCCTTTGAGGATTGGGCAAACACTACCGGTGCCATGATAGTAATGGGAAATCTGGCAGTAACCCAGTCCAATAGTACCAGAATCAACTATTACTGGGAAATCTATAGCATCATGGGTGATCCCTCGCTCATCCCCTACATGGGAGTCCCTGCAGTAAATACAGCGAACTACATGGAAACCCTATTCCTCGGTCTGAGCAGTATGCAGATCACCGCTGATCCTTATACCTACGTTGCTATATCCATGAACAACGTCCTGCATGGCGTAGGCCTCGTAGATGGTACAGGCCAGCTCAATCTGGAATTTGCACCTTTTGAAACTCCAGGAACAGCTCAACTGGTGATGACCAGATCACTGCGTCGTCCGCTCATAGCAGACATAGCCGTGATCCCCAATGAGGGAGCTTATATTGTCGTTACAGACGTTGTTGTCAACGATGGCAACAATGGAATCGCCGAAGCCGGTGAAACCGTTGCCCTGGATGTCGATTTCAGCAACGTGGGCGTCCAAGCTGCTTCAAACCTCACAGCTACAATCAGTACCAGCAATCCTTATGTAACAATCCTGGAAAACACCGTGAGCATAGCAAACGTCCCCGCAGAAGGAACGATTAACATCGAAGAAGCCTTCTCTCTGGCCATCTCAGCGATGACTCCCGACCAGGAAAACGTCAGCTATTCCATCCAGATCACCGATGGAACAAACGAGTGGAACTCGAACCGCTCTCTTACCGTAAATGCGCCCAACGTCCAGATAACCAACGTAAACCTGGCTGATGCCAACAACAACGGAGTAGTCGAGAGTGGCGAGATCGTGGACGTCCAAGTGACAATAGCCAATCAAGGCCACATGAATGCCGAGGGTGGCGCTATGAACATCGTCATGAACTACCCCAATGCCGAATTGGCCTTTGACAACCTTACATTACCAGGCATCAACATGGGTGGTGAGATGACTGTAACCTTTACCGTTACCATTGGTAATGGGATCGAAGACGGCACGATAATCCCCATCGGACTTGCTATCACCGCTGGTGCTCAAATGATCAATCACACTGTGATGATCCCGGTTGGGCTCGTCAGTGAAGGTTTTGAATCTGGTGGATTTACTGCTTACCCCTGGGTAAACAACAGTACTTCTCCCTGGACTATCGAAAGCAGCGCGGCAAACGTATATGCTGGCCAATACTCTGCCAAGAGCGGTACCATCTCTCACAATCAATCCACTGCATTGGAAATCAGCCTGAACATCCAGGCAGCCGGAGAAATCAGCTTCTATAGAAAAGTCTCCTCCGAATCTGGCTACGACTTCCTTAAGTTCTACATCGACGGAGCAGAGCAAGGTTCCTGGTCTGGCACTCAGAATTGGGCCCAGTTCAGCTATCCTGTTACAGCAGGAAACCGTACTTTCCGTTGGGTATATAGTAAAGATGGATCCGTAAGTAGCGGTTCAGACTGCGCCTGGATTGATGAGATTCATTTCCCAATGTCCGGCAGTGGAGCAGAACCCATATACTTCAGTGGTACTGAATCAATTGAATTCCTGGACGTACCTGCCAATACTTATGTTTCTGCCAATTTTGCAGTTCGCAATCTCGGTTCAGAGGCTTTAATCGGCACCATTTCTATCCCCGCTGGGTTCAGTCTCAGCATGGGGAATCAAACTCTGCCTGCTACCTACAACTACAACGTTCCAGCAAATCAGACCTCAATCTTCACGATCTCCTATACAACAGGCACTACAAACCTTACGATCGAAGATGAGATCATTATTACAACCAATGACTCGGCAAATCCAGTTGTCTCGATCAGCCTCTATCTCCAGACTGCTCTTGACAACCCAGATAACAGCCTTGTGACTTTGGTAACCAAGCTTGAGGGCAACTACCCCAATCCTTTCAATCCAGATACTATCATCCGGTTTGGTTTGAAAGACGCCTCCAAGGTTCGCATCAACGTCTTCAACATCAAGGGCCAGCTTGTGAAGACCCTGATCAACGAAGACAGACCTGCCGGCAACCACAGCGTAGTCTGGAATGGCAGAGACAATAACAATAAGAGCGTTAGCAGCGGTGTCTATCTCTATCGTATGGAAACTGCTACTTACAATAAAACCATGAAAATGATGCTAATGAAATAACATAGCTTATCCGGGCCTGGCTCATAGTCCAGGCCCGGAATAATTGATTTTTATTTTTTTGCATAGAGTGATAAACGAGAAACCAAAGATAGGGTTTCCAAAGATATTAATTGAAAACCATGGAGGAATCATGAAACATCTGTTTCTGACCATCTGTCTGATGCTGTTAATCTTTACAGCTTTAGCGGCAGAGCAGTTTACGATCGGTAACGCCCAGAATGAAGTTCGGGTGATTACCTCTGATCATAGCCAAATAGTTTTAGAAATGACACTGGGACACTTTAACCGTGAAGCCGTGTCCATAGAAGGACAGACCTGGTATCACCTGAACCTGAAGAAATCCGGTCTGACCGAGGAATTGGGACTGCCTCAGGTTCCAATCCTGGCTGGGAGTGTGATCATTCCTAACAATGCCCGGATGGAACTAAGCAACCTCGACAGCGAGTATGTGGAATACACAATGCCAATTGCTCCCTCCAAGGGAGTACTGACTCGTGATGTAGATCCTGCCAGCATCCCCTATACCTTTGATCAATTCTACAACACAACCCGCCATTATCCCCAGCAGACTGCTATGAGTACAGAACCTTTTGTAATGCGGGACTACAGAGGCATGACAGTGCGCTTCACTCCCTTTGTATACTATCCTGCCACACAAACCTTACGCATATATACAAGATTGAGAGTAGCTCTCACCAATAATGGCACAGACTTTAGCAACTCACTGAGCTCAACCAAAAGCTCGCATAGTGCCTATTTCGATGGTATCTACAGAAACTTTTTCTTGAACTTTAGTGATTCCAAATACCCAACCCTCGAAGAAGAGGGCAGCATCCTGGTGATCAAGAACAGTATGTTTGACACAGTCATGCAACCCTGGGTAGATTGGAAGAGACAGAAAGGCTTTGAAGTCGAAGTCGTTGATGTGACGGTCGCCGGGCCTACAGCCTCTCAGATCCAGACCTTTATCGCAAATCGCTACAACCAGAACCAGAATCTAACCTTTGTACAGATCTTTGGTGATGCTCCCCAGGTTCCGACCCTCACCTCTGGTGGCGGTGGTTCAGACCCCAGCTACACTCTGATTACTGGGAACGACGCCTATCCAGAGCTCTTCATTGGTAGATTTTCTGCTCAGAACGTTGCCGATATGCAGACTCAGGTACTGCGTACTGTCCATTATGAGAGAGATATCCAGGTCGGAAACGATTGGATCCAACGCGCTACTGGTATTGCCTCAAACGAAGGCGGCGGCAGCCAGGGAGACATGGGAGAATCAGATCAAGTCCACATGGAACTGATCCGAACCGATCTCTTGAACTATGGATACACTACCGTAGATCAAGCTTACCAGAATAACGGTATCACCGCTGCTCAACTGGCGACTTATTTCAATAATGGTCGGGGTTTTGTGAATTACGTTGGCCATGGATCAAACACCTCATGGGTGACTACCGGTTTTAATAACAACAACGTAAATGCCCTCACAAACGATTACATGTTACCCTTCATAGTCTCTGTTGCCTGCGTAAGCGGTAATTTTGTATCCATGACCTGCTTTGCAGAAGCATGGCTAATGGCAACCAACAACACTACTGGTAATCCAACAGGTGCAATAGCACATTATGCCTCCACGATCAACCAGAGCTGGAATTCTCCCATGAGAGCTCAAGACGAGATCACAGATCTCCTTGTAGCCGAAGAGAAGCACACCATCGGTGGCTTGTTCTTCAACGGCTCTGCTCTGATGGTAGAGGTTTATGGAACCGATGGTGCCAATATGTTTAAGACCTGGCACATCTTTGGCGATGCCTCTCTGATGGCACGTACAAAGAATCCGGTTGCCGCCACAGCTACTTACAATCCCGTTCTCTTCCTCGGTATGAATAACTTCGAAGTGATCACTGATCCAAACAACCGAGTTGCCCTGTCTCACAACGGAGTACTTCTTGGTAGTGCCATTGCCAATGCTGCCGGGATCGCAAACATCACCCTCACCGAGGCTCCACAAGAGCCAATGGATATGACACTTACAATCACAGGTTTTAACAAAGAGACCCATCTGGGTACAGTGCAAGTCTTGCCCAGCACAGGCCCCTACGTAGTAGTAGGCCAGATGGTGGTAACAGACGACAACAACAATGTCCCCGAATATGGCGAGACCATAAACCTCAATATAGTAGTAAACAACGTAGGATCAGATGCTGCTAATGCAGTGACCGTTTTCCTGAGCACTAGCGATCCTTACCTCAATCTTCTTAGTTTCGAAGAGACGATTGGTGACATCCCTGCAAATCAAACTGCCACAACCGATATCGGATTTGACATACAGATAGCTGGCAATGTACCGGATCAACATTCAGCTCAGGTTGGTGTAATGATCAGCTCTGGCGATGAAGTGTGGGAATACACCAGAAGCTTTACCATCAATGCTCCTGCTTTTAGCTTCAATGCTCTGCAAGTTGTTGAACTTGATGGCGATGGCAATGGAAGAATTGACGCCGGTGAAACCGTTCTCCTTACTATCCCAATCGAAAACGTCGGTCATGCCCAGGCCAACCAAATCATGGCCGTTCTGATGATTGAAGATGTTCCTCACATCTCAGAAGCCATCATCAACAACTATACAGCCTTGCCCAACGGTGCAACAGTTGATATAGTATACCAGGTTACCTTCAGCTCACAGATTGCTCCTGGAACGACCGTCCCAATCACTCTCATCCTGGCTGCTGGAGACTATGCAGAAATGTATAGTACGTCCACAGTTGTAGGCCTCATGATGGAAGATTTTGAGAACGGCTTCAATAATTACCCCTGGTCTTTCACGGGTGGAAACTGGTCTTTGGACGATTCTGCTCCCTATAGTGGAAACTACAGTGCCAAAAGCTTCGCCATCACTCACAATCAATCAACATCGATGAGTGTGACCATGAACGTCCCCGAAGCTGGAGACATCTCGTTCTGGAAGAAAGTATCCTCCGAAGCCAATTATGACTATATGAAATTCTACATCAACAACGTGCTCAAGAACCAATGGTCTGGCACTGTCGCCTGGAGCGAAGAGACCTTTGCCGTACTTCCCGGCAATACCACTTTCAAATGGGAATACATGAAGGACAACATCGTCTCCAGTGGCTCAGACTGTGCCTGGATTGATAACATCATCTTCCCAGTAGTGGGTGGAGTTCAAGGCTCTCCCAGTTTTGCCATTGATCTGAACAACATAGATTATGGCTCCTTCCTGGTGGGCGAAACTGTCGCCGTTCCTCTTACTATCATGAATACTGGTACAGCCTTGATGATCGGTGAAATGCAGGTGAATGCCCCCTTCTATCTGATCCCTGCCGGATCGAACCCTCTCAGCGTGGTGTCCTATATAGTCCCAGCAGAATCAGAGCTCGAGATCATGGTCGCCTTTATGCCTTCACAGGCTGGCGATTTTACCGAGTTCCTCTCAATCACATCTGATGACCCCTCCATGAGCATGATGGAAATTGAGCTGACAGCAACTGCTACACCTGTCTCCAATCCAAATGAAGTGGTACCTGTGGTCACAGAATTGAAGGGCAATTATCCCAATCCCTTCAATCCTACTACTACCATCCAGTTTAGCGTAAAGGATTCTGGCCCAGTAAGCATAGACGTTTACAACGTTCTGGGTCAAAAAGTACGCACTCTGGTCAATGGTCAGTTAAACGCAGGAAATCACAGCATTACCTGGAATGGCAGAGACGATCGAAATCGCAACGTAGCCAGTGGTATCTATTTCTATAGAATGAGAGCTGGTTCATATAGTCAGACCAAGAAAATGGTCATGATGAAATAACATATCTTGATTCAATCAGAGCCCCGGGAAGCTTCCGGGGCTCTTTTTTATTGTGACCGGAAATCGGGGTATGAAGATCCGCCACATGCCCCGTTCAATCAACTGTCTTCTCAAGACACTGCCTAGTCCATCGCCTCAGTTTCCCCTAGAGTTCCCCTCGAGATCGCCTCGAGTGCTCGAGGCGATCTCGAGGCGATCTTGAGGCTAAGACGAGGCAAAGGGTAAGGGGTGTAGGGTTATAGTGGTTTTAAGAGAAGCAGGTCAAAGGACGATTCCCTATCCAAACAAGGGTTTTTGGTATCCCAAGGATGAGCCTCTGAGTGCCAGTGCTGAATGGGTACACTCTTAACCAGGCTTGAATGATCGGCATTTCAAATCCTGATTATTCAAAGGTCTTTTATACATGTTTTACGGATTTCGCTTGACAATCTGATCTTGACCTGATTAAGATGACACAAATGCTAAATGAGGAGACTACAATGAAAAAAAGCATATTGTTGGTCTTAATATTATTGCCTCTTTTTCTCTTTGCTCAAAGTGGTGAGCAAAACGAAGATGAGGGGACAAGTTATGGAATGTCCGGCGTTGTAGGTTCAATTACCATTGGTGACCAGACCTACTCACAGATTCGCCTGATGCCTGAGATTTCCATCTGGAAGTTTGGATTTGGCCTGGATATCGATCTCTTGATTGATAGTGACGGCAATATCCGGGAAGAGGACTGGGACGAAGCAGAAGACTACTTGCACAAGTTACTCTATATCCGCTTTGCGCAAAGACGGGATCCTTTCTATTTCAAAATTGGTAGTATTTCAGATTATACTCTGGGGCATGGTCTGATCTTCAATGGATACTCCAATATGCTGCAATACCCCCTAAAGAGGAACTTTGGCGGATACGTTGGTGCCAATACTCCCATCTCCGGCCTGGGATTTGAAGCCTATTCTCACAGCGTAGAAAAGAACGAGATTTTGGGCGGAAGAGTCTTTGTGAAGCCCCTTAAAGTCCTTGATATCCCCATTTTTAGCAACCTCAAAGTCGGTGTAAACGTCGGTGTCGATCGCAATCAATACGCTAGATTCGACGATAAGAATGGTGATGGTTTCCCCGATATTTATGAGAGCGTGTGGCTCGATACCGATGGAGACGGCATCCCGGACTCTCAGGATATCGATATCAACGGAACAGGAAATATCGATCATCCCAGCGTGAACCCCTATGTAGAAGAGGTGTATCCCGGAATCGGCGCAATTGCCGATCAATTAGGATGGGATTTGGACATGAACGTTATCCGAAATGAGCCAATTCCCATGGGCAAAGATAAGGAAGTTTGGATTTATAGCATGGATTATGAACTTCCTCTGATCGATTATGACTACTTCAAACTGGCACATTATGCCGAGCTTGCCACCATCAAGGATTATGGAACAGGCTTTATCTTCCCAGGTTTTGGGGCAAAGTTCCTGGTCTTTGATGCAAATCTTGAATTCCGCCGCTTTGGGGATAAATTCGTTCCTGGTTTTTTCGACAAGCTCTATGACGAGCAACGCGCCTTCGTAGTCTCATACACAGATCCAAGCGACGGACATACCGTGTATCAAGTAGTAACCAAAGACGAGACTCTGAACAACGCCAAAGCATCACTGGGTTGGTATGGAAAGCTGGGGGCAAACCTCTTTAACGTTGCCATCCTGAGTATTGCCTATCAAGATATGTATGGCGAGGATGTAGTGACAGGTAAATCGATCTGGGGAACCTTTGGGATTGATCCCAGCCTCGTTCCCAAGCTCAGAGAAGCCTCGATTTCTTATTCACAGACAAACGTCAAACACATTGCCTTGAACCAGATCAAGAGCCCATCGGCAAACATCGTCGGAACTCTGTCCTACGGTCTTTCGGATACTACTTTCCTGGTAGGAAGATACACCGAGCGCTACATTGATCTCAATGGAGACGGAAAGATTGAAGGAACAGACGAAACTGTTACTTCGATGACCTTCGGGGTAGAGTTTAAATTCTAAACTTCTAATCCTGTTGTTTTGTAACCCCATCTACGGATGGGGTTCTTTTTATGTGCGCTATAACTGATGGGGATAGTGCCAGTTCTGTCTATAGACCGTGGATAATCGGGACTTGGGGCGGAGTCAATTGTCTTGAGGGTTATATGAGAGGAGAGTAAAACTTGTGATCTTGCCTTTCTTTTCTTTTATGATCTGGTCTGAGAACTCTTCTGCTATTGGTTCATGACGCGAGTGCTCGACTATAACAATTCCCTCAGGATTCAAAATACCCTTCTCAAAGATGAGTCTCAAGGTAGGATTGACCAGGTCTCTATTGTAAGGTGGATCCAGAAAGATCACGTCGTAGCGTTTGGAACAGTCTTTTACATACTGCTCCGCTCTGCGTCTATGGACATGACAGTCGTCTGCACAACCCAGGGTATTTACGTTTTTGAGCAGTACCCCGATTGCTTTGGAGGCAAATTCCACAAAGTCCACATAAGCTGCTCCTCGAGATAAAGCTTCCAGCCCAAAAGAGCCCGTACCTGCATACAGATCAAGTACTTGACTGGCTTTGTAGTCCGAATAAACGGAGAAGATCAATTCACGATTGTAGTCTGTGGTAGGGCGGGTGGTTCTGCCATCTACAGTGGCCAGGGGGCGGCCCTTGAACTTGCCGGTAATAATCCGCATTACTTCTTTTTGGGCTTTCTCAGCCTGCCCAGGGGGATCTCCAATTGCTCTGCCTTTTGCTCAAACCTTGGGCAGTAGACCAGCTCGAGATTTGAGGATTGCTTACAGTTTCGCGCACACTGCAGACAGCGCTTATTGGGGGTAAAATCAGCCGGTTTTCGCATTAAGTCTCTTTAGAATTGCGATGGTGCATGGAGACAAAGATCCCGATCAGATCTGAAAAGCTGATCTGAGTAAGAGGGGTATCTTTGGCATAGCGGGAAAGAAGAGCTATGATAAAATCTGTGAGAGTGTGTTCCTCAATCTGCTCGGAGACATTGGCATTGGTGAGCAGGGCTTGCTCTTCAATCTCTTGCAGAATGCTGCTGAGCTCTTGAGCATCGTCCAGACTCTCGTTGAATTCACTTGCATCTATTGCATCCAGGAAGCTTTCTGCATCAGGGAATCCCTCGGAGATCCGCTCGGCTACCTCGTTGAGGTTCAAAAAGGCCGAATGATTGATAATCTTGAGATATGCAAGCTCTTCAGGAGAAAACAGCTTCTCTATCCTGGGATCGTATTTCGCGGTCGGATCCGTAAGAATGCGCATATGCAGCGACTCTATCTTTTCACGGATCTGGGCTGAAGAATCATGCTGATCGATCATTTCGTAGGCAGCCAGGGCATCAAAAAACTGGTTCTGCTCTTCAAATAGCTTCGCAAGCGTGATCGTCGGGTTCCAACTGCGTCCATTAGGGTTAGATTTCATCTTTTCTCCATATAGTATAATACCCAGTCACATTATAAAATCCAGGTTTTGTGTCAAATGAAAACTCTCAGATACGCAACCTGGCGCGATTTTTTTCTAGAGTCTTGGCTCCTATGCCCTTCACCTTTGTGACTTCATCTATAGTATTGAATCTTCCATTGCTGTCACGATATTCGAGTATAGCCTTTGCCTTGATTTCTCCGATCCCATCCAGGCTCATTAGCTCTCTGAGGGTAGCTGTATTGAGGTTTACCGGGGCATCCTTGTCTGGTTTGGGCTGGAAGGTGCTGCTGATTTCGGACTTTGGATTAGAAGGACTCAGGGGTGTATCAGCTTCTCCAAAGACGAGCAAATGCGGCAGCAGATTGTTAAAGGTGATATCTCCAATGCCCTTTACTTGCTTCAGATCGTACACAGAGGTGAAGGGGTTGCTCTCTCTATAAGAGATGATATCCTCTGCCCTCTTGGCACCGATGTTTTTTAGCTGCATCAGTTCGCCTTTTGTCGCTATCCGGATATCGACCTGAAGGACATGGTCTTTTGCGACCGTTTGCTCAAGAACCAGATTGGATTCTTTCTTGGCCTGTGCTCTGGCGGGCGTCCAGCCGATCATCATCAACACCAGCCCCAGGCCAAAGACTGCACAGAAAGTCAGAAGCAATTTCTGCTCGCCTTGGGTCAGAAGATCATCCAAAGGATTTTGCATACCCTTACCTCGTCATCAATGTTACATTGTGCCATTCATCCAGGAAAGGCCCCGACATGAGCATCTTTCATATATAGCCTCTCTTGCACAAGGTAATCTGTGTATATATCTACATTTTCGTCAAGCAGAAAATGTTACAATCAAAGAAAAACCCTCAAGCCAGAGCCTGAGGGTTTGATATCGTTCAACGTATGGAACGTTTAACTATTTGATTATGACCATCTTCTTGGTTTGGTTCATGGATGGTGAGCTTAGTTTGTAGAAGTAGATACCGCTACCGCAAAGGTTGCCCTTGCTGTCACGACCATTCCATTGCAGTTTGTGAGCACCTTCAGTTACTTTGAAGGTTTTCACAGCCTGACCAAGGATGTTGTAAACGGTTACACTGGCAGTTTCACCTGCTTTTACAGACACGTCGATATTGGCATTGTTACCCATTCTGAAAGGATTGGGATATACATTGCCCATTACTGTGCTGATAGGAAGCTGAGGTGTATCTGTTCCTGTAATGGTTACACTTACTGGGCCGTGGAAGTGGCTGGTGCCATAATCCACACTTTCCAACCAGTAGTAGTATGTATTGTTTACATATACTTCATGGTCTTCTACTTTGTAAGTCTGGGTAGTTGAGGTATTAGTAGCTGGGATCATGGTAGGAGTGATCATCAGAGAAGCATTTACATCTGCAGTTTCTGAACGATACACGCGATAGCCGAGCATTTCGGTCTCAGATTCTGAAGTCCAGGTAAGAGCTACGAAGTTTTGCGCTGTAAGAACCGCATCAAAGCTGCTCAGCTCAACTGGCAGAGTAGGATCTGTGTTTTCGGAGATCAGGATGATCACATCACCCTTAGCATCGAAATCCACGCCTGTAAAGAAGACACTTCCGGGACCGTTCATTGGCCATGGAGTACCCTGGTGCCATTGGCCACCATAATAAGCCATGGGGAACCATACACCAGCGCCAACTTCGATTTCGATGGTGGCGATACCATTACCTGTAAAGCCGATAACGATCGGGTTCACAAGGTTGTTGTAGTTCGGAAGGACTACGATCACAGGAGCAGTTACGTCTACTGTTTCATCAACGACCAGCTGTACATCTGAGGTTACTTCAACCGAACCGCCAGGAGTCACAACAGTAGTCGGAGCATCTGGAGGAATGATTACAGGTGCTGTATCATAGGCAACAGTGAAGCCCCATACTGGACACTCAGCAGCATCACCTTTGGCCATGTCTTTGATTGAAGAACGGCTAGGAGCAACTGATCTGAGAGTAGTTTTGACCATAGATTTGCCAACAGGTTCGTTGATATAGGGAACTACCTGCCAGGTATATGCACCCGCACCAAGAGCTGGTGTGGTCCATGTGGTAACTGAGCCGATATCTGTAAGCTCGCCACCATTCCATGCAATTTTGTAACCCTGAGGAGCTGGACCCATAGGATCTGGTTCCCATGTAAGAACTTCGGGAAGCTCACCAGCATTCCAAGCTCTTTGAATGGTTTCACCGTTACCTGGTACTGGGTTCATCGCAGGCAGAGGATCGACATTGATCCACTGGGATAAGACATTGATAGTGGTGTTTTCTTTGCTTTCAGGAACC
>CAZZCS010000002.1:0-64898 GCA_964652645.1 uncultured Candidatus Cloacimonadota bacterium | reverse complement strand
GGCAGGCTATATAGCCTAAATGCCCTTGTGAGAAACATGTGAGAAGCAGTAATAAGCTGCTCATTAAACATATCATAAGAATCACCCACGCTGCCAAACCCTTTTTCCTTGACTTCTTTCCACGCCCAGGAATAGTCGTGTGAGTGACGTATTTGGAGGAAATGAGCAATGGCAAATGTTCTGAACGATCAGCAGCGAATCAGCCTTGAAGAAGTGCTGGATCGTAAGAATGGGTTGAGCTTGGATGAATTATCCAGCAGATTGGCAGAGTTTGATAAACTTGCTGCTGAGGGACTCATAACCGAGGACGAGTACATTTATCACAGATTATTGATGGAGACTGCACGAATAACTGCCATCAGAGGCAACTACTCCGCATCTTTCGAAATCCTGTCGGTGGTTCAGCAGCTCTGTGTAACGCATGGTAACCGCGACTGCGAACTGTGCTGCCGCAACAACATGGCACTTGTTAAACAAGAGCTGGGTGAAATATTTGAGGCCATCGATATATGGCAAAAGCTACTTCAGGAAGAACTGGAGCTCAGAGATCGAGTTCTCTACATTAACAACCTCGGGGTAGCCTATTGTCGAGTCATGAAACCAAAACTTGCTATCGAGGCTTACTTTTCTGCATTAAAGCATTTAGACGATAATGATGAGTCTCAAATTGCTGCTGATATATATAACAACTTAGGGGATGTTTTCCGAAGCTCGGGTGATGCTAACAAAGCACTCGAATATTTCTACAGAGCTATGAATATCTACCTGAAGAATGACAACAATGAGCGACTTGCGCTGATATTCAACAATCTGGCGGCAACATACATCGCCAGTAGTGATATCCCTAACGCCGAACAGTTCTGCCAACTGGCTATAGAATATTATAAAAAATATCTCACAGAGCCTTACCTCTCAGTTGCGTTAAACAACCTTGCTTCCCTGCGCTCAAACCAGCAAAGGTTTGATGAGGCTACTGAGTTGTACACAGAATCTCTGGCCATTGCTATTAAATACGGGAATGTGAGCATGCAACCCACAGTTTTGAATAATTTGGCGCTGATAGCTATCGAGCAGGAGGATTATGATACAGCAGTTAAGTATGCTCAAGAATCGCTAAGCACTGCCCATAAACTGCAAGACCTTGTCTCTGAAAAAAAAGCCTATTCCTGTCTCAAAGATGCCTGGCAATTCAAGCTGGATATAGCTCGTGCTTATTTGGCTCAAAGCGTGGAATTAGATCTGGCACAGAGGATTAACCAAGTTAACACGCCCCTAGAAATTGCTCAAGCAGAAGCTCTGTTCTTGCAAAAAAGATTGAAAGAGCAGTTAGATGCCTATCGCTGTCAGAATGAAACTTTGGAAGACAGCAACAAGATCATCTTTAAAAAGACTCAGGAACTGGAAACGAAAAATAACCTTCTAACCGCTACCAATCAACTGCTCAACCGGATTATCTCCATAATTGCTCACGATATCAGGGGCCCAGTTGCCTCCATTTCTCAGGCTCTTGAGATGATTATATCAGGATTACTAAACGATGATAAAGATGAGACTCTCATGCTTTTGCATCAATCCTCAAAAGTCACTGAAGGGCTGATCAACGATCTATTGCTGTTAGCAAGCAAATACAAAGCCGGATTAGATGAGGAACGGGTAGGATTTGATCTGATAGAAACGTTAAAAGAGTCCGTTCAGTTGGCAGAGATAGTGGCTCAACCAAAAGGGATCAGGATCAAGTTCTCATTCAAGAACGAAGTACTTTTTATCCGCTTGGCTCGTGAGAGGTTACGCCTTATCATTCGTAATCTCTTTTCCAACGCTATCAAATTCTCTCATCCTGGATCCACGATTCATTTGAAAGTCTTATCAGACAACGAGCTATTACAAATTATGGTAATTGATGAGGGAGTTGGCATGCGACCAGAACAGATTGAACGAATCTTGTCCGGCGACAGTTTCAGTGGGCTAGGCACTAAGCAGGAAAAAGGCTTTGGCATGGGACTGGTCTTTGTGCTGGAAGCTCTGCAGCACACCGCTGGCAAGCTGGATATCCAAAGCAGCCCGGGCCATGGCTCCACATTCAACATTAGCTATCGGTGGCAGGATTTGCAATCGGCAGACTCCTCCAATAACTAGATCAAAAACCAGCTTCATGCTCCTGGTATAATCTGAGGCAATCTCTTTGATAGAGAGATACTACCCTGTGTCCAGCGCGTTTTATTCCTTACGAGCCAGATAACTGGATTAGAACATGAGTAGCAACCACTTGCAATATACTTCACCTCACCTTCGCCTCATGTTCCCCTCGAGATGGCCTCGAGTACTCGAGGCGATCTCGAGGCGATCTCGAGGCGAAAACGAGGCAAAGAATTAGGCAGGCAGGAAGCAAGCCCGGATTTATGTTACTGCTTTTTCATTGACAAGAATTCGAGTCTCTTTTCTACTTGTAAAAAATGATTATGGAAGGCCTTATGAAAGATCGTGACCACAAAAACACGTGTAAGGAAAAAAGAGCAAACGCTTCCCACAAGTCACATACGCATTGCCCAGAGAACTATTCCGCTAGCTACCAGTTCAATGATGTGCAGTTCTGGCTCAATGGCAAAGCAGTTAAGGCCTCCATCCCCCCAGCTCAGACGACTCTGGATTATCTGCATCAGAATTTGAGCATGTATGGCACCAAATGCAGTTGCAACGAAGGTGATTGCGGAGCTTGCACTGTGGTAATCGCTTCGTCTCTGGAGAATGGTGTGCATTATGAGGCGATCAATTCCTGCCTCTATCCTGCAGCCAAGCTGCATGGCAAACACCTGATCACTATCGAGGGCTTGGGAACTCCGGATGCTCTGCACCCCATCCAGCAGGTGATGCTGGACTTTCATAGCACTCAATGTGGCTATTGTACACCGGGCTTTGTGATGAGCCTCTTTGCCCTCCTGGCAAGTGAACAAAGACCGGATCGAGAGAGGATCATGGCTGCTCTTGAGGGTAACCTCTGCCGATGTACTGGTTACGATTCCATCCTGAAGGCTGCTGAATACTTGAGCTCGCACTTTGAACAGGGCAGCATTATCCCCCAGTGGTGCCTGGAAACCGAGGCTGAGTTGCAGGGGTTTGACCAAGCGGCAGGTTATAGCACTAGAGCCGTAGATCGTTTCTATCCCTGCCAGGAATACTATATCCCGGAGAGCCTGGAAGAGCTCTTTACTCTGCTCAATGCACACGAAGGCAAGCCCTATAGATTGATCAATGGCGGCACAGATATCATGGTGCAGATCAACATCCAAAAAGCGCATTATCCTATCCTCATAGACATCTCGAAGATTGCCTGCCTCAAAGAGCTGTGCATTGACAAACACCAGCTAAAAATCGGCGCTAATGTAACCTATAGCAAGCTTTTACACTCTAGTTTGATCCACAAACACATACCTGCTCTGAGGTATATAATCAGACGCATAGCCTCGGAGCAAATCCGAAACTTTGCCACCCTGTCAGGAAACATCGGAAACGCCTCGCCAATCGGCGACGGCATACCTCTGCTCCTGGCACTTCAGAGCAAGATCGTCCTGGCCTCTGCAACTGGAGAGAGGACACTTCTGCTGAGCGACTTCTTTCTGGACTATCGCAAGATTGCCCTCGCAGACAGGGAAATCATCTCGGCGATTCTTATCCCGATCGAGCTGGGTCAACGTTATGTCCGCTGCCTAAAGGCTTCGAAGCGTAAGTCCGTCGATATCTCTGCCGTTAGCACCGCTGTCTGCATCTCTTATGAGGGGACACAGATACTGAGCGCCAGGCTGGCCCTGGGTGGAGTGGCCAAAACGCCTGTTCTCTCCCAAGCATTCACGAATCTGGTCGAAAACAGCCAGCTCAAAGCGCTGGACATCCAGGAAATAGCCCAAAGTGTGAGCGCAGAATTTGAACCCATCTCAGACGTCAGAGGCTCCCGGAGTTATCGCAGCAAAATCATCCATAACCATGTGGTGAAGTATCTTAGTGAGCTGGTGGTCACAAAAATGGAGCAGATATGAAAAGAGTAACGCATCACCTCAGCGGGAAATATCATGTAACTGGCAGTTCCAAATTCATATCAGATGAAGCACCTTTGGCCGGAATGCTCTTTGCAAAGCTGTTCTTGAGTCCCGTAGCTCATGCCAGTATTATCGATCTGGACATCACGGAGGCGGCCAATTCTCCCGGGATTCATTGCGTTCTTACGGCCAGAGACATCCCCGGAGAGAACCAGATCGGCCATGTAATCAAAGATGAACCTCTCTTCCCCGAGGGCAGAATCATGTATGTGGGACAGCCCCTGGCTATGGTACTCTCTCACGATAAAAACCTGGCAGAGGAAGCACTGAAGAAGATAAAGCTGAACTATGTAGAGCTCTCACCCATCCTGGATGTAGATGAGGCTGATAAAAAACAGGAATGGTACGTCCCGGAACGTAAAATTGAATGTGGAAATGTGGAACAAGCCCTGGCCAAATCCAGGCTCATCCTGGAGGGTGCGCTTGAATCATCCGGGCAGGAACACTTCTATATGGAGAGCCAGCGTTGCCGGGCAGTCCCCGGAGAGGGCAAGCAAATCACCCTTTTTAGCGCTACTCAGAGCACCATGGAGGTGCAGGAGGTAGTTTCCCACCTTCTGGGAATCGCAGCTCATAACGTCATTGTCGATGTGCCCCGCCTGGGCGGTGCCTTTGGCGGAAAAGAGCGTAATGGCACCATCTATGCCTGCCTGGCAGCCTTGGGAGCTTACCTTACCAAAAGGCCTGTGGATCTGGTGCTCAGTCGGGATGAGGACATGCTGATTACGGGGAAGCGTCACCCCTTCAAAACATACTATCGCTGTGGGGTTGATTCCAAGGGAAAGATCCTGGCTCTGGACGTGCAACTCCTTGCCAATGGAGGCGCTTATGCAGATCTATCCATTGCTATTTTGGAAAGAGCGATGTTCCATGTGGACAATACCTATCACATTCCAAACGCCAGAATACAAGGTCGAGCCTGCCGGACAAACCTGCCCCCCAATACCGCCTACAGAGGGTTTGGCGCTCCTCAGGGAATTTTCGTAATCGAAAGTCTGATCGAGCAGATCGCCGATCGGCTAAAGCTCGATGCCCTGGATATCCGTGCCATTAATGCCTACAAAAAGGGACAGAAAACGCCCTACGCCCAGATCGTACATGAGACCTTTACAGTGGAGCTACTCGAGCGTTTGAAAGCTATTTCAGATTATGAACGGCTTACCACAGAGGTCGCGTCTTGTAACCTCAATAGCCCCCACACCAAACAGGGAATTGGCGTAATCCCCGTCAAATTCGGGATTTCATTTACCACAGCACTCCTGAATCAAGGCTCTGCCTTGATCTGGGTTTATGCAGATGGGACAATCTCTGTAACGACTGGCGGCGTCGAAATGGGGCAGGAAGTCAGCACTAAGGTAGCGATTGTGGTTTCCAGGATATTGGGAGTTCCACTCCGGCAAATCCGGGTAGAGAGTTCAAATTCTCAGAGGGTCGGCAATGCTTCACCCACTGCTGCCTCCACTGGTAGTGACATCAATGGCAATGCAGCCAGGATAGCAGCCGAAGAGATCAAGTCAAATCTGATTCCCGTCGCCAGAAAGCATCTGGAAAGTAGTTTCAGCCTTAGTCTTTCCGAGACAGATCTGGTCTTTGAGGCGGGGAGCATCTTCCCAGAAGATAATCCCGAGGCCAGAATCAGTTTTGCAGACCTCATAAAAGCAGCCTGGATGGAACGTGTCCCCCTTGCTGCCTACGGATACTATAAGACTCCTGAAGTCTGGTTTGACCGGGATAAAGGCATTGGCAATCCTTTTTATTACTACGTTTATGGCTGTGCCCTGGTCAGAATCGAGCTTGATCTGCTCACGGGAGAACACAGCATATTGGACACCTATATAGTGCATGAAAATGGACAGAGTCTGCAGGAGGATATCGACCGGGGGCAGATCATAGGAGCCTTTATCCAGGCCTATGGCTGGTGCACAATGGAAGAGATGGTGCTGGCTCCCAGCGGCAGGTATCTTTCTGTGAATCCATCCACATACAAGATCCCAGGAATCAGGGATTTGCCACATAATCTTGTGGTGGAGCTTGTCCCCTCCCAGGCACAATATGCCAGTGTGATGGGCAGTAAAGCGACAGGAGAACCGCCTTTCATCTATGGGATGGCAGCTTTTTTTGCCCTGAGAAATGCCATAAAAGCAGTAAATCCCAAAGCGGAGCTCCGTTTTCCAGCAACTCCAGAGGCGATTTTGGACGCACTTGAGAGTCGCTGATAGGCATCGCCAAGAATTAGATTTACAAAAATACCAAACTCAAGAGAATTGTACGCAGTAAAGTGAGGTACCAATGAAGCATTATTTTGCATGTATCATGTTACTATTGATGGTAGCGTGCATATCGGCCCAGCCCACGACGTTACCACGATCCTATGTCCAGAGAATCATTCTGGAAAATCAAGAGAATCCTCAGGTTACTTCGACGGCCAAAGTTTCGGCCCCAGAATACACCCTGAAAGCCTGGATCGTCTCCAGACCCAAAGACGTCATGACTACAGACAAGCATCCCATAAACTCCGTCGCCGTCAAAGAAGTGGGCGATGACGTCAAGTTTTCCAAAATGGTGATCGTCAGCGTCCAGCTCGGGAACTTCAAAAGCCAATGGAGAGCAGGAGAAACGCTGCGACTGGAACTGAGACACAAGAAAAGCAAACAGCAAGTTACCTGGGACGTGGTAATCCCTGATGGCACCACCCTGATCAAGCATCTGGAAGATCCGATTACCGTTCCCCCCTTTACCAAAAAGAAAAAATAGCATGTTACAAAGAATCAACAACCCTGTAGTCCAGACCGAAGACAATGAGTTTGATAAGGCCCTGCGGCCCAAGACTCTGGATGAATTTATCGGTCAAAACCACCTCAAGAAACTGCTGGATATCTCGATCAAGGCGGCCAGGCAAAGAAATGAATCTCTGGATCACGTGCTCTTTTATGGCCCTCCTGGTCTTGGCAAGACTACTCTGGCTGGCATCATTGCGCGGGAACTGGGGGTGAATATCACAGTGAGTTCCGGGCCAGTACTGGAAAAACCCTCTGATCTGGCGGGGATTCTCACAAACCTGCAAAGACACGAGGTGCTCTTTATAGATGAGATTCACCGTCTCAGCCACGTGATAGAGGAATACATTTACCCAGCGATGGAAGACTATTCGATGGAGATCATTCTGGATAGTGGGCCCAGCGCACGTACCCTGAAGATCGATATTGAGCCTTTTACCTTGATCGGAGCAACCACCAGAGCGGGGCTATTGACTCCACCGCTCAGAGACAGATTTGGGATTGTGCTTCGTTTGGATTATTACGACGTGGATTCCATCAAGAAGATACTGCTCCGGTCTGCCAGACTACTGGGTGTCCCCATCGAAGCCGAAGGCGCTTCAGCGCTCGCTCTGCGCAGTCGGGGTACTCCTAGAATCGCCAACAGACTCCTGAGAAGGGTGCGTGATTTTGCTCAGATTATTGGAGATGGCATCATTACCGAAAAGATAGCTCTGGAAGCCCTTGAGATGCTGCAGGTCGATCATGCAGGTCTGGACGAAATGGACAAGCGCCTGCTGAATACAATCATCGAGAACTACCGGGGCGGCCCTGTAGGGATCAAGACTTTATCCGCGGCCATCGGCGAAGATGCCGGCACAATCGAAGAGATCTTTGAGCCCTACCTGGTTCAGCAGGGATTTCTGGAGAGAACTCCCCAGGGCAGAAAGGTCACATATAAAGGCTACAAGCACATGGGCCTGGACCCTATCAACGAGCAGATGGAGCTGATCTAAGACCCGCAGATGAGCAGTAAAACCGTAATCCATGCCATTCGTTGGACTCTTTCGACCACTCTGATCCGGCGCGTGTTTGGTTCCATCCTCTTCCTCTTTGTGGCAAACTGGCTCACCAAGGAAGACTTTGGGATCTTTCGTACCTATGGGTTGATCCTCCTCTTTTTCTCATACCTCGGCAATCCCGGCCTGGATTATCACTACCTTACAGACAAAAAAAGACCTCATTTGAATCTGCAAACGATGTTCCAGATTGGAGGCCTTGCAGCTCTGTTGCTCAGCATCCTGCTCTGGGTCTTTGGCAGGAGCATTGGCTCTCTCTACAACAGCACTGAACTGGGGATGATACTGCATCTCAGTGCGGCATTCATCGTCATTGAGGTTCTACGGCGCTGCCTGCGGGCCATCGCCCAGAAGCATCAGCTCTTCAAGGAACTGGCCCTGGCTGAAACCGCCAACGTCCTCGTCTACAGCGTGCTAGCACTCCTTCTTATCTTTTTCTTTCGCTCTGTGCGCTTGTATATATTGATCTTCTATATTGGCAATGCCATAGAAACAGGATACCTGGCCCTGAGCATCCCCAAGCTACCCCAGCGCTACTTCTCACGGATGCTTTCGACGAGATATCTCCGGCTCAGCTGCGCCAATATCCGCCAAAACTTGAGCTTTCTGGTCAATGTAAGCTTGGTAAACCTGATCGGGATATACTCTGGGAATGCCCCCATCCTCTTTTTGGGTCTGCTGGTATCGCCAAAGTATATGGGACTCTATTTCTTTGCCAGCCAGTTGATTGCTATCCCCGTTGGGATGCTCACCAGCTCCATATCCCAGGTGTTCTTTCCCGTTTTTGCCAATGCCGAGCGGGATAAGACTCTATCTGGAATCAAGCGTTATACCAGCCTGGTGCTAAAACTGGGGATACCAGCTCTGATTTTGTATAGCTTTGCCCTACAGTCTGTTATCCCTCTGTTACTGGGGGCCAAATGGAACGAAGCACTCCCCCTGATCTTCTATCTGGTCATCTTTTATGGGAGCAGCTTGCTGCATCACCCGATCAGTGGCGTACCCTATATCTGTCGGAAACCCCAGTGGGAACTGCGCTGGAATATCGGTACCCTGATCCTGAGAGTGGCGGCTCTGTATACTGGCATCCAAAGCGGATTTGAGATGGCGGTGTTATTGTTCTGTGTGGCAAGTGCCCTCATGAATATCTTCTTTTATCTGATGTCCATAGTCCTGCTACGTGGCGATATCATCGAGACCAGCAAGACTCTGGCCCAAAGCATCGTCCCCATCGGGGTGCTTACCGCTGTTCTAGCAGTATTGGGCAGCTTTGGGTACTACCTGGGGAGCGCGATTGTTTCAGGTACTGCATACCTGCTTTACCTCTACCTGGCAGACAGGTCTATAATCAATGATTTCAGACTGATCCTGACCGGTAGCTCAAGTGTTCAGATAACCCGGTAGCCAGGCCTTAAACCGCTCAATCTCCAGTCTCATCAATCTATAGAGCTCCCGCAGGCGTTCATTCTGTCCGGCTTTTGCGGCATCATTCAGCTCGGTAGAAGCCTTGTAAACACCTTCCAAAGCGAGATTTCCGGAGACTCCTTTGAGCGCATGGGAGAGATGCTCGATCTCTTCATAATCCTTTGCTGCAAAAGCATCCTCAAAGACCTGGGGTTCAAGCTCTTTCATCTTTTCAAAATCCACTAACAACTCTTTGAGCAGATCTTTATCGTACACACGATTGATGGCTTCTTCTTCATCTATAATGCGGTTTTGTAGCATGTTTGACTCCTGTTCCTTGGTAACTTGCGGTTCTTCTTTGGGCTCGGGGTAGAGCCATTTCTGGATAATATCTGTAATTGCTTTATAGGTAATTGGTTTAGAGATAAAATCGTCCATCCCAGACTCTATGCTTTTTTCTCTATCTTCCTTCATGGCATTGGCAGTCATCGCGATTATTGGTATCTTGATTCCCCGGCTGCGCATCTCCTGAGTGGAGTCGTAACCATTCATTATGGGCATCTGGATGTCCATAAAGACGATATCGAAGGTGTCGTTCTGAACCATATCCACGGCTTCTTTGCCATTGGAGGCTATGGAAACCTGCAGCTTCATTGATTCCAGGATCCGGGTGGCCACTTTCTGATTGATCAGGTTGTCCTCTACAAGTAAGACCCTGATAATCCTATCGGGCACAGCTTGCTCCTTCATCTGAGATTCGAGCTTGCTTCTTCTTTTGTCGAAGCACCTCTTGATCATCTCTTCGGTTTTATTCAAAAAGGCAGACTGAGACAGAGGTACAGTCAGCACCTCATCGATCCCAAAGAGCTGGTAATCGACTTCTGCGGAGGAATCAGACTCCTGCCTCAAACCCATAATGCAGATACTGAAGTCTTGATAGAGCTTTTGCCACAGACTGGACTGATCACTGCTGAGGAGACTGGTCTCCACCATAACAATTGATCCCCGGGGAGCGATAGTTTCCAAAACCTTGAAAACATCATCATAGGAACCCCGACGTACCACGACGATGCCATTCATCTTCTCCATCCGATCCAGCTCCTGCGAGATCTCGGGAGCTTTGACCAGAGAGACGAAATTTGTCTCTCCCAGTCTGATGCTAGTACCATCCGAAAGGCCTATACAATACTGGTCGCAGAGCTTGAGGGGCAGTTCTATCCGAAACACGGAGCCGGGGTGAGGGCTGTCTGGTGCCAGATTGGGGTTGGGGCTGATAGCCTTGATTGAGCCACCCATCATTTCGATGATCTTCCGGGAAATGGTGGTACCCAGTCCAGTTCCGCCAAATTCACGCGTAGTCGTGTTGTCCCCCTGGGAGAATGAGTCAAAGACGGATTCCAGCTTGTCTGCCGAGATTCCGATCCCACTATCGGCGATTTCAAAGATTAGATCGGCCTTGTGTTTGTCCACGGCTGCAGCCGAAACGATAACCTCTATTGTCCCTTTATGAGTAAACTTGATGGCGTTGTTGATCAGGTTGTTCAGGACTTGTTTAAACTTGGCATCATCCGCCCGATAAAAATCCGGAACCATCTCATCGATGTTGCTCAACAGCTTGAGTCCCTTGTTCTCGGCTTCCAGACTGAAGTGCAGAATCGTGGAATTAACGAGCTTTCGGAGAGAGAAAGTTTGCTCTGATAGCTCTTCCTTACCTGCTTCGATTTTGGAGAAATCCAGGATATCATTGATAATGTGTAGCAAAGACGAGCCTGAATTCTGGATGATCTTGACGATCTCTCGTTGCTGCTCCGTGAGCCCTGAAGAGTTCAGGATTTCGGTGGTGCCAATAATCCCATTCATGGGAGTACGGATCTCGTGGGACATCTTGGCCAGAAAGTCAGATTTTGCCTGAGATGCCGCTTCTGCAGAGTCCTTGGCTTTGGCCAGCTCTGCCGTACGTTCTGCCACCTTATCTTCGAGCTCTACCTGATGCCGATGGATGGTTTCTCTATCCCTATTGATGGTGCTGAGCATGGAGTTGAACGCATAGCCCAAAGTGGCAAGTTCATTGGAAGATTGATACTCAAAGCGGACTTCATAGTTCCCAGCTTCCACTTCCTTGACCAGAGTCAACAAGCGATTGATGGGGAGAGAGATAGACCACATGATATAGAAAAGGGCAGAATTCGAAAACACAAAGGCCACGAGAATAAAGAGTAGCTGGTTCTTTTGCTCGTTACTTCGCACGCTGGCGTTGTCTCTGGCTTTATTGCTGTACTCCATCCGGATTTCATTGGACAGTCCCGACAGATTGGTATCCAGCGATACAGTCGCAGTATTGAAGAACTCAAAAGCTTTGGTCAGATCCGTTTGATTTTGCCACTCCTGCTCCAGGCGAAGGGTATAGTCGTCCAGAGCAGCCAGCAAGGCATTATTGCGCATCCCAAACCGCTTGAGATTATTACGGGCAAATTGCCAACTGACAAAATTGGTGGAAGTAGGATTGGAGAGATATACGTTTTGCGCTTCCAAAAGCCTCTGATATCCGCGAATGATATCCGAAGCTGCCGAATCAGGAATGCGGCTGGAGACGAACTTTAGAGCACCTTCCAGAGAATCCCGGCTGGAGCGCTGATACTCCCGGATAAAGACTACATTGTCATAGTTTTCAAAGAACTTATCCAGCGTATTCTTGATATTACTGAGCTTCTCTTTGTCCCTGGGCAAAGCCTCGATGGCGAGCTCCAACTGCTCGTAGATACTTTGCCTTTTGGCATCGAAATCGAATTCAGAGCTGTATTCCTGGTTTAAAAGTGAGTACGTGACCTTGGTCTTGATATCCAAAAAGTCGAGATATATTCCCGTGATACTTTCCTTCTGTTGGTCTAGATATTCCATATCAGATTTGAGCCTGTCGCTCTCACGATAGGTGGTCAGTACCAGCAGAACCGATAGTGCCATCAGGAACACCATAAGCACTATGATAAAGGTAAGCATCTGTCGGAAAGTACTAAACATATAAGCTTATATCATCTTCCTCTAATATTAATGGATGCACGACCATTCCGTCCCCCTGGATATTCAAGCCATGCCAGGACACGGCTGCCAGAATCCAACCCTGAATCAATAATCGTCAAGTTTGGTAAACTCCGGACTCTCCACCCATTGCTCGGGACGTAATATCAGTTCAATAATATTGTCAAGCAAAATGATTTGCTTCTCTTTTTGTTCTGTTAAGTCTTCTAATACGGGTAACAAGGCATCATCATCGACTGATTCCAGAGCCTTCTGATAGTTTTGCAGAGTCTCCTCCTGCACCTGTTTTGCATGCTCGTAGAGGGCAAGATGGTCTATGGAACAGGAAAATTCCGCTGTCCCGGCTTGAAGACCCTGAAAGATCACTTTTGCCCGCTCGTAGAAATCAGGCTCCGCAGTCGCCTGAGCACTAAGTCCCCGACAGGCTTCCAGCCTCGTTATCTGGTCTTGTTGTGAGTGTGCCAACATCTCCAGGATGCTCTTGACTCCCGCATTGAAATCACACTTTTGGGCCAGCTTGCTGAAGTATTCGTACCCACTCTTCTCTATTTGTAGCAGTAATTCAATTATTGAGCTCATGGTTCCTCCATCTCATATATATTTTATATGAGATATGATAATGAAGCAGCCCAGATAAGCAAGTAGAGACTCTTGCAGATAGCATACGGCGATCATTTATCTAGTCTTGAGATTGAAGTTCGACTAAAAAACCATTGACATTTTCATGCTCTTGCTTATTTTGAATGCAGAGTAGGTTCATACAAAATTCACACTCTAGGAGAACTCATGAAAACAACAGTATTGACTACTATTTTTTCTTTTTTTCTTATGCTTGTGCTATCCTGTACGGCTTTATCAGCTCAACTTCCCACCTATCTTTTTGGACAAGTACCAGTTTTGTCTGTCGCAGAAATGGGCTCTAGTGGCTTGAGCACTTTATACGACTACCCCACCAGTTACCATAACAATCCCCTAGCCACTTCTTACGGATTAGGCATGGCTTTTACAGCTCCTGTAGAAGATTACACCGGTAACCCAGCTTCCGGATCAATACAGGGAGCCTTCCCATTAATGAATCTTAGCGTAGCTCAAGGAGTGATAATGTCCGATAGAGGCATCGACGACTATTACCTGTGGGATTTCTACCTTTCTACCACTTTCAAACATGAGATTTTGACCTTGGGTTATACACAGCACTATGCCATAGAAGGTTACCACTCCAATGATCAAGAGTATGACTCTTACTTCTACGGAAACCTTGGTGTGGGTGTTACGAACAAGTATGGTAAACAGCATGTTATTGTACGAAATATAAGCAATGATTCTCGCAGATGGCAGTTCGATTGGGCAGGTCCAGAAATTGATTTGACGGATGTCCCATTCTACCAATCAACTCAGGTATGGGCTGTAGGACTGGAACAACTCTTCAATGATGATGTCGCCCTCAAAATTGGTCTTCTTGATACAACAGATTCACCTTTCAACAAGAACATAAAGGTAGAAACGTGCTTATCCTGGCAAAACAAACCCGGGTTTTTCAGCTTGAGCCAGAAGTACTCGCAGGAATTTCACAAGGGCAGATCTGCTTACATGGGAATTGGCTTAAGATTTTTTAAACAGTTTAGCATGAGTCAAACCGATTTACGCCATGTCATGATGTCTGCAGAATTTGGCTTAAGTATTCCTGGCATGTAATGGTTAATTAGGCTTGTGTAATGTTTCAGGTCGTTTTGACATTGCAATTGTAGTCGATCCCAGTCACGCAAGCGCGATTTTTTCCTTGACGCTCAAGCAAGTCTCCGATATCAATGCAGTGATTGCCAGTTCTGGGCTTTTATCAGAACGTGAGTAACGCATTTATTGAGGAATTATGAAGAAGATTACTTTGTGTCTGGTCTTGCTTGTCATCGCCTTCAGCAGTTGGGGAATTGCCAATGTAAGTGATTTGAGAGTACGTCATTACGGCAATAACGCTACCCGTCTGGTAATGGAACTGGATTCCAAAGCTTTCTACAGTATCGAGCCCTCAAAAGGCGGCAATGCGCTTCAGATCGAACTGCGTGAGACCGCTCTGAATACGGAACTCCCGATTTTGGGATCTGGCTATATCATCAGCGACCTGCGCTTTTCCCAAGCGGCCAATTCCTCGAGCTTTACGCTTTCCGCCTCCAAACCCATTAGCCACCTGAGCATGGTGCTCTACTCCCCCTATCGCATTGTGGTGGACGTCTTTATCCAAAACCCCAGGAGCAGGCAGGAAAGGCTGGAACTGGTAGAATTCTTTGCCCATACGGGGAGACTGGAAAGAGCAGAATCAATGCTGACAAACCTGCAGAAAAGCTATCCCAACGACGATTCCATCCTGTTGAAGTGGGGTTCGATATTGCTCGAAGCCAAAGATATAGATCGTGCAAAACAGAAGCTCAACCAGATCTCAAACAGCTCCGAGCACTATCAAGCTGCCCAATCTTTGCTCCGCGGCACTCAAACTCCTTCACCCCAAAAGAGCAAAACCGTAGCAAGTCCCGAGGATAAAAGCACTGAAACGCTTGTGCCTGCCCCCCAAGACAGCACGATCGTTACTCCTGTTCCGGGCAAAACTATAAGCCCTTCCAGGCCAAAGCCAGATCCCCTGGCTTTCCTGGCCAGAAACATCGCAGCACTGAAGCTGATTGGCTTCGCTTTACTAGTAGTTCTAATCCTTATTATCCTCATCAAAAGCGGGATTTTCAAACGCAGGAACACCTCCTCACAAGAGGATAGCTTTACCATGAAAGATGACGATAAGCCCGAAGAGGAGAGTCCTGGCCTGGATGATGATACTATGGCCAGGATGGTAAACCGTCTGGCCCATGATGGCTGGAAGCCAAATGAGATAGCCCTGGAGCTGGGCATCAGCGCCAAAGAGGCCAAAAGATTGATGCGCACTAGCGTAAGCGACGGAAGTGAAAATGCTTAAAAGCATCACCCTGCTTGCGATCGTCCTGATTTGCTTCCAGTACGTGGTTGCCACATCCGTCTTCGAGCCAGAGATTCGCAGTAATAGCTCCGTTTCCCTGCTGATCGAATCAAACCCCTACGATCCCCTGCCCGAAATGGAACCCGGACTCAGCACTCCCTTTGATAACGTCCAGATCTTCAAATCTGCCCTGATCGAAGCTTTCTTACCCGGTACTCCCCGGCATCGCATCTTTAGCTATGCTCACGAGACCAGCCACGTCCAGTTTCGTAGTGAAATCAACGCCCTGGCCGGTTATGAATATACGCACGACGAGGACTTTAGCTATGGTTACCTATACAAAGGAATGAGGTTGAATGCTCAATTTAACAACCAATGGAGCATGAAATCAATCTGGCACAGCGGAGCTTTTTTTGGGGACTCGTATTACTCTCTGGCTCATTCGCCACTGGTGAACGGCTTTTACAAGCGAAACAACGATAAAATCTGGATCGATAACCTCGCGGCGGACATCAGCTACCGGGGCGAGCAGTTTTTCTTTTCCCTGGGCCGCGATAAGTTTCAAATCGGGAATAGCATCTCTGGCAGCATCATTCTCAGCGATGTCGCAAACGAATATGGCTTTATCCTGGGGGAGGGATCATTTGGAGATTTCCGGCTCTCCGTGCTCTATGGCAATCTGATCTCTGATGCCCCGCTCAGCCTCTACGAAGACGAGCTCGCAAGTTCCAAACACTACCCCGAAAAACACCTGGCTTTGCACAACATCAGCTATAAACCCCGGGATCAGGTCGAGCTCTTCTTTGGTGAAGCAGTTATCTATGGAGACCGTGGACTGGACGTCAATTACCTCCTGCCCCACGCCTTCTGGAGAGTAACGGAGCACAACCTGCAAGACAGGGACAACATCCTGATCTTTGGAGGGGCAAATCTCAAGCCTGTCCAAAATCTGACCCTTTATACCAATGCGATCATCGATGAGATGCGCTACAAGGAGATCTTCGGCTCCTGGTGGGGTAATAAATATGCCATTCAAACTGGCGCCTACTATCAAGTTCCCGGAAGGGACAAACCCGGTTTTGGCTTCGAGATCACGGCTGTCCGACCCTGGATATATACCCACTTCCTGCCCTGGACCCGCTACTCTCACGATGGCAAGGCTTTGGGCTATCCCAAAGGCTCAAACCTGATCGATTATACTGCAGAGCTGAACTATCCTCTTCCTTTCAAGTCCGCGCTCAATTCCAAAATCTCTTACACGCGTCAGGGTAGCGAAGGCAACATCTTTTCTCTCAATTATATAGAGGAAATCCCGGATATTGATAACTATCAAGTGCAGTGGCTGCAGGGAAATATCAGCGATACTTTCGAGATCAAAAACATGCTCAAATCCAACTTCTTTGCCCATCATAGACTTATGCTGGGGCATTCTGCCTCATACGACCGGAAGAACTGGCAGCATCAACTCTATGCAGGCTGGCAACTGGTTTATTGACCTATTTGAATAGATTTTGCAGCGACTGAACTAGCACATTCTCAGCCAAGCCTGGCGCACGAAGACTACATCTTTAGATCACATTGTCATGCACCTATATGAAAATGATCGTTAACCCGGTCTTTCATAGTATTGGGGCTCTGCCCTATCCCCAGATGATTCAATTGTCATTGCCAGTCATTATGGAAATTATCTACTCTTGCCCGCGGGCAGGGAAGCATCTTTGAACGCGCAATTCCAGAGATTTTGAGGCAAGCAATAGCTTCGCTGGTACTGTCTTACAATAAAAAAGGCACGCTGTCTTTTTGAGACTCGCGTGCCTATATTTACTAGTGCTAGAGGCTTTACTTCAGAAGAATAACCTTTGCGGATCTGCTGTTGGATCCGGTTTTGAGGCGAAGGATGTACATCCCGCTTCCCAGACCCAGGCCATTATCGTCTTTACCATCCCAGGAAATCTGATGGGTTCCCTTTGTCAGGACATCACCGAGCAGGGTGCGGACTTTCTGGCCTTTGAGATTATAGACCTCGATCTGAACATCTTGGGTCTTTTCCAGTTCAAAGCTGAGGTTGGTTTTGGGGTTGAATGGATTTGGGAAGATCTTGAGGTTCGAGATCGGTGCAGGTGCTAGATGATCTTCGGTCGAGACAAGATCAGTATAGCTGTATGCTACTCTTGTTTGTGGAATTAACGTGGCTTGATATACAGCCGATATAGTCCAGAGCGCCATATTCAGGTCGTCGTCATAATCAAAATCTTCCTGATGCACCAGGGTCCAGGTGCGATCTGCAGCGCCATTGAACTGGAGATAATCTGCATAAGTCTGGATCTGATGGATGGACATGGTAGGGTTGTAGGCATATTGGGTGAGTTCGTAGGCATACCACTCCATATCATCGTCGTAGAGGTAGCTTGTTAGCTCATCGATCAAGAGCACGGTGCCATCCAGGACGATTTCAAATTCTCCATAAGTGATCTGGAAAAGAAAGAAATTCGCCACGGTTTCGGCATTGTTCTGATCCTGGGGATGGTATTGCAAGAGAGCCTTTTCCTCATGAATCCATTCCTCAGCATCATTCAGGGCGTAGAAATTGATCTCCACGGGGCGACCATTTCCATCAGGGACATATTCGACCTTGGCGTTGAAGCGCTGCCTCCCAAACAAGTTAAAATTCAGATAAAGGTATGTGAACATCGCGGAATCGGTTTCGTAGACGAAATAGTAGTTTATCAAATCGTAAGTCTCCTCCCCATCAGTGTAGTACATTCTGATGGTTTGGATCCTGGAACCGTCGTAGTTAAATTCTACCCCACCTTCTTCATACCACTCTTCATCCAGATAAGCAAAATAAGTTACGTGCTCTGGTTTACCATCCGGACGGTAGCTGTACTCACTATAGAAGTCTTTGATCCAGGAACTGCTCCCGAAATCCCAATAATGTTGAAAGATACGATGAATCTGACCTTGAGTATTGTACTCGATGTCTGCTGCCAATTCGTTTTCCCACTGCATGTTACCAGTGTAAAAAGATGAGATATACCCCGAAAGCATCATCTCTCTATTAGAATTGAGTTGAAGCGGTTTGGGCGTAAAATCTATCTTTCGAAATTGATTTAGCAGGCGGGCCTCTCTGGCATTTTGCCCTTGAAAATCCAAGTTAAGTGAAAAAGCCACACATAGCATGGCGAGTAGCGTCACAATCAAACCAATCCTTTTCATGATGGTCTCCTCTCGTAGTAATGTCTTGCCAGCAGGATGCTTCTATTCTCCCGGCAGTCTTGTTTTACTTCTTGCCTACTGCTGCGATGTAGATCACAAATTCATTTGTGCCATCTACTTCCAGCGTTTCATTCATAAGCTCATCCAGGTATGCCCCAATCATGCAGGCTCCTCCGCCGATAGCTTCAGCGGCAAGATGGAGATTTTGTCCTACGTGGCCGGCATCCAGATAGAGATAGCGGTATCCTCTTTGGCCATAGCGCCAGCTAGTTCTGTATGGAACCGCGGTCCAGATAAAAGTTACTGCTGCTTTGTGCACCATTTCCTGTCGGAAGCAGCCCTCGAAGACTTTCTCGGAGATGTCTTCCCGATCGGAGATCAAGGCCAGACAGTGTTTTATGGGGTGGTAGTAATAGAGCCCTGGCTTTAGCCCTGCGACTCTGCTGATATAAAGATAAGTTTCGAAGGGATGCCTTGCCCCGGCTGAGGGGACGTTGCGTAGAGTGATCTCAATGCGTTCGTTCGATCTGAAGTCTCGTGCCCAGTTCGAAGCCCAAAGCAGGAAGGACAGCTCTTCCAGACTAAGCGGAGTATCGGAGTAAGCCCTCAGGGAGCGGCGCTGTTCGATCGCCTGATGAAGCGCGATGGATGGCATCTTGAGAGTCCCGACAGCGGGTAGGGACACTAGTTCTCCGCTTCTGGCCTTTACTGCATCGGGACGATAAACCCCGGTTTCCTGGTCGCTGCTGCGATCGTATATGTAGCGGGTGAGGTGGATAAATTCGTTTCCAATCCCTTCAGCCTGAGGACGTTTGGCTTCGATCTCCTGCAGGAGCAAGCTCAAGTTTTGCTCGAAGAAATCATACTCCTCTCCGGTTATTTCTGCTTGTTTGATTATTTCTGCTTTGTCGTATCCTCTCGTTTTGTAGTAGAGATAGCCAAAAGTCTTCATATCCATCGTGCAGCTCCTATCACTGAATTTTTTCAAGGATGCAGATTTGTCTATTTTTGTCAATTCTTTTGTGGATTCAGATTTTTTTAGCTGGCATTGTGCACTAAAGAGTTTGAAATAGGCCTCACGTCCGTATCATCTGGCTCTGACTCAGCACGCTATTGGGTGTTAATATGCCCTTTTTTTTGACTATGGATCGGACTGGAAAACATAAATTATCGGTTTTTTTTGTAAGATCGTGATTTCTTTCTTGACAGATTTTCGATATCCTCGGATTATGTCTTCAGCCTACAGACCCTACATAGAATGCCCTCCGAGTCGTGGGGACACCGCCCGGTGTTCCCCACGGTATTTTTTTGCCCAAAAACATCGCCAAATCAAACCCTGGCGGGGGATTTGGAGCAACTTCTACAAAAAACCAGTATTTAGCCATCTTTTTTTCTTGACATTCACTTAGCTTTTCATTTGCTTGTGAAATTATGGGTAGAATAGCCCGGTCGTGTCTTAAATTATTTGTTTTCCTATATATAGAGAGGTTTTAAATGTCCATATTCGATTTCTTCGGTTTAATGGCAAATGATATTGCGATTGATTTGGGAACCGCGAACACCCTCGTTTACAAAAAGAATGGGGGGATTGTAATTGACGAGCCTTCTGTGGTAGCAGTCTCTACGGATAGTAAAAAGATTATTGCCATAGGTTCACAGGCAAAGGTAATGCTGGGCAAGAATCCAGATGAAGTAAGAGTCATCAAACCCCTCAAAGATGGGGTGATAGCAGATTTTCAAGTGACAGAGCTAATGCTGCGCAATCTGATCTTGAGAGCGCAGAAGAAGCGTCTTCTTGTACGCCCCAGAGTGATCGTTTGCGTCCCTTCCGGGATCACTGAGGTGGAGAAGAGGGCCGTTCGAGACAGCGCTCTTCACGCGGGAGCACGGGAGGTCTATCTAATCTCCGAGCCTGTGGCTGCAGCCATTGGAGCAGATCTGCCCATAGATCAGGCTTTCGGTAACATGGTCATGGACATCGGTGGGGGCACCAGTGAGATTGCTGTGATCTCGCTTTCACATATCGTGGTACACAATTCCATCCGGGTTGGAGGAGACAAGCTCGATCTGGATATCATCAGTTACCTGCGCAAGAAGAACAACTTACACGTCGGTATTCAAACTGCCGAAAAGATAAAGATGCAGATCGGCTCTGCCTATCCTCTCAAACAGGAGCTCTCCATGGACGTAAGGGGCAGGGACATAGTTTCCGGTTATCCCGTTACGATCAAGATTAGTTCTGAAGAGATCCGGGAGGCCATCACCGAGACTGTCAGCACCATGATAGATGCAATCAAACGCCTGTTTGAGCGCACTGCTCCAGAACTCTCTGCAGACATTGCCGAGCGAGGAATCTTCCTTACCGGCGGTGGTGCTCTCCTCAAGGGATTGGATGAGAAGATTCGTAAAACGGTTGATTTGCCAGTACATGTGGTTCCAGACCCATTGGAATGTGTGGTGAAGGGAGCCGGCATGGTTTTGGATGATGTGGAGAGGTACCGCGAAGTATTGATTAAACGCATAGAAGACTGACCCCCTGGATCATAACCCCTTTTCAAAAGGAAGATAATGCAGTATAAGAGATTCATCCTGCCAGCGGCTTTATTATTGATCTCTGCCTTGTTGATGCTCGGGAACGATCAGGATCGAACCAATAAATCCCAGTGGTTTGGCAGAACGGTTTTCTATCCTTTTACCCAATCGCTGCGATGGGCGGAGTCCAATGCCCAGCTGCGAAGGATGGTGCACGATCTCCAGCTCAAAGTCGTGGATCAGACACTGAAAAACCTCTCCCTGCAGAATACTCTTCGTTCTCTTTATAACACCACTGCTATCGATCTCGAGACGGATTATTCAGATTTTGAGATCGCAGAAGTAATAGGCTATTCGGGCCAGTTTCACGAGCGAAATCTTATAGTCAATAGAGGCAGAAACTTCCATATAGAGCAGGATAATCCCGTGATTTCGGCATCAGGGATTGTGGGTAAAGTGATCCAGACTTCAGAGCTCTACAGCATAGTCCTACCCTTTTCCAATCCTCGCTTTCAGCTCCCGGTGATGAATCGGCACAGCAGTGTACAAGGGATTTTGCAGGCCGATATTGGCGGAAAAGTCTCAATGAATATGATCCGGCTGGGCTCTGAAATCGCTGTGGGAGACACAATTGTGACCTCAAATCTATCCCGCCTTTTCCCCAAGGGCTACCCTGTCGGGACTGTCCGCAGGATCAAGGAATCTCAAGACAACCTCTTTATCAGTGCAGAAGTGGCACCGTTCACTTTGATAGAAAACCTCGAACATGTATTTATAATCAGGCAAAGGCACAACCATGAGTAAAAGTAAAGACCCCATTATCAAGATTCACAATGTAAGCTTTGAACGCATCCCTCTCAAGACAAAGATCCTCACGGCCGAGGACAATATTTCGGACGTATTCCGTACGTATGCTCTCCCCTATCTTCAAACAGGAGATATAGTTACGATAAGTGAAAGCCCTCTGGCGATTACGCAGGGACGGGCGATTCCAGTCAAAGACCTCAAGATAGGTCTTTTGGCCAGGATCCTCTGGCGGTTTGTAGCCAAGGTTCCCTATGGCATCGGTTTACGTGCCCCAGCCAGCATGCAATGCGCCATCGACGAAACGGGGGCAGTCAGGATTCTTTTTGCAGCCTTGATCGGAGCCCTGGGAAAACTGGTAGGCAGAAAGGGTGATTTTTACCGGATTGCCGGCATGCAAGCGGCCCTGGTCGATGCTTGCGGAACCTCTCCAGTGCCTCCCTATCACGAAACCGTAATCAAGGGACCCCTCCATCCAGAGCGAGAGGCGCAGGCTCTCTTCGACGAGTTTGGCTATCACGTTGCTGTCATGGATATAAACGATATTGGAGGTTCCTGGATGATTGGCGGCAGCAAAGGTTTGGATAAGACTTTTATGGAAGCTGTAATGAAAGATAATCCCCAAGGCCAGGCAGATGAGCTGACTCCTCTTTGCATCGTGAGAAGAATAGGCTAGGATCGTGACTGGTAAATACATTTGGACAATCTGCCAGGGACTCTTTTTTCTGTATGCTCAGATCTGGGTAATGCCCATGCTGAGCATCTGGGGCGTAATCCCCAATGTAATCCTGCCCTGGATGATCTATACGATCTGGAAAAAGCCCTGGGTTATGGCTATCAGCACCAGCTTTTTCATCGGCATTCTCTACGATGTGAGCTATCCTCCCCTGTTTGGCTTGCAGAGTCTCGTGTTTATGCTCCTGGCCATAGTGATAGATCTGATCCGGATCCCCTTTGAAGAGCAGAGCGTGGTGGCCCGGATGATTACCCTGGGCGTCGTTAATATGCTCTACGCTTCCATGTTGTATCTGGCCTTTGGCTTGCAAAACGGCTTTGATGGCACCCTTCTCACGCGATCGCTGTGGGGCTTCATATACAATCTGACCAGCAGTTTAGCTATCTTTTGGCTGATGATTTTCCTATCCAAATTGAGGATCATCGCGGTTCATGAATAGCGCTTCCCCTACCCTCGTATTCCGCATTACTCTCTCAGTCTTGTTTGTGGTGTTGCTGCTGGCCCTATTTCGCTTGCAGGTGATAGAAGGAGAACATTACAAGACAATTGCCCAGAGAAACTACGTTCGGATCCGTAGGGTTCCCGCTACCCGGGGGGAGATTTACGATCATAAGTATCGGCCAATCGTCTCGAACATCGCATCCCACAACCTCTACCTCGAAAGCGGAAAGATCGAAGATATCCAGAAACTGGAGACCTTTCTGCAAGAAAGCTTCGATCTGGAACCGGAGGATCTGCGCAAGATAGTTCGTCAGAATAGATTTCGTACCTACGAAGAAATCCTGATTGCTGAAAACGTTGATTATGAAACGGTCCTCCGTCTCTCCGAAGAGTTAAATTATTACCCAGAGCTCAATTTCCGGATCGGAACCACCAGACACTACCACTATCCAAATCACTTTACCGGATATGTGGGACGGATCAACGAAAAGGAATACGACACCTATAAAAATGAAGATTATTCCATCAACAGCCATATCGGGAAGACTGGCCTGGAGTATTACTACGAAGTGCTTCTCAGGGGTCAGGACGGACGTGAGATCGTTCAGGTCGATGCCTATGGCAGAAGCCTCAATCTCTTTCGAACCGATGGGAATATCCCTCCCGTCAATGGCTTGGGGATGATCCTGACCATCGATAATGATATTCAGGATTTCGCAGAGCAAGCTTTTCCAGCGGGGACAAGAGGCGCTATCGTCGTAATAGACGTGAAGACTGGAGCTATTCTAGCTTACGTCAGCCGTCCCCAATACGACCCCAATATCTTCATGACCCGCATCAGTCCAGACGTATGGGAGGAGCTGAACAGCCCCAGTAAACCCATGCTAGACAGGGTAATACATGCTGCTTATCCGCCTGGATCTGTGTTCAAGACAATCACTGGTAGCCTTGGCCTGCAAAAGGGAGTGATCAATCGCAACACTACCTTCTCCTATTGCCGGGGCGGATTGCAGGTTGGTAACCGGTTTTTCAAGTGCTGGTTACACTCCGGACACGGCATCACCAATATCGTGGAAGCTTTGAAGGTTTCCTGCGATGTATATTTTTATGACCTGTCCATGAAGCTGGATCTCGATCAGTTTCGGAACTATACTCTGAGCAGCATGCTGTGCACCAGGACTGGGATCGATCTTCCCAATGAGAGAAACGGTTTTTTCCCTTATCTGGATTGGTATAAAAGAGCTTTTGGACAGAGAATCAGCGTCCTGGGTCACAAGGTGAATCTCGCTATTGGGCAGGGAGAGATCCTCTGTACTCCCCTTCAGATCTGTGCCTATTATGCAGCCCTGGCCAACGATGGCATCTGGGTGCAGCCGCACCTGCTAAAATCTACCGTGGGCAGAGGCAGACTCTCCAAAGAACAGGTTGCTGGAATCGATAAAAAGAAACTGCCCATCAGCATCTCAAATCTAAAGATCATTCAGGATGGACTCTATGCCGTATCCAACACTCCTGGTGGCACGGCAAATCATATAAAGGTTAGTGGAGCAACTGTTTATGGAAAGACCGGCTCTGCTGAAAACTCTATGGGAAGGACGACTCATGCCTGGTTTGCTGCCTACCTGGTAAAAGAAAAGCCGGAGATCGCCATTACTGTGTTTCTGGAGAACGCCGGAGGTGGTGGAGGCGTTGCTGCCCCTGTTGCTGGAAAGATCCTGAATTACTACGCTGGGAATATTGAAACGCTCACCAGACCCGTCCCGATCCCGATCCAATTGCGAAACGTGGAAGAACTCCAGACCTTGGAGCCAGATCCAGATAATGGCGGCGCTCCTCCATTATCAGACGCCATTCCAGAAGCAGGAAATGTAAATGATTAACCGCAAGAAGTTTGACTTTGCCCTGTTTGTCCTCTTGATAGTCCTTATTTTCACTGGTTGTATCGCTATCTACTCCGCCTCTACGAGCAAGATCGGCGAGACCAGCACTACCCTGGATTACTGGTGGAGACAGCTCATCTTTGCCGCGCTGGTTGTTATACTGCTATATGTGCTCCTGAGGCTTCCCATGCCAATCTTTGATCTGGTCATTCTGCCGCTATTTGTAATAAACTTGATTGCCCTGGTATTGGTGTTGTTCACGCCAGCTATCGGCGGTTCCCACAGGTGGTTTCGGTTTATGGGCATTAGCTATCAGCCCTCAGAGAGCGCAAAACTATTGACAATTCTGATGGTGTCCAGAATCATTGCAAAAGATCATCTGGGAGAGATCAAAAGGATTCTCTATGGTGCGGCCATTGTAATATTGCCGGTATCATTGATCCTGATAGAGCCAGATTTTGGGACGACCATGGTCTTCTGGTTCAGCCTGTTGGCAATGTTGATCGCTTCAGGCCTGCCTTTGTTCTATATTTTGCTGATTGTCAGCCCGATCGTCAGCATAGTGTTATCGGTGCATTGGTATATTCTGATCGCCTGGTTGATTATTATGGTGTTTATCTTGATGCGCAGTCACCTTTCGTGGGTTACTATTACAGTATCGAGTATAATAAACCTATTTTCAGCTTTGATAATGCCGGTGTTTTGGAACAGTCTAAAGGACTATCAGCAGAACAGGATACTTACCTTTATCGATCCCATGCGGGATCCTCTGGGTGCCGGCTACCAGATAATACAGGCCAAGATTGCTGTGGGATCCGGATCGACAGTTGGCAAAGGCTGGCTGGAAGGAACCCAGAAGAACATGAACTTTCTGCCGGAGCATCACACGGATTTCATCTTCTCGGTTATCGGAGAAGAGTTTGGCTTTTTGGGTGCTGCTTTTGTTCTCCTGTTGTTCTTCATATTCTTCTGGAGAATGACCAAGGCCATTACAGATTTGAAGGTTCGGGATCGGAGAATTGCTGCTGCCGGGATCACGGCGTATTTGATGTTTCAGACGTTTATAAATATAGGTATGAACATTGGTCTGGTGCCTGCCACGGGTATTCCATTACCTTTTATCAGTTATGGTGGCTCGAATCTATTGATCAATGCTCTAGCCGTCGGTGTTGTTATGAAGTACTTGAATGAAAGAGGATTTATGAAATGATGAAAAGAGCACTACTTCTTAGCGCTGCTATTGCTTTGTTGCTTATCAGTTCCTGCTTTATGGGCTCTACTATTCTGTTTTTGGAAAAGGACACGCTTGGCAAGCCAAACTTGCTGCTTAATCCCTGGTTTGACAGTAATGCAGATGAAAACTCTTTCATGCCGGAAGGCTGGATCTTGATGGGTGCCAGCCAGGAAAAGCCCGAAGGGGCCTGCTTTGATGAAGTGGATTTCCTCACAGGCAGCAGGTCTTTAAAGATTTCCAAATCAGACAAGTTTCTGATGCTGGTATCAGAATCTTTTCGCATCGACAGATATGGTGGCTTCTTCGCCAGAGCCTCGGCAAAAAGTGATTCTGAGGAGGGGCCTCAATTGCGTCTCCGCTTTTTGGCCTATAACGAATCTGGCACAATCCGCAATACGTTCAACACCCGCATGAAAACCGGAAAAGAGTGGTCCAAACATACCATAAGCGCAGGATTTCTCAAGCCAGATGTTTACTTTGGCAGGATTATTATCCTGATCCCCCCTACTGGAGAAGACACTATCTGGATCGATGATATCGCCTGTTTTGAAGTACATCGCTTTACAAACTAGATGAGGTCTGGCTCAAGCCAGTTATGAGAGCATTAGTACAAAGAGTTCTTTCTGCCCGAGTAGATATTGACGGGATGTGTGTGGGCTCCATCGGAAAAGGACTCTTGATCTTTCTGGGCGTAGGCCGCGACGATGACAGCGACAAGGTACAGGCCCTGGCCAGAAGAATCCCTGATATGCGCATCTTTGAAGATCAGAAGGGAAAGATGAATCTCTCGCTAAAAGATTTGAAGGCAGAGATCCTGATCGTTTCACAATTTACTCTTTATGCAAATTGCAACAGAGGCCGCAGGCCAGATTTTACCCAGGCAGCTCCCCCCGAGCTGGCCAAATCTCTCTACGAAGAAATGATAGCTTGCTTTCGCGAGGCCGGGTTCCCTACCCAGACAGGGGTGTTTGGCGCAGATATGAAGGTCAGCCTCGTAAATGATGGACCGGTAACATTCTTTCTTGAGCAGTAAAAAAGCCCTTCTTTCGAAGGGCTTACCAGGATTCAGGAGGGGTTTTTTTTGATGCTTGTGTACTATATTTTCTTTGGGGGGTCAGAATCCGAACCAGGGGCCTATGGAAACTGAGAATCCCTGAAACTCTGTTTCTGGAGAACCAGTCACATCAAACTGATCTCCACTAAAGCCGTTGATCTTCCATCTCTTTGCCGGGGCATAGCCATAGACATAACCTGCTTCGGCTCTGATTGCCAGCCAACTCAACAGGCGATAATAGATCTCTGCTTTGGGCTGGACAACTACAAAGCCTCTGCTGAGAGTATAGTTTGTAAAGTCTGTGTCATCTCCCAGGTTTTGCCAGGTATAGTTGCCATCTGTCTTGGTAACTTCCAAAGTATGGCCGCCACCACCCAGCATTAGTCCCAAACCAGTCACAAAATTGGAGGTAATGGGGATCCGCTTATCGAAGGTAACGCCACCCACTGCAGTAGAATAGTTCAGCCACTTTGTGCCGATGACATCGCCATTGGAATTGGTGACAGCTTTCTTTTGCTCATCAGTATATCCAGCACCGTAACCACCGATAAAATATCCTTTACCGACAGGTAGCTTACCCACCAGGCCAGTCATAAACAAACCATCTTCAGACATCTCTTCATAACCCATCTGGTTCAATATCTCATTGACATCTGCCATATCAGGTTTGAAGCCCATAAAGAGCATGCTTCCACCACCGTAACCAGCGCTGAGCTTCTTCTTCTTCAACTCGGTGCTTACCTGTACAGAGGTGGCCTTTTCGCGCGAACCCACGACCATCTCTATCTTTTCGATCTTGCCGGATCTAAAGATATCCAATGAGATTCTATCTTCAGCTCGAAGCCCGCCTCTAATCTTGTCGAAACCGGCTTTGTTCATCACTTTTTCGCCATTGATAGCCATAATAATATCATCTTCCAAAAGACGGTACTCCCAGGCTGGGCCATTCTTGGTGACACCAGTAATCACGATGCCATAGGTATCTTTATAGCCCAAAACTTGCGCCTTTGGGAAGGTGATATCTTCTACATAAATACCAAAGAAAGCAGCAAAGGAACGATCTCCCTCTGTTCTTTCACCAGTATTCAGATTTAAACGTACGATCTTACCATCTTGTTCTTTCACCAGTTCGTCTTCGCTCATTGTAATCTTTACTTTGGAACTACCGTCATTTCTCTCGATAACCGACGTTTGAGCTAGCAGCATTGAGGCTGTTACCACAAGCAGTAGCATAATCATCATTGTCCGTTTCATTTTAACCTCCACGGTGTTTCGATATTTGATCTATCTATATGCAAGCTCTGTGCCAATCTTATCCAAAGCTGTAAGCTACTGTTTATCAAATAGTAATGACACGATCGTCCCTGCCTTCTCCACTTGTGTATATCATAATGATATGCCCTGATATCTGTTTTGTATATTTTCGGCGTTACTTTCTGCCATCCAATGCCCCAGTTCCATAGCAGTAGTACCCGGCACGTTATATTGGATTACGGAATAGGATTTGCTCTACAGAATACTATACATACTAGAAGAAGGTCGGAAAGATGAAACAAACAATAATTGTGCTAGTCTTTGTAGCGATGTGTGCCTTTGGCTTTGCATTGCCGGAGCAGCTCGTGATCCTGGATCGCGATGCTTATTCCGCCTATTATAACGAAGCGGATCTGTACAGCATTACTCACAAGCTGGATACAGAGATTGAGATATATCATTATGATGGCAGATTCATTATTGCTGGAGTGTCACAAGGTGCTCTGGACAAGTATCCACACGGTGTGATTCAGTATCAGGAGAGTCTGCCTCTGAGCGAGTGGCTATACCTGGTGACCAAGCATCCCAAGCGCGCAGAAAGCATTACAGCCAGTGCCGGGAAACAGCTTTTCGACCTGGGAGAAACGATCCTGCTCAAGAGTTCACATGATGCCCCAGAGCTGAGATCCAGAGTGATCAGCCCCTTTGTGCGGTTTGACTTCAGCCCGATCAAGCTAATGCCCCGGCAAGACTCCAAGCAGGTATCTAGCGCCTGGCGCACCGATATTGCCGATCTTGTAAATATGGTGGAAGCAGACAGCGTGATGTGGTTTATCCAAAACCTGCAGGATTTCCAGACCAGATATCTTTTTGCCCCAAATCGCCTGGAAGTAGCGACCTGGATCCGGGATCAGTTTATTCGTTTTGGCATTTCCAATGCGCATATCCAGCCCTTTCAGATTTACAACACCACTCAGTACAACGTGGTTGCCACCATCCCAGGAGCCGTAAACCCTGATAAATACATAATCGTGGGAGGTCATCACGATTCTATTGTAAATACAGGGGAGCCGATGGTCTTTGCCCCTGGTGCCGATGATAATGCGACAGGTACCGTAGCGGCATTGGAGATGGCCAGAGTAATGATGAGCAGTAACTTCACACCGAATAACTCCATTCGCTTTGTCACATTCGCAGCAGAAGAACTAGGCCTCTGGGGGAGCAAGCATTACGCCGAGGATGCCCTGCAAGCGGGACAGGAGATCCTGCTGATGATAAACCACGACATGATAGGATACTCGACTCAGAGTCCCTCAAATTGGCAGGTGCGCCTGATGCCCTACGAGGGGTCGCTGGAACACAGCCAGTATGCAGCTCAGCTGACCCAGCAAGATACTACCCTGAACCCCACCTACGGGAGTCTTAACAGCGCAGGTAGCGATAGCCACTCATTCTGGACCCGAGGATATCCCGCTGCCTATTTCTTCGAACAAATCTTCTGCCCTTATTATCATAGTGACCTTGATATTATAGACTATGTAAACGGCCCCTACGCTGCCGAAGTCATCCGGGCCTCTGCAGCTATTGCCGCCACTTATGGCATGATGGTCTCTGCTCCCTCCAATGTCCAGGTGCAGGACTCCGGCACCGGCTCTTCGCTCATGGTTCGCTGGGCAAATTCGCTCGATCCTGCGGTAGATCATTACCGCATTTATTACAACACAAGCGGTACCAACTTTCAAAACCCCACCCTGGTGACTCCCATGACGGGAGAGGAGAGCTGGCATGAAATCACAGGTCTGCAAAGCGGTACAACCTACTATGTGGCAGTTAGTTCCGTCGATGGCGAGGGGAACGAAAGCTATTTTGTAACCGCTAGTGGAACTCCCTACTTTTATCCCCTTACTCCTTCAGCCTTTACCGACAGTCCTGATATTGGATTTGTTGAGCTCTCCTGGACCCCAAATCAAGAGCTGGATCTGGCTGGGTATCGTCTGCTCCGATCCGATGATGCCTCCATTCCCGGAGAGAGCGTCACACCCGGCTTGATAACCGACAACTTCTACCTGGAGACAAACCAGCCCAATCCTGATGATTATCATTACTATCGATTGTTTGCCGTGGACAACGATGGCAACGAAAGCCAGACTGCTGCTGTCCTTCGCAGCCGGCCGGTAACCCTGAATCGCGGAGCTTTGGTAATGGATGAGACCCTGGACGGCAATGGATCCAATCCATTCCAGCCGACAGGAGCTCAAGTCCTGGAATTTATCGAGTATGTAATGAGTTCCTATGCCCACTCCATTATGGATCTGGAAACTGTTAATTCTTTCAAACTGGCAGATATCGGCATCTACGAATCCATCTTCTGGCATGGTTTTGATCAATCAGACTTTGATACCCTCTTCAACCACAGAGACGCGATTAAACGGTATATAGAACTGGGTGGCAAGCTCTTTGTCACTTCCTACTTCCCTACAATGGCGATTGAACTCAATGGAGGCTATCCCGCCACCTTCGATTCCGGCAGGATTATAAACAATACCTTTGGTATCGCCAGTGCAGATTATGCCCAGGCGACTCGCTTCAAAAGCGCTGTTTCCCTCCAGGATGGTTTCCCTACCATCACGGTGGATCCAAATAAAACCACAGCTTCAATGAACGGACATATTTTGAAGGTGGAATCTATCTCCGCCTCTGATGAAGCCATAAATATTTACAGCTATGCCTCGGATTATGCCGATGATTCGGCTCAGGGACTGCTAAACGGCTCGCCAGTTGGTGTTTATTATGATGCCGATCCAGGCAAGGTGGTCACGATCAGCTTCCCTCTCTACAACATGGATCAGCAGACAGCCAAAGTACTGGTGGAGCATGTATTTGGCAATCTCTTCAATGCAGAGGTCTCAAATAGTGACCCTGCTCTTGCACCTCCTGCAGGAATCGCTGTCTCTCCAGCATACCCCAATCCATTCTCTCGCACTACCAGTTTCACCGTCGATAGCAAAAGTGCTCTACACCCGCTCTCTGTCGGAGTTTACAACCTCAAAGGCCAATTGGTAAAGACCATCAACAAGGGATTACCTCCGTCAGCAAAACAGAGCTATCATTGGGATGGACTGGACGAGAACGGCAATAGCGTGGCAACAGGGATCTATCTCTTGAAAGCTAGCCAGAACGGTTCCAGCAGTATCCGCAAAATTATGAAAATCAGATAAAACCTATCCTGATACAACAATCCCCAAAGCAGTGCTTTGGGGATTGTTTTTTATAGGGCATAATGTTTATTCAATAGTGATATTGGCCGTTCGTTTCCCGCCCTTGTTACAATCTGTGGCGACGCTGAGCTTGTCTCCTTTGTTGAGGCCTACCATTTTGTAAACAAGCGTGCCTCCATCCGGGTTTTCCTGTCTGGACAATACTTGCTCGATAGCCTTTTTACCATTTACCTGAACAGTTACATTTACGATGTAATGATCTGCCGCATCCCGCACTTTATGAGCGAAGCTTACGCTCAGAAGCTGCGTAGTAGCGTTGTATTCTGCCTTCACATTACCGGCTGGATGTGCCTGTAAGCCCAGAGCCAACAAGACAAGCAGCATCACAATTAGCAATTGTTTGGTCATAAAAACCTCCATATCGGTCTTGTAGTTAGCTTATTTTTTATCCAGGGAAAAGAGCCCCGGATGCCGTGCATCATAGTATAATACAATCAATTCATCCTGGGAACCGTACATGACGTGAACTGTCCGTATATCACTCAGAAACCAGATCAACTGATCGGTATCTTCGTCGTAATGATTTGTTTCGCCATACATTTTGGCAATTGTATCCAGAACGAAGCTATCCTGTTCTGCAGAGTTATCTTTTTCATACTTTACGAGCCAGCCCACCAGCGTGTCTGTCTTGATATCTGCCAGCAGCAAGATGCTATCAACGAATAAGTTGGTCTCGCTCTTGTAAATACCAATATTACCGCGCACATCAAATAATTCAAACCCATTTTCGGATAGAATTTCATGAGCTGTTTCGATGTCTGCATCATAATAGAGGTCAAAGAGTCCCGATTGACCAAACAGTGTTATCAGAAAGGCGCTAAAAGCCAGGATCAGTAAGGATTTCCTCATTGCATTCCCTTTACGAAGTAATTTGGCTGAGTCTTGAGCCATTTTGCATACAATCTACTCAGATCCTGGATTACGTCAATCAAAACATGTGATTTATTGGCTCCGGCTATGCCAGATATGCAAATGTAAGGCAGACAAAGAGGTTGACAAGAATCCATAATACAGATAGCGTGTGGCAGATTGTGAATCAAATTGTGTCCTGGATGGAGGTACAATGTATAATCCCTGTCGGATATATTTTTCTGAGAATGCACTGTCGCAAGCGCAAGAGCAGCTAATCAAGCTGGGCAGCAAAGCCCTGATTGTAACCGGAAACACCTCTGCCAAAGCCAGCGGAGCTTTGGATGATGTACTGGATGTGCTCTCCCGTCATCAGATCAAGCATCATATCTATGATAGAGTGCCCCAAAATCCCGATCTGGACACCGTCATCGATGGCGTAACCGCTTTTGTGGTAAACGATTGCGATTTTATCATCGGGATAGGCGGGGGAAGCCCTCTGGATGCAGCGAAGGCAATTTCGCTGACTGCTGCAAACAAGCTGGATAAACACAACATCTATGATACATCCAGGTTTTCCTGCCGCTTTCCCATCGTAGCTGTGCCCACCACAGCCGGTAGCGGATCTGAAGTAACGCCCTACTCTGTCCTTACAGACAAGGCACAGAAAAAGAAGGCTGGCTTTGGGAGCGAATATGCCTTCCCTAGCCTGTCCATCGTGAACCCAAAATATACTATCAGCACTTCCAGGACGGTTACTCTCAATACGGGTGTAGATGCCCTCAGCCACCTTCTGGAAGGCATCTATTCCAATAAACGCAGCGAATTACTTTATCCCCAGATCTTTAGCGGAGTCAAATCCGTGTATCACTACCTGCCCATCGCCCTCAAAGAACCGGAAAACATGACAGCCAGAACAGAGCTGATGCGTGCCTCACTCTATGGTGGCCTGGCCATTGCTCAGACCAGTACCACCCTCCAGCACTCGATCGGATACCCGCTCACCTCAGAATATGATATCCCCCACGGCCTGGCCAATGGCATCGTGATGAAAAGCATCATGGAGCTATATTACCCCATGGTTTCCAAGCCTCTGGAAGCTCTCTTTTCCTATCTTGGCATCAGCCGCAAACAGTTTTATCAATGGCTGGAGACCCTGCAGATGTCTGTAGATATTCATCTTCCACAGTCTTTTATCGATGAAAAGCTGGAAGAAGTCCTCTCCAGCCGAAACATGGCCAATAACCCGATGGAGATCAGTTCGGATTCCATCCGCAAAATCTTTGAGGAACTCAGCAAGTAAGATGAAACCAGATGATTTCAGAGCCACCAGAGAGAGGCTGAATTCTCTCACCCTTAGCAAGGCAAGCCTGGTAACCAAACGCTTTTTCAACCTGGACTCCTCAGCTTACGAAGAGGGTGCTTTGACGCATCAGACCAAAGAACTCCTGGGTCTCGTGGCCTCCATGGTACTACGCTGTGACGATTGCATCTGCTACCACCTGGATCAATGCAAATCTGCCGGTGTGACTGATGCGGAATTGCAAGAAGCGCTATCAATTGCCCTGGTGGTTGGCGGTTCCATCGTGATTCCCCATCTCCGCAGAGCAAACGAGTATTGGGCTGCTCTGGCTGAGTAGATACTATAATACCATCAACAGATAGGGACCTGGGGATTTGCCCCACGTCCCTATTTGTATTTTATGCTGGTTTATATTTCCTTGTGCTTCGTGGCGATGAGTTCTGCCAGATCGCTAAGTTCCTGGAGAGTGGGAGCTTTGGCTTCGCCCTTGCAGATTACAGAACCGAGTACTTCGACTTTGAGATTGGGCACCATTCCCAGGATGCCATCCACTACTTTTGTGGCCCAGCCATAGGAGCCGATCACCGAAGCATACCTGGCTTTGGGCTTGATGGCGTTTGCCAGAATTGCAGCATAGGCAACCACAGGATGAGGGCCTACGTGGACAGTGGGACTGCCAATCACAATCGTGGCGGCATCCAACAGAGCCATGGCGAGCTTTCCAATATCTGTCACAGCCAGATCAAAGAGTTCCACTTTCACATCACGTTTTACCAATTCTTTCGTGAGGTGATTCACCATCTTCAAGGTGCTCCCATGCATTGAAATGTAGGGAATTACCACCTTGTTCTCCACTCTGTCCGAGACCCAGTCTTCATAAGCAGATATGATGATCTCCGGATGATTCCAGATCGGCCCATGACTCGGCGCAACCAGATCGAAATCCAATCCCTTGATTTTTGTGAGATTGCTGCGGATCATCGCACGGAAGGGCATCATTATCTCGGCATAATAGCGTTTTGCTGCCTCCAGGACTGCAGGATCCCCGTTGTCATAGAGATCTGTACCCGCAGAATGCGAACCCAGAAAGTCGCAACTAAAGAGGATGCCATCTTCTTTCAGATAGGCCACCATCGTCTCTGGCCAATGTACCCAGGGTGTGTGAACAAATTGTAGCGTCTTATCTCCCAAAGAGATGATCTCGTTATCTGCCACCGTACGGATTTTTACAGGATCGAGCAGCAAATGCTCCACCAGCAGATCCCTGGCTTTGGGAGAGCATATCACTTCAGCTTTTGGGAAACGCTCCAGCAGCATGGGGATGCTTCCCGAATGATCCTGTTCCGAGTGTAGGCTTACGATATAATCCAGTTTTTCCACCTCCGCTAGATGCGCCAGATACTCATCTACAAACAACGGATCTACAGTATCGATGACAGCAGTTTTCTCAGAGCCACATACCAGATAGGCATTGTAACTGGTCCCGTCCGGTAATGGGATCAACGAATCAAACAATCTGCGTCCCCAATCCTGCACCCCTATTGCGTAAACACCATTTCTTATAAGTCTTGCAAACATGGATATCTCCTATTGTTTTTATAGATATAATAGGTGTTATCACGGCATTTCCCAGTATTATTATAGAATATCTTTTGCTCCTCCAGAGTAAAGAACTGTTGCCTGGTGATTAACCAGATTTACTGCTCTTTAGCCCCGAGATATTTTGCCTCGTCTTCGCTTCGTGTTCCCCTCGAGATCGCCTCGAGTACTCGAGGCGATCTCGAGGCGATCTTGAGGCGAAACTGAGGGGAAGCATCCTGGAAGCAGGGGAGAAAACAGGCACAGAATACTAAAGCGTCTCAATGATGAAACTCTCGAGCCTAAATAAAGCAGTTCGAAGTCCTTGACATAAAACCGCCACTGCGGAGTCTGTCCTGCATAATAGATAAACTTTTAGGAAATGGTCTGAAATGAGTGTTAAAACTGGATCAAGTGATAAATTCAAGAAAAATGTAAGAGACGAAATCCCTTCTGTGTCCCCTATTCCAGAAGTGAAGAAGTTCCGCAAAAAGAAACCTTTTGTCCAGGATTGGGTAGAGGCTATCCTCTTTGCCTTTGTGGTTGCTATGATCATCCGAAACTATACATTCCAGAACTTTATGATCCCCACTCCCTCCATGGAGAAGACACTAATGGTGGGCGATTATCTGGTTGCTAACAAGATGAAGTACTATTTCACAGATCCCAAGCGCGAGGATATCGTCACTTTCAGATACCCCAAGATCGAGGAAGGGACACCGGAACACAAGGATTCTGCAGACGATTTTATCAAGATCTTTCATCCCCTATACCTAAATAAAAAAGACTCCTTCAACCAGTTTCCCCTCACCTTTTTGCACCTCACATACTACGCCCGGAAAAACGTCGTGAAACGAGTAATAGGCGTTCCCGGCGATACGATTGAGGTGGTAAACAAGCAGGTGTTTATCAATGGCGAACTCTTTGAGCGGGGTTACGAATGTTATGGCGTGGCAGAGCCATCCCCACCAGCTTCGCCCTATGTGATTCACGATCATCGCTTCTACCCAAACAGCATAGACTATGTGACTCTCTCCGCCTGGTACAAAGACTACAAAATAGGCAACAGATCCATCTTCAACCGGGATTGGTTTGGCCCTGTTGTAGTGCCTGAGGGCAAATACTTTGTGATGGGCGACAACCGGGACGTGAGTGAAGATAGCCGGTACTGGGGCTTTTTGGATCGCAAGGATATCACGGGGACTCCGTGGCTGATCTTCTGGTCCAAAGGAATAGAATACAACAAGTTATACGATAAACCACACATCAGATGGAAGAGGATCTTCAGATTGGCGAAGTAACTCGCTCGATCTATCTGCACATCCCTTTTTGCCTTTCCCAATGTGAGTATTGCAGCTTTTTCTCACTGCCCTACTCCAGAAGTGAAGTCGCCAGATATCACAGCGTCCTTCTGGATGAGATAGACCTCTATCAGGCTGAACTCTCCAGCATCCGTAGTGACAGCAGAGATCCTTTTACAGTTTACTTTGGCGGGGGAAGTCCCTCTCTGCTCTCTGCAGATCAGATCAATTCCATCCTCTCAAAACTGCTAGCCCAGGATCCTGGATCATTCCCATGTCCCCAAGGGAGTGAACTGACCCTCGAGATCAATCCGATCCAGATCACGCCCGACTATCTGATTGAGCTGCGTAAGACTCCGATCAACAGGCTCAGCCTCGGATTGCAGTCCATGCACGATTCCGATTTAGCATTTTTGGGCCGAAGACACAAGTCTGATCAGATTCAGCACAAGCTAAAGCTCTGCCGGGAGGCAGGATACGACAATATATCCATGGATCTGATGTACGGACTACCTGGCATGAGCCTGGATAGCCTGGAAGCCGTTCTTGAGCAGTACCTTTGGCTCTGCTCGGAACACATCTCCTGCTATCTGCTGAGTTTGGAGCCAGAATCAGCCATGTATCAAAGGGGTGTTTCGCTGCCAGATGATGAGACCTGTGCAGCTCAGTACCAGTTGATCTGTAAACTGTTGGCCGGCAGTGGCTTCGTACAGTATGAAATCTCAAACTTTAGTCGCCCGGGCTACCATTCCAGACACAATCTTGCCTATTGGAAATCCCGGAATTATCTAGCTTTGGGTGCTTCTGCTGCCGGGTTTGTAGATGGGATCAGGTATCAAAATGAGGCAGATCTGCCATCTTACTATCGCTCTGTGTCCGAAGGCATTATCTATCCAAACAAGCAATCTCTGAGCAGGGAAGACCTGAAAAGCGAGTATATAATGATGAGACTGAGGCTATTGAAAGGTCTCAGTTTATCCGAATACAAAGCGAAGTTTGGCACTTCATTTCTGGAAGACTGCCAGGAGCCCTTGGCAAAAATGCAGAAGCTGGGGATGCTGAGCCTTTCTGGAGACAGCATCAGGCTCACTAAGGAAGCGCTCTTTGTCTCCAATGCTGTAATTGCGGAGCTGATATGAACTTGCAAGATTTGAGAGAATTACTACGCAAGCCCCTGCTGGATACAGATTATGCTGGCAAGGTATATCTGGCTGGGGGTGCGGTTCGTGATTATCTTTTAGGTAGAGCAGCACTGGATTTTGATATTTGTGTGAACCTGCCGGATGGCGGGATCCAGTTGGCAAAATATCTCAGTGTTTTGTGGAACCTGCCCAAACCCGTGATTCACAGTAAATTTGGGACTGCGAGCCTGGCTTATCAAGGCTTAAGCCTGGAGTTTGTAATGACCCGCAGCGAGACTTACAAGCCTGGAAACCGGAATCCCAGAGTCGAATTTGCCGATCTGAGGACAGACGTCCTGAGACGGGATTTTACGATCAACTCCCTGTTGATGGATATCTTCACTGGCGAAGTGCTGGATCTGTGCCAGATGGGATTGAGCGATCTCGAGGCAGGGCTGATCCGCTGTATCAGAGACCCTTTGCAGGTCTTTGCTGAAGACCCGCTGCGCATACTGAGGGCTATCCGTTTTGCCCTGCAGCTTGGGTTTGAGATTGAGACCGATACATATAGCGCTCTAAGGCTGAGCCCTGGCTCTTTGAAGAATCTATCTAAAGTACTTCATACCAGAGAGATGCTAAAGATTATGTCCTCTAAGGATAAAGAACGTGCCCGCCATTTACTGCGGGATTGTGGCTTGATCTAGCACCAAAGGGGAGCCGGGAGTAATAGCTGGCGCGCAGGCCGGACTGAGCATTTAGCTCAGTGTTTTGGCGAAAAGCACCTAAAATAGAGATTTGTCTTGACACCAAAAGGGCTGATTTGGGATTTTTGCACCTGAATCACTGCCTTGGTGGAGAACTTGCAAAGTAGTACAGAAGCCCTATGGACTCTGGCTTCTGCCAGGTAAATGATTGAAAAGGACAATGATAAATGAGAAAAGCACTTATCTTGTTGATACTGTTGTTGATTGGGACATTGGGAGCCGAGATTTTGGTGCCCATGGACATCACGCAGACGAACCATCTGAAAGCTTATGGGGTTGCCTTTCAAGCTCTGAAGGATCAGCACGTTGTGAAGTGGCTTCTCAACTACCGGGGTGGCTCCTTTCTCTTCCCCGATGCTACCGATATTGCCAATATCTGCAATATCCGGGGTGTACGCTTTGAGCGAATCGGGGGAGCACAAGTCGCCGCAATCTATAGTGAAATCCAGGAAGCGAATATGGAAGTGGTGGTGTTGGAGAAGGAACCCAAAATCGCCGTCTACATCCCCCCCACCATGATGCCATGGGACGATGCCGTCAGCATGGCTCTGGTCTATGCTGAGATCGATTATGACACGCTTTGGGACGAGGAAGTGCTCAATGGAAAGCTGAACGACTATGACTGGCTGCATCTGCACCATGAAGATTTCACGGGACAATATGGCAAGTTTTACGGCTCCTACCGCCACGCCCAATGGTATCAAAACGACGTTCGCGCCAATGAAGCAATGGCGGCTCGCCTCGGGTTTGACAAGGTGTGGCAGCTCAAGCATGCCGTAGCAGCCAGGATCAGGGATTATGTGGAGAATGGCGGCTTCCTCTTTGCCATGTGTGCCGCGACAGACACAATAGATATAGCTCTGGCAGCCAAGGGTGTGGACATCGTGGAGGCGGCTCTGGATGGAGATGGAGTGGACCCCAATTACCGGGAGAAGCTCAATTTTGAACGCACCTTTGCCTTTGAAAACTTCAGCCTCAAGACCAATCCCTTCGAATATGAGTTTTCCGATATTGATGCCTCAGATTATTCCAGGCTTCGCGGAGCAGAGGCCGATTACTTTCAGCTATTTGATTTCTCGGCCAAATACGACCCAGTGCCTACCATGCTCACCCAAAATCACACAAATATCGTCAATGGTTTCCTGGGACAGACTACAGCCTTCTTCAAAGATAAAGTAAAAAAGAGCGTGATTATCCTGGCTGAGGTTCCGGGGCAGAACGAAGTTCGCTACTTGCATGGCAATCTTGGCAAGGGGACTTTTACCTTCTTTGGTGGGCACGATCCCGAAGATTACCAGCATCGAGTAGGAGATCCGGAAACGATTCTGGATCTTCATAAAAGCTCTCCCGGGTATCGACTCATCCTCAACAACATCCTCTTCCCTGCTGCCCAGAAGAAGGAACTGAAAACCTAAGGTATTATATGACATCATTTTACAAAGGATTTGGCAAAATCAATTTCCGGGTGGGTCTCTTTAGCCTGAGCATCATCGTGCTCTTCATTGTCTCTTATGCCTGGCTTACAAACAGGCTGAACAACCAGAACCAACAGCAGCTAGTGATCCTCTTCGACGATGTGGGTGGCCTGGAGATTGGAGACAAGATCAGCTACCGTGGCATGGAAGTGGGCAGGGTCAGGAACGTGCAGCTCTCTCCGGACGGGATCCTGTGCACAATCCGGATCAGCAGGGATATCAGCCTGGCCGAGGGTAGCAGGTTCTACGTGACAGATAGCAGCCTCATGGGGGGCAAGCAACTGATAATCGAGCCCGGAAACGGGGACAAACTACTTTCTCCAGACCAGATCCAAAGAGGCATCTCCGGGCCAGGAATGATGTCCGCAATTGCCAAAGGGATCGAAGCCATCGATGAATTTCGGGTGATCCTGGGAACACTTCGTGAGGATAATGGCCTCCTGGATAAATCCAGCCAGATGATAGTTACAGCCACAGGCACAATCCACAGCGTGGACAGCTCTGTACAGCAGCTGGAACAGCGGATGCAGAAGACACTGCACATGGTGGACAGCACCATCCTGGAGATCAAAGAGCTTGCCTCCGGAAACAAAGAAAACCTGAGCTCTACCCTGGCCAAAGCCCCGCCTCTGATGGATAACCTCGCCACAACTATAGACAGCCTGAGATACCTGTCCAGAGACCTCAATTCTGCCCTGGCAGGAGTGGGACGGGGGGAAGGCACAGCAGGGAAACTGCTGCAGGACCAGGAATTGTACGACAAGCTGCTTGGCTCCGTCGAGAGCCTGGAAGCGTTGATCTCCGATGTCCGGGCAAATCCGCGGAAGTACTTCAACTTTAGCGTGTTTTAAGAAAAGGAATAAATGAAAAGACAACTTTTTGTGCTAGCCCTTGCTCTCCTGGCAATCTCCGGACTGAGCGGCTACTACTTTGGCCAGAACAAGGTCAATTCCCGTCCCGTCGATTGGTCTGTGATAGAAACGATGCACTTTGATGTCCACTACCCCAAGGGGAACGATGATTTTGGCCGCATGGTTGCGCTTATGGCTGAAGACACCTACTACTACCTCAAAGACGGGCTGCAGTTTCCCATCGGATCCAGAATACCTCTGGTAGTGTATGGCTCCAGAGCCGAGTTTCAAGCTACGAATATTATCTACCCCGTGCTCTCGGAAGGTGTGGGTGGTTTTACTGAAAGTCTCAAAAACAGAGTAGCACTACCCTTTGAAGGAAGCTATACAAAGCTGGAACAGGTGCTCACTCACGAGCTTGTCCACGCCTATAGCAATGCCCTGGAGAAGGGACTCCCCAATGCCTTTTCTTACCTCAAGCAATCCTACCTTCCCTTCTGGTTTTCCGAGGGGTTGCCAGAGTTCTTTGCCATCGGAGGAGAAGACAATTACAATAACATGTTTGTGCTGGACATGGTGGTAAACGATAACCTCGGAAAGCTGAACTATACAGATGGCTACTATGCCTATCGTTTGGGCGAATCATTTCTTACCTATATCGGCGAGACTTACGGACGCGATAAGGTAATAGACTATTTCTACGCCATCAAAGCAATGGGAACTCTGGACGAGGCCACCAAAAAAGTCTTTGGCATGGAGTTTGACGACCTGGAATCAAGATGGCGTTACCACCTGAAACGAAGCTATTTCCCCCTGGTGAGCACCCACAAAATCCCCAAGGAAGAATATGAACAGCGAACCTTCAACAAGGTAGACGGCTCCTATCTCAATCTGGCTCCAAGATTCTCTCCCGACGGCAGAAGGTATGTGTACTTTTCCAATAGAGGTGCCAGATTTAGCATCTGGCTCTCAGGCCTGCATGGACTGTCCCCTGCCAAACGTATCCTCGTGGGGGAAACCACTTCCAAGCACGAAGAATTCTACTTTTTCCGCTCCAGCCTCGCCTGGTTTCCGGATAACAAGACTATTGCCTTTGTCTCCAAAACCCCAAGAGATGATACAATCTACTTCTTTGATGTAGATACCGCGAAGATCACTGGCACGGTAGTATTACCGGAAGTGGAATCCATCTATGAGATTGATGTATCGGCCGACGGCAAGTACATGGCGCTATCTGCTCAGAGCAATATGCAGACGGACATCTATCTCTATGATATCGAAACTCAAGAGCTAAGAAAACTTACAGACGATAGATACCACGATGCCCAGCCCCGGTTTTCTCCTGATGGCAGCAAAATTGCCTTCAGCTCTGAGCGTGTCCGCCGGGAAGAAAACATTCGCAAGGGCTTCTTTTCGGATCTGTTCAGCGCTATCTTCAGTATCGATTTGGATACTGGAACCCTCTTCCAGCATACCTTTGATGATTTCAACTGTAGCTTCCCCACCTGGGATGGAAGCGGTGAGCGTCTGAACTTTGTCTCGGAGCAAGACAAAATCTCGAATGTGGAGACTATCGATCTCATTAGTGGCACCCGCAGCCGGGTTACAAACGTGCTCTCCGGGATCAACGCTGTTGATTTTTCTACCGATAATGAGTACGTGCTCCTCTCTGCCTACTTTGATGGAGCATTCAATATCTATTTTGGAAACAACCCCTTCTCTGGCCTCGAAGAAACTGCCCATCAGGCTGAAGAAGCCCTGGATTACCAGGAGGATCTCTTTGCCAGGATAGATATTAGCCGTCTGGATTACTTTGGACGACGCAAACCAAGAAAGATTCAGAGACAGAATCCCAGACGCTTCAATGATGGCAATCATCCCTTCTTTAGAACTTTTGAATACGCTCCCGAAGATTCCCTGCAGCTCTTCCGGGATTACAGTTGGGACGATAAACCTGATAGCGTGGGAGTTGTTCCAGAGCCCAGGCCCTATCGTACCAGGTTCTCGCTGGATACTCTCTGGGGTGGAGCGGCCTATTCCTCTGCCTTTGGGACAATTGCCCAGCTAGAGCTCGGTTTTAGCGACCTGATGGGCAATCATGCCATTGGCCTGGATCTGAGCACAAACGGAGATATTGAAGACAGTAATTTCTTCTTGCGTTATCTCTATCTGAAACAGAGAAGCGACTATGGCATAGGTGTTTACAACCTCTACGACGAGACGATCTACCGCTTTATCAAGCCCGGGCCGGACGATTATTATCGCCAGAGACAGAGGGAACAGGGCTTGTATCTGCTGTATAGATACCCCTTCAGCAAGTTCTTCAGGACAGATCTGGATATGCGTCTCTACCGCTGGGAATACTATTTGGATTCCTGGCAATGGAACCAGTTTTACACTGCCGGGAGATGGATAGAGGACGATAATCCCTATGAAGAAATGGTCGTAGCCCCGGGTATAACCCTGGTACACGACACTGCCCTGTATGGATCGACCGGGCCCCTGATCGGAATGCGTAGTATGTATATGCTGCGCAAGAGCTTTACCAGCGGAGATAAATCAGACTTTCTCACTGCCTATATAGACTACCGCACCTATTCCCTCTTTAGCAGACGCTATAGCTTTGCTACCAGGCTGGTTGGCGGTCTCAGTACTGGCAACAACCCCCAACGATTCAATCTGGGTGGATACCACGGGGTACGCGCCTATGATGGCGAACTGAGCGGTGAAAAGAAGGTGATGGGAAGCCTGGAATTGCGCTACCCCTTCCTGGACTACATCGCCATGGCCTTCCCCATTCCCCTCACGATCGGGGGGGTCAGAGGCTCAGCCTTTATCGATGTGGGCGCAGTGTGGGATGACAACAAGACCTTCCGCGGGATCAGAGATGGTAGATTTGAGGACATTCATATGGGCTATGGTTTTGGCCCCAGGATAAACCTGGGTTTTATAGTGCTACGTTTTGATGTTGCCTGGCAGACGGATCTCAGCGTAGTCTCCAAGCCAGCATACTACATCAGCTTGACAGAGGATTTTTAAAGAAAATTGATATAAGAGGAGTTAGAATGAAAATCGATGTGATTCGAAAATTGCCAGAGGTAATGGAGACGATTGTAGTCCTTCAATCCGAAACCGCTACCATAGAGCAGGTAGAGTATATACCAGAAGAGATCAAGGCTTCGATCCAGGAATTCATCAAAGCAGAGGCTTTTACATTTAAGTACAAGAATATTGCCAGCTTGCACTACGTAAATGGCCACGTCCGATCAAAGATTATTCTCTGCGGAGCCGGAGATCTGGAAGCAATCAGTACAGACAAATTGCGCAATCTGATTGCCAGCATTACCCGTACGGCAAATGGTCTCAAATCCAAGACTTTATATCTTTTCATGGGCTTTGCAAATCCCATTTCGGATGTTGCATTCGGACACATTTTGGCTGAAGGTAGCTTGCTCTCCATGTACAAGTTTACCAAGTACCAAAGCGACTCCAAGCTCCATCATCTGGATGCACTGCATCTGATTTTGGATACGAAGAATACCCGTCACATCAATCGTGGCATCCTGGAAGGCAGGATTTATGCTGAGGCCACCATCATTGCCCGAAACCTCGTGAACGAGCCAGCAAACGTGCTTACCCCAGAAACCCTGGCCGATTTTGCCAAGAAAACAGCCCTGGACTACGGCTTTGGAATCGATATCCTGGCTGTGGATAAGCTCAGAAGGATCAAAATGGACGCCTTTCTGGCAGTAGGACGCGGCTCGAAACACGACCCACGCCTCATCGTAATGCGCTACAACGGCAATCCTGAAAGCAAGGGAGAGCTGGTAGGCCTCATCGGAAAGGGCCTCACATACGATTCGGGTGGATATTGCATAAAAACACCCCAGGGCATGGTAAACATGAAAAACGATATGGGCGGCGCTGCCTCTGTGATTGGCACTTTTGCCGCTATTGCCACCCTGAAACTCAAGATCAACGTGGTAGGTGTAATCGCTGCCTGTGAAAATATGATCTCCGGTGAAGCCTACAGAGCTGGTGATATTCTGCGCAGCATGAGCGGCAAAACCATCGAAGTGATCAATACCGATGCCGAGGGACGGCTGACTCTGGTCGATGCCATCCACTATGCAATTGAGCGCGAGCACATCACCAAAGTGTTGGATATTGCCACCCTCACAGGGGCAGCGGTAGCAGCACTTGGCACGGCCTATTCCGCTGTTCTGACAAACGACCAGGCCTGGTTTGAGCAACTAAAAACTGCCTCTGAATTTAGCGGAGAAAACGTCTGGCAGCTTCCTGCTCATGAGGAGTATAAGGAACTCATCAAGTCCGAGATTGCCGATCTGAAAAACGTGGGCGGGCCCCTTGCCGGAGCCATCACCGCTGGATTGTTTATCCGTGAATTTGTGGATAACAAGCCCTGGATTCACATAGACATCGCAGGTGGAGCCCTCAAAGACCGCGAGACTGGCATCTATGCCTACGGCGGGACAGGCGTGGGCGTGAGACTCCTGACTACCCTACTCAAATTGATGGAAAAGGAGTAAATAGATGAAACAAATACTCAGCGCAAGCGAAGCTGTAAAGCTGATTAAGCCAAATGACAGGCTGCTCATCGGAGGTTTTCTGGCAGTCGGAGCTCCTGAAACTCTGATTGATGAGCTCGTATCCCAGGGAACGAAAGACCTCCATATCGTGGTTATCGCCTCAGATTGGGAAACCCGAGGCATAGGGAAGCTGGTGGTAAGTCACCAGGTCAAGAGTGCTCAAGTCTCACATTTGGGAACAAATAAAGAAATCCAAAAACAGATGAATGCAGGCGAAATCCAGATCGAACTCGTACCCCAGGGAACCCTGATGGAACGTGTCCGCGCCTTTGGAGCAGGCTTGGGTGGAGTTCTGACCCCCACCGGAATCGGAACCGTGGTAGAAGAAAACAAGCAAATAATAGAGATCAACGATAAGAGCTATCTTCTGGAAACCGCCATCGAAAGCGATTATGCTCTGGTGAGAGCCTGGAAAGCCGATAAAGCCGGCAATCTGATCTATCGTAAGACTGCCCAAAACAGCAATCCCATCATGGCCATGGCCGGTAAGACCACCATCGTGGAAGTGGATGAGATCCTGGAAATAGGAGAGCTCGATCCCGAGCAGGTAGTCACTCCCGGCGTTTTTGTCGATTACCTGGTTCTAAGTAAGGAGGCACAAAATGGATAAAAGAGCGATGATCGGACGCAGAATAGCCCAGGAACTCAAGGACGGCGACTACGTAAACCTCGGTATCGGTCTTCCTACCGAAGCGGCAAACCATATCCCAGAAGGCGTGCACGCAATCTTCCAATCTGAAAACGGCATGCTGGGAGTGGGTCCGATGCCGGAAAGCGGTAAAGAAGACAAGGACATGATCAATGCCGGAGGCGGCTTTGTGACTGCTCTTCCGGGTGCGTCATACTTCGATTCTGCCCTCAGCTTTGCCATCATCCGCGGTGGACATATCGACATCACCATTCTCGGTGCTCTCCAGGTCGATGAGATGGGTAATCTGGCAAACTGGATGATCCCCGGCAAGCTCGTTCCCGGTATGGGAGGAGCTATGGATCTTGTAACAGGAGCCAAAAAAGTGATCGTCGCCATGGAGCATTGCGATAAATATGGCAATTCCAAGATCCTCAAGCAGTGCACTCTACCCCTTACGGCCAAAGGCAAAGTAAGCCTGATTGTGACAGATCTGGCGGTGATGGAAGTGAGCCCGGATGGCCTCATCCTCAAGGAAATTGCGGAAGGTAGCACAGTGGAAGAAGTAATCCAGGCCACCGAGGCTACTTTGATAGTAAAAGGCGAGATTCCCTTCTTCTAGGGATTCTGGAGAAAACTCTTGTCAAATAATTATGGAGCGAAATACGTGGGTCTTTACGCGAAAATTAAATAATAGATGGAGTTTGTCATGAAGAAAATGACTTTGATTGCCCTTGCCCTGATCGCTACTATAGCCCTCTTTGCTCAGGGATTTTCGATCAATACCCCCGAAGGAAGTATTTCCATGTCTATCACTGGCGTTGATGCAGCCGGTAATTCCAAAAGTGGAAACATTATCGATAACATCGTCGTCAGGCTCGAAAGACTCGAAAAAGAGTTCCACACCAAGCTGAACAAAGTGGATCAAAAACGCGCTGCCAGCATCGTAGAAGAAATCTACGGGCTCCTGGCTTTGCTGCCTGAAGATGCCAGAGTCACACTCACGACCAGTTCTTCTTCCACCACTACGACCACCAGCTCTAGCACCCAACCAAATATAAACATCAACATCAGCGGTTCAATGGTGGAAGAAACCCCCGTAGTGCAAGAACAACCCAAAAAACAACCACCCAAAAAACAGCAACAACTTGTTCAGGACATCAGCACCTCGAACCGAAAAGCTATCTCTGATCGCGATTTCAACGACCTCATCAGCAGAATCGGCAAAGAAAGCTTCTCCGACGATAAGATCCGCGTCCTGCGTACTGCTGCCCGTAACTACAAGTTCAACGTCAATCAGATCGTAAGGATAATCGGGGCTTATACCTATTCCGAAGACAAATTGCAAGCTCTGCAAATCTCCTACCCTGAATGTATTGACCCCCAGAATGGCTTCAGAATTATCGACGCCTTTACCTTCTCATCCGATAAGGAAGAAGCGGATAACATCATAAACTCTTACTAAACCAGAGCATATATCAATTTCAGGTCTCCACAGATGCTGGAGACCTTTTTTATATCCTTTATCAGCGCTCCTCTGAAGCGCCAACAAACAAGGCGCTACTGCGACCGCCTGTACTGTCCCTACCCTGCACAAAAAAATAGCCTCTGGATAACATTGTATCCAGAGGCGATAGTTCCAATCCTGGAGGCTTGCTCGCACTCCAGAGAATTACTTGCTTACTCAGCGGGATTGATCAATACGCCCGTAGAGATCAGGCTTGGACTACAATCAGTTTGTTTCCTTCAATCTCCAGTACTTTGACTTTGGCATTTTGAACTATAGCTTTTCCGGTCTCTTCCACGGCAGCCCATTCTTCGCCGCCGACTTTGACATAGCCTTTACCTTCAGCGCTAATCTCTTTGGTGACTATGCCGATTTGACCCTTGAGAGCAAAGACATTGGTTTCCCCGGCTGGGTGAGCCAGCACTTTCTTCCCGAGTTTTCGCATCAGCAGAAAAGAAATAAAGCTCAGGATAGCAAAGGTGAATATCTGCAAGACAACGAGGCTACCAAAGCTGCCAATCAAGCACAACAAGCCGGTGAGGATGGCCGCTATGCCAAAGGCAATAAAAAAGAAAGCCGGATCAAAGATCTCGATGATTACGAAGATGATCCCTATGATCATCCAGATGTGCCAGGCACTAAGTGCAATCATATTGTCCTCCTTTATGGAGTGGTTTTGTCTGTATCTTCAGGTTGTGGTTTTTCTTTGTAAATTCTCTTGGTCTTCCGCTTTTTGTCCTTTCCGTAGCTATACTTTCCTGTATACTTCTCGTAACTTCCGTAGTTGCTGCCATAGTTTGTACCGGCCACACCCAAACCTTTTAGTCCCATGAGAGCAAATATATACATAAGGAGCTTTGTGCCATAGTACACAAGGATCGTGGCAATGGTATATATTAACAGCCACTTACCAAAGCTCAGGCTCATGTTCTGGACAAAAGCCAATCCACCAAGTTTGGAACTTGAAGCAGTCGTAACAGTTATATAGAGCAGAAGATCCTCTACATCTTGAAGCCTTTCCATGCGGTTTCTGGATTCGCTGATCAGGCCATGGAGAGCCTCTTTACGTCTGATTTGGATTTCGCTAGGAAAGCGAACCTGGTTCAGGTCTTGCAATTCTTTCTCGTATGATTTCAGCCTGTCGTTCTCAGTATTGGCATCGAGATTGACATAAGAGGTATCGGTTGTGGTGGATTTGGATAGTATTTTCCCTTTGGTCTGCAAGTCTGCCAGAACGGGATTCAGATCCTTCTGGTTGATCACAAACAGGTAAACCCCATGGGAAGGCTGATCTGTAAGCTCGATTGACTTCTTGGAGAGTTCAGAGACCACGTTTTCTACGTGCTGTTTGGCAGCCGTGAGATCGTCTGAGACAAATTGAACTCTGGCTTTGTTGATGATCCGATAGTTATCGTATTTTTGATTGCTCGCCCTGAAGTCCACGCTTGGCTTCTTGCTTCCACTCCTGGAATACAAATACATGGTAGTCGCCAAAGCTAAAAAAACGACAAAGATCGCTACTCCACGAACTCTTCTTATAGTCTTACTATGCACTTTTACCTCTTTTTTATCTTCTCTAATAATTCTTCTGCATGGTTCAAGGAATGCTCGGTGATGTTGCCTGAGAGCATTCGCGCTATTTCATTGCGTCTGGCTTCCTTGTCCAGGATATTCATGTGAACGATGGTCTTGTCTCTCTCGCTGGTTTTGGAGAGGGAGATGTGTTGATCTGCCACCACTGCAAGCTGAGCCAGATGCGTAATACACAACACGCTATGCGTATGAGAAATCTCTTTGATATATTGGGCTATCAGCTCGGCAGTCTTTCCGCCGATACCGGCATCGATTTCATCCAGGATCATCAGCTTTGGGCTGATGTTTTGGGCCAGTACTTTTTTGATTGCCAATAGGATACGTGATAGCTCTCCTCCCGAGGCAACGGCTGAAAGCGGCTTTATTGCGCTTCCAGGGTTGGCAGAGAAGTGAAATTCCACGCTATCCTGTCCTCTCTCAGAGAGGGCACCAAGATATTTATGTCTATCGTTTTTATCTATATTAATTTTGTCAATCCGAATCTCAAATCTGCCTTCCGGGATGGATAAACTACGGATGTTGTGCTCCATTTCCAGGCAAAGATCCGCGGCAGTGGAGGCTCTCTTTTCCGAAAGGAGCGTGGTGAGATCCAGTAACTCCTTGTAGCTGCTCGCTATCGCAGTCTCCAGACCAGCGATCTCCAGCTCCAGGGAGGAAAACCCGGCGACCAGTTCTCCCAGTTTGTGCTGTTTTTGGATCAAACTGGCGATGTCTGGAACCTTGTGCTTGTGTTTCAAATCGTTTATATAGTCCAGCCTGGAGCTGATCTGATCCAGCCTGGCCGGATCCGAAGAGATGTTTTCCGGCATATAGCGCAGGAGCTTCGTGGCATGTTCCACGGATTCCAGGGCAGAACCCAGCTGTTGGGTAATTTCTCCCAAGTTTGGATGAAGATCGGCAAATCTGGACACTTGGGCCAGGGATTTGCTGATCTGATCGTAGATGCTGCTCTCCGCTTCGAAAAGAATCCCAGCCAGAGAACTCGATAGCTCCGCGATTTCATTGGCAGCGCTGAGCAGCTCGTATTCGTTTTGGAGCTCCATATCTTCACCTGGCTTGAGTCTTGCACTTTCCAGTTCATTGAGCTGGAAGGCATAGAGCTCTGCCATCTGTTTGTTCAGCTCGTCCAGACTGCGTAGCTCTTTCAGCTTGCGCAGATCCTTTTTGAGAGCGTGGTAGATGCTTCTGTGCTGCTCGACGATAGCTTCCAGGTCTCCAAAGCAATCCAGTATTTCCAGTTGATAGGACGTACTTAGCAGTTTTTGCTGGTCTCGCTGATGGTGAAAATCTACTAGTAAGGGCTTAATATCTTTGAGGATGGCAGCGGCAACCTTGCGGCCATAGATGAAGTACTGAGATTTGCCTTTGGGGCTGATTTCTCTGGCCACGACGAACTCGTCGTCTTCGTAACCAAGCTCTTTGAGATAATGTAAAGCTTCTGGATTCAAAGAGATATCGAAAGTGGCTTCCAGGTAGATAGGCTTCTCGGCATCGAAGGCTTCGATACTGTGGCTGTTATCGGCAAAAAGAAGAGTTACTGCGCCTACAAGGACGGACTTCCCAGCTCCTGTTTCACCCGTGATGGCGCACATTCCCGGTTCAAGTTTCAGCCTGAGCTCAGGCACAAAAAGGTAGTTTTTGAGGTAGATTTCGGTGAGCATTATCGTCCCAGATGCAGTTTGTTGCGCAGGATTTTGTAAAAAGTACGGTTAGACAATTTGATGAAGGAAACGCTCTGTTTGGAGGCAGTTACCAACACTTCATCATTCTCCAGGAGCTCCATGCAGTTTATGCCATCGATTTGCAGCCAGGCAGTTCTTTCCAGGCCGTAGATGCGCATCATTAGCTTGTCTGAGGCATTAAAGACCATGGGACGGATTGAGAGAATGTGAGGGCTGAGAGGTGAAAAGATGATAGCCTGCATTTCTGGAGAGAGAATCGGTCCCCCTGCGGACAGCGAATAGGCTGTGGAACCCGTGGGAGTGCTGAGGACAACTCCGTCGCAGCGGGTATCCAGCACAAAGCGCTTGCGATCGTAAAGTCTTACATGGATCAGCTTTGGAGTCTCGGCTTTGTAAATCACTGCATCGTTCAAGGCCTGGGCCTGATGCACTATCTTACCCTGGCGCCGCACCTGGCAATTTAGCAGCATCCTGTTCAAAAGCTTGTATTTCATCTGGACCAGATGGCCTATCGAAGCGCGCAAATCGGCAAGACTGCTCTCGGAAAGAAAGCCCAGATAGCCGAGATTGATCCCCAGGATTGGCGCTCCTGTCTCCAAGGCTATTTGCTTGGCACGCAAGATGGTACCATCGCCTCCAAAGACTAAGATGCAATCGATCGGAGGAGCCGTTGTGCCATCCAGAGGGCAACATTCCACGTTGGAGGGCAGGATATCCCGTTGTTCGTCACTTCCAAAGAAGCGAACCTTGTGTTCTGCTGTCAACTTCTGTAAAAGCTCAAAGATCTCGTTGTTCTGGCAGAGGGAAGGGTGAATGTAGATGGCAAAATTCTTCATCGTTCCTCTACAGGGATTCAAATATCCGCAGATAGGAATCGTAGCGGGAGATTGGGATTTTGTCTTCTTCGACTGCCCCTAACACTGCACAGTTTGTTTCATGAGTATGGGTACAGCTTCGGTAGTGACAATGATCCAGGTAGGCATCAAAGCCAGGGAATACCTTGGGAATCAGTTCTTTATGGTCGCTGTGCAGGTTGATGGTCTTGATCCCGGGGGTATCGACAAGGTAACCTCCAAAAGACCAGGGAATGAGGATGGCCTGGGTGGTGGTATGCTTTCCTTTCTCGTTGTAACTGCTTACTTCGGCTGTGGCAAGCTTGAGGTCTGGCTCTATACAATTGATCAGGGACGATTTGCCGGTGCCAGATTGGCCGGAAAAGACAGACTCTCTATCTTTCAAAAGAGTTTTCAAATCCTCCATTCCTTCGCCAGTCTCTACCGATGTGAGCAGTACTTCAGTGCCGATCCGCCGGTAGTATTCGAGAATCTCTTCCACCTCCTCCCGATCATCGCAGAGGTCCATCTTGGTGATACAGATAATGGGTTCAAAATCGAAGATCCTGGCCATGCAGAGATAGCGATCGATCAGACCTGGCTTGATCTCTGGCATACGCCAGGAGACGGTGATAATCACCTGGTCTATATTGGCCGCGACAATGATCTCCTTCTGAAAAGTGCCCCCGTCGTATCTGGAAAGGGTGTTCTTGCGGGGCAGGATATTTTCAATCCGGTAGTCTGGTGCCCTGGCCATGTCGACTTCCACATAGTCACCCACGGCAGTGAGTACTTTGGTATTAAATTTGTACTGTTTCAATCTTCCGCTGAGGGAGCAGGGATAGCGTTCACCTTCGATATCTACGATATTGGCGTAATTAGATTTGATTTCCAGAATTCTGCCCTGTTTGAGCTCCAGATTGTTCTTGAGTCGTTCGCCACTCTTGAGGGCTGTGCGTTTGCTTTTGAAAACCGGAGAATAATCGATCTCGTCCAGAATCTCGAGATTGGGCAGATTGACTGCATTCAACCTGCCCGTGTCCCGTTTTAATCTCTTTTTATCTTTTTGCTTCATCTTCTATCTGAAGATCGGAGTGATCCTATCAAAAAGCTGAGCCGAGGCTTTGATTTTGGCTTCGTTTCCGACGACGCAATAGTGGTTCTTCGTCATCAGAGCTTCGATCATATCGGCATAGGCCACAATATCTTCCAGCTTAGTGGAGAGCACTTCATCGCGGATTTGCTGTTTGTCTGCGTGAGTAAATCCCGTCATATAATACTCGTCGGAGATTGTGCCCTTGCGTTCTGGAGTATTGGGGTAATCCAGGATTGCCATATCGCCTATGATATACTTCTCCAGCTCTCGTCTGGAACAGGTGTAAGTCCTCAGGTAATCCGCCACGGAATCATAAACATCCAGAGTCTTCTCCAGATTTGGATCTCTATAGGACACAAAGAATTGAAAACCGGACAAGCTGAAATTTGAGATATTGCCATAAGCACCGCCCTTGACGCGAATCTCATTGTACAGATAGTCATTTTTGAGGATGTTGTTCAGAACTCTCATTTTCCCCGAATAGGAATAACCCTTGCGGAAGAAATTGCCGCCTTTGGCGCAGAATTGAACATTGAGGGGTGCGTAGATACCTTCGTTAAAGTCCGAAGTATCAAAGCTTTGCTCGATCGGGGCGTAGGCTTCGTTGCTGATCTCTGAAAGTACGGGAGACAGGAAGCCAAAGGCATGGTCGATATCATCCTTCTCTCCGGTGAGGCTGATGATCAGCTTCTGTTGGGTAAAGAAGGTTTCTTTGACCCACTGCAGTTCCTCAACAATCTGTTCCATTCCATTTTCGAAGCTGTTTTCCAGATCGCAGAGGAAGTGATAGTAACCCAAGCCCTCAGAAACGTCCAACCTACGATGTTGGGGTGAAAAGGGGCTGAAGAGTCTCTGCACTGCGAGTCCGTGTCCGGCACCCATGAAAGACATCTCCATGCGGGATCGCTGTTCTCGGATCAACTGCTTGATTCTCTGATGGTTATCAAACAATGGGCGCAGGGCATACTCGGCAGCAAGCTGAATCATCTTCTCCGCTTTGGAACGAACCGCTTTACCGCTGATATTGAGCTTGCCGATCACATGATCGGGATCTTGATAGTCGTTGATGTTGCTCAACCAGAGCTTGATCCCACCAGTATTGATATCGATTTCGTTGGAAAGATCACTGTATGAGTAGCTTGCGGTATCGAGCTTGCCAGCTAGATAGGTATAAAGAGCGATCCAGGGCAGGTCTTCTACTTCTGCATGATCCAGATCAAAATAGGCTCGGTAATAGACGATGCCATTTGTATCCAGTTCATGTTTGAGCAGAGTAAATTCCTTCCACTCCTCGATCTCGCAGGGGATAACCTCTGCTTTGGGATCGATATCAGAGAGTTCGATAAATGGGATTTTGGCAATGTCTTCAGGTTTATCAGGTTCGTTCTGCCAGGCGATAAGGTCTTTATTCATCTGGATCAGATCAGCAATTTCAGCCTCGCTGAGGCTTGCCTTATACGCTGCCAGCTTTTCTGCGTCTTCGCGCTCGAGCCGGGCATTCAGGCCAGGCTCTGGCTTCATGACTACGATACTGGAGTATGTGTTTTCCAGGATGCAGCGTTTGAGCAGATCCTCATAGTAATTGCTCTTGAGGCCCTGTCTCAGCTTGGCCAGCAAGGGCTCGTAACGAAGAGCTTCAAAGGGCTCGCCATCATAAAGCCAGCTGTTACCGATCACAAAGGCATAGTATAGCCCCTTGGGAAAGCCCTGCATCTGAGCTTCACGGAGGGTAAACTCCTTGCTGTTCAAGATCGCCTCGATCAGTTTCTTATCGATCCCGGAGGAGACGATCTTCTCCAGTTCCTGGCGGATTAGCGCTTGCAGAGGTTCCAAATTGTCATCAGCCACATTCTTGCAAATGATACTGAGCGTGGGCTGTAATGCCCTGGAATCTGTGTAGGCATAAGAATCTGCACACAAACCTGAATTGAGAATGGCCTGCTTGAGAGGTGAGGCTGGAGAATCCATCAAGATTTCGGTCAGGACACTCATCCCCATTACAGTCTCTACCTGGTGAACATCGGCAAAAGTGTAATTCATAGCCAGATAGCACATGTCCTGGGTGGCGCTGCCTTCATCCACAGGGTAGCTAACTTCTATCTTGCGAGGCTGTTCGAAAGGTTTGTGCATGTGGATGCTGCTATCGATATCTTGTTTGTCAAATTCGCTTAAGTACTTCTCGTTCATCAGTTTTAGAGCAGCGTCAATATCCATATCACCAGATAGAACAATCCTGCTATTGGCCGGATGATAATACTTATCGTAGAAAGCGCAAAACATCTCTTGAGTGAGATCTGTGATGTACTTTGGGTCTCCCCCGCTTTCGTAGCCATAGGCGTTATCGGGGAATTGAGCTTGCTGGATGTAACGTCCCAGAGCTGCATCTGGAGAGGAGAAGGCACCCTTCATTTCGTTGTACACCACTCCCTTGTAGCTAATCTCATCCTCTGGATTGAGAAGCTCATAATGCCAGCCTTCCTGAGCCAGGATTCTGGGGTCCTGGTAAAAGAGGGGGAAGAAGACAGCGTCCAGATACACTTCCATGAGGTTCATGAAGTCCTTGTCGTTTGTGCTGGCCACCGGATACATAGTCCTGTCCGATCCGGTCATAGCATTGAGGAAGGTCTGCATGGAACCCTTTAACAGCTCCATGAAGGGGCTCTTCGAAGGGAAGTTCCGCGATCCGTTCAGTACAGAGTGTTCCAAAATATGAGGGCATCCAGTATTGTCCCCAGGCGGGGTTCTAAAGGTTACGCAAAATACTTTATTGTGGTCTTCGCAGGCTAGATGGATCAGCCTGGCACCGCTTTTTACGTGTTCATAGGTAAAGGCATCAGCTTTGATCTCGTCGATAAACTGCTTATCTTTGAGCTCAAACCCGTGAGTCAGTTTACTCTTTGTCATTGAATCTATATTCTCCTATTTAATCTAAAAGGAACCCCTGGGATCAGATCAAGCCATACTCCTGGAGTACGTTACGAAGTGTCACCCGGTTTTGCTCCATCAAAGGACAGATGGGCAGACGGAACTCCGGCTCGATGAGACCCATCATGGCCAGTGCTTCTTTGGCAGGGATGGGATTTGTCTCGATAAACATCACGCCGTTCATCTTGAGCAGGTGTTGATGCTGCTTTGCAGCGGCTTGATAATCCCCTGCCAGGCAAGTCTCGATGAGAGTGCTCATGAGCTTGGGAACTACGTTTGCAGTCACGGATACCGTTCCCTTGGCGCCGCAGGCCATGAGCGGCATATTGAGCGCATCCTCGCCACTGAGGACAGAGAAGCCCTCGGGAGCGTCGCGAATGATCTCTGTGGCTTGCACGATATTGCCAGAGGCTTCTTTGACAGCTACGATATTGGGACAATCCTGAGCCAGACGTACGACCGTAGATGCATTGATATTCACGCCGGTACGACCGGGGACGTTGTAGATCACGATCGGAATATCACATTTGTCTGCAATAGCTTTGAAGTATTCGTACATCCCGTTCTGGGTGGGTTTGATGTAGTAAGGTGTGATGACCAGGGCAGAATCTGCTCCCAGTTCTTTGGCTTTTTTGGTATTGGCAAGGCTCTGCGAAAGGTTATTTGTGCCGGTGCCAATCATTACAGGAACTCGTTTATTGATGCGCTGCAGGCAAAAGCGGAGCAGGGCATCTTTTTCGTCTGAAGCCAAAGCGGCGGTCTCGGCCGTTGTCCCCAATAGCAATATCCCATGCGTCCCATTTTCCAGATGGAAATTGAGCAGCTTTTCCAGAGCCAAGTAGTCTATCTCCCCACCTTTAAAGGGAGTAACCAGTGCGACATAAGATCCTTGTATCATCAAATCCTCCAAGCAGAATATCACTCTGCTGCGGTTATATTTCTTTCTGCCATTCATTCAGATGGCCTCAGTATAGTCAACAAAAAAGAGTTACTTACTCCATTTGGCTATCTACAAGGGGCAAGGTTTCTTCCAAAAAGCTCTGAAACCGGTTTTCGAGAATTGCAGTTCTCGTATCCCGCATCAGCTCTTGATAGAAGTGTAAACTATGGATAGTAGCAAGACGCATTCCAAGAATCTCATTCATTGTGATCAGATGCCGGATATAGGCCCGAGAGAAGCTCTGGCAGGCATAACATGTACAGAGCGGATCAATGGGCCGGAAGTCTTCCTTGTACCGCGCAGCCTTGATAATCATCTTTCCGTAACGGGTAAAGATGCTCCCCTTGCGGGCATTTCGAGTGGGCATCACGCAATCGAACATATCTACTCCGTTGGCGATATTGCGCAGTAAATCACCAGGAGTGCCGACCCCCATCAGATAGCGGGGTTTATCACTGGGCAGGATGTCGTTTAGAAAACTGGTGACCCTATGCATAGTTTCCTTGCTTTCGCCCACTGCGAGTCCACCTATGGAATACCCGGGGAAATCCATCTCCATAAGCTTGAGGGCGCATTTTTCTCGCAGATCATCAAAGACGCCGCCCTGAACGATGCCAAAGAGAGCTTGCTTATCATGGTTCTTAAAGGCTTTGAGGCCACGCTCAGCCCAGCTCAGGGTCAGTTTGAGCGATTTTTCCACGTATTCTCTAGTACTGGAAAAAGGCGGGCATTCATCAAAAGACATAATAATATCGGCCCCAAGAGCTTCCTGGACTCCAATCACGCTTTCCGGGGTAAATAGGTGGTAGCTGCCATCGATGTGAGATTGGAAGCGAACTCCCTCCCAGGTAATCTTGCGCAGGGCAGAGAGGCTCATCACCTGGAAACCGCCGCTATCGGTCAGCATCGGTTTGGGCCAGGAGATAAATTCGTGCAGTCCTCCCGCTCTGCGTACCAGCTCGTGGCCAGGTCGCAGATAGAGATGATATGTATTACCCAGGATTATCTGGGCTCCTATATCGTTCAATTCATTGGGGGACATTGCTTTTACGCTGCCAACTGTCCCTACCGGCATGAATACCGGGGTCTTGATCTCGCCATGCAGAGTACTGAGCGTCGCTGCTCTCGCCTTCCCGCTAGTGGCTTCCAATGCAAACTTCATCTATTTTCCTTGAGTGTTGGTGCGTCCATAGCTCTATAACCCGTTGATAACGCGCAAGCCTAGCTTCATGATATCGCTGTAAAACGCATAAATCATGAGCATGATCAGCAAGGCAAAACCGATGCGCTGGAGAAAGCCCTGGATTCTGAGAGATACTGGTCTCTGGATGATCCCTTCGATAAAGGCAAACATGATGTGCCCCCCATCCAGGATCGGGATGGGTAATAGATTCATGACCATCAGCATGAGGCTAATGCTACCGAAGAAGAGGATGAGGGAATTGATCCCTTTTTGCCCGGCCTGCTGCGACATCGTGACGATCATGACGGGGCCTCCGAGGCTATTCTTTAGCTCTTCGGGCTTTTGGATCAGGTGGTACAAACCCTTGTAATACATCCCCACAAAGTTTTTTGTGGTGGCGATCCCGGATCTGAGCGATTCCCCAATAGAAAAGCTATGGCTAAAACGCACTGGCATGAGCTGGGTAATCCCGATCATGGGCTGATTGTCTGTCGCAAAGCTACGTTCCAAAGCCATCGACCGTACAAAAACCTCTTCTCCCCGTAGGAGAGTGAGCTCAATCGTGTCGTTCTGAGCCTGCACAATCAGTTCCCGCATCTGATACCAGTCGTCCACGTAAACAGAATCGACAGCCAGAATCACATCTCCGGTCTTCAATCCTGCCTTCCAGGCTGGCATACCAGTCTGAATATCTCCCACAATAGCAGGAACAACCGGTCTCAAGCCCACCAACAGTGAATCTATCCGCTCGGGCAGGATCCGAACAGTGATCTCGGAACCATCCCGCATGAGGATCATTTCGTTGTCTTGCTCTCGATCCAATTTGGACAAGGCCTGATACCATCCCTTTATGGGAGTATCGTTTACAGCTATAATGGTATCGCCAGGCATAAAGATCTCGCTCCAGAGGGGCTCTATCTGACCCACAACAGGAAAATGATCTTCCATTTGCATGGGGATCAGATAGGCGACAATGAAGAGTAGAGCACCAAAGACCAGATTGGCTATCGGCCCGGCAGCAGTGATCAGCACCTTGCGCCACCAAACGCTCTTTTGGAAGGAGTTCTCGATCTCAGTGTTCTCGTCGTCTGGGTTCTCACCTGTCATTTTGACGTAACCACCCAGCGGAATCCAGCCGATTCGATATTCTATCCCGTCTTTTTCAAAGTGGGCAAGGGCAGCACCAAAACCTATGGAAAACTTCTCAACGCCCACCCCGCACAGCCTGGCCATGATGAAATGACCCAGCTCATGGATCGCTATCATCAGTCCAAAAGCCAGAATTGTCAGCAAAAAGGTCAGCAAATCTATCCCTTTTTGGCCATGGTCATGGCAATGTAAGAGGCTACGTCTGTCGCGTATGAACCTGTACCAAAACCGGCATCATAGCCAAGCTCGATAGCCAGTTCGTGCGAGATCCTCGGGCCACCGCAGATGAAGAGCATCTTGTGGCGCAGGCCTTCAGCCTCGGCCAGTTCTATCAGTTTGGTGAGGTTTTTGATGTGGATGTTTTTCTGGGTCACGATCTGTGAGACGAGAATCACATCTGCATTTTCAGCTCTGGCGCGGCTGAGCAGATCTTCGCTGGAGACTTGAGCTCCCATATTGATGGCGTTGAAGCCTTGATATCGCTCCAATCCATAGCGATGATTGTAGCCTTTCATGTTCATAATTGCATCAATACCAACGGTATGCGCGTCACTCTCGATGCAGGCACCTACGACTGTGATCGTACGGCCAAGATGCTCTTTGATGTATTCATCCGTCTCTTCCATTCCCATTACCGGGGTATCGACGGTTTTGACTTTGATCTTGCTGGTATCCACAGAAGCCATCGTAGTCGCATAGGCTATAAAGTGGGTAAAACCTTCTCGCAGATCCCGCATGCCGCAGACTTCGATATCTTCAAAGCCCATCTGCTTCAGGATCAGGCGGGCAGCTTCCTTGCCGCGTTCGTCGGCAGAGACGGGTAAACTAAAGGATACCTGCATCTTACCGTCGTTTGAAGTGTCACCGTAGGGTCGGATTATGTTCTTTTTATCTTTCATGATAGCTCCAATTCTGCGCGCATTTTGATCTCGAAGGGATTGATATAGGCCTCATCTCTGAGGAACACACCGTCGAGACCCTTGCCTCCGGTTTCGGGACGCTTGATATCGGCAAAATCTCCCCGGGCCATGGAGCTCAGAAGTCCTTCCTGGGCAACCTTTTCCAGGAACAGGGTGGCTTCCTCGAGTACGAGGTCGGCACGTTTGTTCACAAAACTATCCTGGGCCAGGCAGAGGTTTTGGCCTAAGTCTTTAACGGCTCCAAAGATGTATTGGGCGTTTTCGATGGCCAGAGAACGGTCTGCCAGATGCGGCGTGTGGATCGCTTCTGTCATCATACCAAGGAGTTGGACGCCCTGTCCCGTCAGCTGAGCCACGAAATTGAACATGGCATCCATCAGGTGGGTCTTGAAGATGTTACCAGATGCAAACTTGGTGGGCGGCATGTATTTTACAGGGCATTTGGGGAATAGAGCCTTGGTCAGCATGGCGTGTGAGAGCTCGTAAACAAAGCTGTTTTCCAGCTCGGGATTGATCTCGTAGGCATGTCCCAGCCCCATCTTTTCGGGTTTGAGTCCGCTCATCAAGGCAAACTGCTCGTTTATCAGCTGGGAGGCGGTCACAGTGTAAGCTTTATCTATGGCATCGGAAGTCGTGAGGTAGTTATCCTCGCCGGTTTGAATCTCTATCCCGGCATAGGCATTGATCATGCGGGCAAAGTACTGATCGAGGAGGGTTCGCTTGGGATTGATGTCCCGGAAGAGGATACCATACATCGCATCGTTCAGCATCAGATCCAGCCTTTCCATAGCACCCATGGCAGCGATCTCGGGCATGCAGAGTCCGGAGGCATAATTCGTGAGGCTGATATAGCGCTTTTCTTCGGCAGATACTTCATCCAAAGCGGCTCGCATAATGCGGAAGTTTTCCTGGGTGGCAAAAGTGCCCCCAAAACCCACAGTCGTTGCCCCATAGGGAACATAGTCCAGGAGCGATTGGGCTGTGGATCGGATCACGGCGATGATATCAGCGCCTTCACGAGCGGCTGCTCGAGCCTGGGCTACATCTTCATAAATGTTTCCCGTGGCGACGATTACATATATAGCAGGAGTACGGCGGGGACCATACTCGGCAAATCTGACTTCGCGAAGCTCTTTCTGGCTTCGGATGTGCTGCAGCATTGTGCTGGAGATTTCGTCCAGGAGAGCAAACACTCTCTCGCTGTCCTGCGCTGGGATGCTGCTTAGGTCGAGCTCACCTTTGGCAACCAGGTTGGCCACTTGTTGAGCATTGATTCCTTTGGCGATCATGGCGTTAACAATCCACCAGGCGGCTCCCCTGGATAAAGCACCCTTGGTTTTGAGGTGATCGACCACCACATTGGGGATCGGTTCTCCCCCGTCCAGAGCACCGTCGATGCCCATCAGTCTTAGCACCGTGCGCTCAATCGTCACAGAGCTGTAAGATTCAAAAAGCCCGCTAAAGGCGTGTGTAATGGAGCGGGCAGCTTCTCGGGCCCGTTCAATCATTTGAGGATTGAGGTCAAGATTTAGCAAGTGATCCTCCCAATAGTATTATCAAATTGGCAAAACCTTGTTTTAAAAGGGGTTTATACGTCAAGGAAAAAGGGATTCAGGCAAAAATGAAGCGGTCACTGCGTTTATGACAAAACCGATAACTTAACAGGGCAGAGGGTGAAAACCCATACAAACAGAACTTCTTCTTGATTTCAAAGTAAGTACAATAGTCTCTGACTCGATTTAGCGGTAATCAGCTACCTGGATTAGTCATATATATAAGACGGGACGAATGAGTCATCCCGTCTTATGATTCTGTTGAGCTTGAATTATCCCATAAAGTGGTATGTGTAGTTCGTTGCGGGAGCGAAAGTCTCTTTGATTGATCTTGCCGAAATCCAACGATGCAGGTTTATCGCTGATCCTGCTTTGTCGTTGGTACCTGAAGACCTGCCACCTCCAAAAGGTTGCTGGCCGACTACTGCTCCTGTAGGCTTGTCGTTGATATAGAAGTTGCCCGCGCTATGTCTCAGCATTTCGTAGGCAGTACAAATCGCGGTTCTATCCTGGGCAAAAATGGAGCCGGTGAGTGCATAAGGAGAAGTTTGGTCACATAGCTCCAGTGTCTCGACAAAGCTTTTTTCCGGATAAGCATACACTGTTAAAACGGGTCCGAATATCTCATCTTGCATTGTACGGAATTCTGGGTTTGTGGTCTTGATTATAGTAGGTTCAATGAAGTAGCCGCGGCTGTCGTCACATTTTCCACCCCAGACAATTTCAGCGTCTGATGCTTGACGGGCATATTCGATGTATTCTTTGATTCTCAAGAAGCTGTTTTTGTCGATTACTGCATTGATGAGGTTCGAAAAATCTTGAACTACACCCATCTTAACCGTGTCTAGCATTGAGCTAATCTCTTGGAACCATTTGTCGTACATACTATCAGGGATATAAAGTCTGGAAGCTGCACTGCATTTTTGTCCCTGATACTCAAAGGCTCCCCTCAGGCTAGCCACGGCCAGGGCTCTGATATCTGCAGATGCATGGGCTACTATAAAATCCTTACCGCCTGTTTCACCTACGATCCTGGGATAGGATTTGTAGATGTGAATATTATTGGCTGTGCGTTGCCAGATGTGGTTGAACACTTCCGTGCTTCCTGTGAAATGTATGCCAGCAAGATGTGGAGAATCGGTTATCAAATCACCCATCTGAGCTCCTGAACCGGGGACAAAGTTTATAACCCCTGCTGGCAAGCCGGCTTCCATCAGAATTTTCATTATGATGTAACCACTATAAACAGCTGTTCCGGCAGGTTTCCAGACTACAGTATTACCCATTAATGCCGGAGCCGTGGGGAGATTACCTGCTATCGCAGTGAAATTGAAAGGTGTGATAGCAAACACAAAACCTTCCAGTGCGCGATATTCAGAGAAGTTCCACTCACCTTTGGGCGATACAAGGGGTTGTTGTTCGTAAATTTTCTGTGCATAATAGGCATTGAAGCGCCAGAAATCTATCAGTTCGCAAGCAGAATCAATTTCGGCTTGATAGGCGTTTTTGCTTTGTCCCAGCATGGTGGCAGCGTTTAATAGATCACGATATTTGGTGGAAAGCAGTTCGGCAGCTTTTAGAAAGATCGCGGAACGATGATAAAATTGCATTTGCTCCCAGTCTCTGCTCGCATTAACGCTTGCATGAATGGCAAGATTTATCTCCGCTTCGCCACTTTTATGATATTTGGCAAGGACATTCGTGTGGTTATGGGGTTCGATGCAATCAGCCGTGATGCCGCTATACACTTCTTTGCCGTTGATAATGGCTGGTATTTCCATGCACTGACTACCGAGTTCTTCCAGTTTTCCTTTCAATGAGGCTCTTTCTTTACTTCCCGGTGCGTAAGTGTTCAGAGGTTCGTTTCTTGGGGCAGGAACGGTGAAAAACATTGTGGTCTCCTTTATTTAATGATGTCAGTGGATAAAGGAGACGCACCGCAGCCTTACGGAAGAACTCCACGGTTCTGCGTTCATATCACCTTTTCACACTGGAAGGCATATCTGTTTCCGGATATACCCTAACGGCGAACAATCATGCCAGAGGTTTAGATTTGGTCGCTCGATGATACTGCCAGACTTAGATAGTCCAAATTTCTGTCAAGCTCAGTTTAGGTACAGAGACTCAAATTGGATGGGACACCCTAATAGCAGAGGTCTCAGCCTGATGATTGAAGCCCGACTCACCTTTTTCTTGACAAATTCTTAGCAGTCCAAAATTGTGTTTGCTAAATACGGCTCTGCCCTTATAATATATTAATGAAGAATAATGAAAGTTATGGAGGAATCAAGATGAAATTGAAACCTATCGAAGATCGCGTGGTAGTGAAGATCGCTGCTGCTTCCGAAGAGAAGAAAATCGGTGGAATTATCATTCCCGATACAGCAAAAGAAAAACCCCAAATGGCTGAAGTGATCGCTGTCGGTACAGACGAAGATTTACTCAAAGCCGTGAAAGTGGGCGATAAAGTTCTCTATGGCAAATATGCCGGGACCGAGATCGAGCTTGAAGGCGAAAAGCTGCTCATTCTGTCCAAGAGTGACATTTTAGCAATCGTAGAGTAGGATCGATGGCCTTGCAAGAACTGAACGCAAGCACTTTTGATGCAGAGGTGTTGCAGAGCGAACTGCCAGTATTGGTAGATTTTTGGGCACCCTGGTGTGGCCCTTGCAAAGCTCTGACGCCCACCATTGAAAAGCTTGCCGCCGAGTACACCGGCAAAGTGAATTTTGCCAAGCTCAATATCGACGAAGCCCCGGAAATAGCCTCACGCTATTCCATTATGTCCATCCCCACCTTGCTTGTCTTCCACAAAGGCGAGATCGTGGAGCAGTTAGTTGGCCTCGTCCAAAAGGAAAAAATTGTCGATAAGCTGAAGAACTTTAGTTAATCGATAGCTTGTAAAACAACCGCTGAGATGGGCATCTGTCTCAGCGGTTTTTGTTTTTCTAGAAAAATAAAGCTCCTCTATATATACTTACAGGACGCGGCGTCTATCGTTCTAACAGTCTTTATTTGCTATTATTTACGAACCTGGTTTTGCAACGCAATGCGCAGATCAATTGAGAATTGAGGATTGAGAATGGAGAATTGGCTGCGCACCATCGATTTACAATTTACGATGTACAATGTACGATTGGCTGCGCTCTATCGATTTACAATTTACGATGTACAATGTACGATTGGCTGCGCTCTATCGATTTTCAATTTACGATTGGTTACTAAAAAAAAGCATCGAAGATGCGATACAGCCGGGCCTCGCAGAGACACATCGTGGCTCTGT
>CAZZCS010000001.1:0-66651 GCA_964652645.1 uncultured Candidatus Cloacimonadota bacterium | reverse complement strand
CTGATACACGTCTGATACACGGATGACTATATCCACGGAGCCATAATACAAATGGCAATTCACCTCCAAAGAGAAGAGTAATGCGCCTAAATTCCCAATAAGAGATGGATTTCAAGAAATGCCCCTTGCCAAATCCTACAAAAAGGATATACTATCCATAAATGTAACTCAAAAGGAGAGAATAAATGGAAGACAATCAAGTAAAAGGAATGCCACTATTGGGTGATCGCTTCCCTACTATGAAGGTTCTGACCACCAGAGGTGAAATCGTTTTGCCGGATCATTATGCTGGGAAATGGTTTGTGTTATTCAGTCATCCGGGAGATTTTACCCCTGTATGCACAACTGAATTTGTGGCTTTTCAAAAGCTCTATCCCCGTTTTCGGGAGTTGAATTGTGAGCTGATCGGGTTGAGCGTGGATCAAGTATTTGCTCACATCAAATGGGAAGAGTGGATCCAGGACAATATGGGTGTGGAGATCGAATTCCCGATTATAGCAGACACTGGTGCTGTGGCAGACAGAATGGGACTGATTCATCCCGGTAAGGGCACAAACACGGTTCGGGCCGTATTCATCGTTGATGACAAAGGTCTGATCCGGATAATTTTCTATTATCCTCAGGAACTGGGTAGAAACATGGAAGAGATCCTGCGGTCTTTGGAAGCAATGCAATACTCTGATAAGAATGGAGTAGCCATGCCTGCAAATTGGCCCAAGAATGATATCTTGAACGACAGAGTAATCATCCCTCCCGCAAAAGACGTAAAGACTGCAAACGAACGTAAAGAAAAAGCCAAAAAAGGCGAAATGGATTGCTACGATTGGTGGTTTTGCCACAAGAAAATGTAGTGCAATCTTACCTCAAGAAACACGTGGAAAAGCCTGCCTCCGAATGCGAGGTGGGCTTTTTCTTTGAGATTGGAGAAATTCGGTTTGACAAAAAAGCTCCATCTATGTACGTGGGATAGACTGCTAAAACTATGGAGTAATGGATGGAAAATAGGATTTATGAGTACGTTACGGTATTCATAATGTCTTGGCTGTTTGTTTATGGGCTTACGCCCCTGATTATAAAGCTGGCAAGAAAGATTAATTTTGTGGATAAACCCGAAGCGCGAAAGATGCACCTCAAATCAGTGCCTTTAATGGGTGGGCTGAGTGTCTTTACTGGATTTCTAACACTCTGTATTTACGATGTGATAATCTCTCCAGGAAGGTACTTTGATGCCGGCATTCTGGGCTACCTGGGTGGATCGATCCTGATCGTTTTGATAGGCCTGATCGACGATAAATATGGGATGCGTCCGAGTGTCAAGATGGGCGGGCAGATAGTGGTGAGTTTACTGTTTATTCTTACAAATTACAGACTCTCCGAGCTGTTTATGATGTTTGGCTCTGCCTATATTACCCTGCCTTTATTGGTGTTGTGGATGGTAGGTCTGATGAATGCCCTAAATTTTTTGGACAATATGGACGGGATCATCAGCGGAATGGCGGGGATATTGGGCTTGGGATTCTTTGCTTTCAGCCTCATCAATGCCAATACAAATGTCGAAGCCATGGCTCTGATTGGGCTGATCTCGCTCAGCTTTGCGGGCTCTACTTTTGGATTTTTGCCCTATAATTTCAATCCGGCCAAGATCTTTTTAGGGGATGCCGGATCGATGTTTATCGGCTATTTTCTCTCCTCAATGGGGATTCTGATGGCACAGCACGCAGGGAACTTTAAAAACGACAAGATGTTCTTTTTGATGCCGGTGCTGCTGCTCAGTTATGCCATTTTTGACATTGCTCTGGTGAGCTATACCAGGGGTCGGGACGGCCGGCACGTGATGCAAGGCGGCAAAGATCATTCCACTCATAGGATCAATACGGTCCTGGGCTCAATAAAAGTGACTGCTGTCATGATCTACCTGATCAATGTATTAATCGTTCTGACTACGATAATCGTCTTTAAGATTGGATCAAGGGAGTTGCTTCTGATCACCACTGTGCTCTTTGCAGCTTTCTTTCTCATTTTTGGTAGAAAATTGGATCAGGTGCCGATTGTGGTGCCTGCCAATCAGTTAAAGAAAAAGTAGGGAGGAGTTATGAAGTTTGTTATTTTGGGGTCTGGCCCCGGATTACCCAGCTTGGACAAGCATCTTTCAGCTATTTTTGTAGAGGTTCAAGGCAAAAAGATCCTCTTCGACTGCGGTGATGGTACTTTCCATCGCTTATTGGAACAGGGCCTGACTGGTAATGAACTGGATTCTATCGTGATCAGCCACTATCATCCGGATCATATCTGTGGCTTGTTCATGGTCTTGCAGATGTTGTATCTGGAAGGCAGAACCAAGCCTCTGGATTTGTTTTTACCAGAGAGACCAGCAGCTTTTTTGGAAGTCCTGCACATGTTTTATACCTTCGAACAGAAGTTTAGTTTCGAACTAAAAATCCACAATGTGGACGAGATAGAGCTCTATCTTCCGATGGTAAGTCCTTCTCTATCAGACCATTTAACCGGCTACGAAGAGATTATTAAGACCTTGAATCTACCCAATACGATGCAAAGCTATTCTTTTAGGATTGAGGACGAAAACGGTGCTCTGGTCTATACCTCAGACCTTCAAAGTGGAGATAATATCCTCTCGCTGCTGGAAAACTGTCATACCATCATCGTGGATGCCATCCATCCCAAGGCTCATGTTATCCTCAGATTGGAACAGCATGAGATCAAACGCATACTCCTCAATCATGGCATCTCTGAAGAGCTGGAAACCTGGCTCAAAGAGAATCCAAATGCAAAATTTGAATTTGCCCGGGAAAACATCGAATACCAGATCTAAGGTAGGGAGAGATAAGCTTTTGAATTTGAAATACACGTTCCTCATAATCTCGCTGCTTCTGATAGCATTATCAGGCTGCGAGATTAACAAGCTCAGAGATGCTCAGGAGCTATACAACAACGAGCGTTATGCCGCAGCGATCCAGGCAATCGATGAATACCTGCCTAACAGTGAAAATGGTGCTATCCGGACCAGGGCAGAGATGCTGCGCTCACAGAGCTATCTCAATCTGGCAGAGCTGGCAATTGACAGGCAGAATTGGACGCTGGCCAAAAACTTTCTCAAACTGGCCAATTCAGCCGAAGCGGATGTTCAGCTTGCCAAAATATACAAAATGCTCGCCAATCGTGCTCTGGAAGCAGGGGACATTGCAACAGAATCGCAGTTCATCAATGCAATCATCAGAGAAATTCCCAGATCAGAACTGATCCCCGAGATGCTGTTCCGCAGGATCAAAATTCATCTTGATGTACATGCAGACCGGGATGCAGCCTGGCGTGATTATATGAATCTCTACGACAGCTATCCCAACAATTCGTATGAGCTGCAGGCACGATCGATGGTGCAAAAGATTATCCCAATGCGCACCGATCTTGCTCTGGCTTTGATGCAGCAGGAATACTTCAATGATGCTCTGGCCGTACTCTTTGAGCTGTCTCGCTATCCAGTGATCAATTTTGAGGAGCTAAACATATTGATCTCCGATACCTACCAGGCCCAGGCAGAAGCGTATATCGTGGATCAGGACTTTATGTCTGCAGACCATCATTTCCGGATTGCCGTGCAGTATTATCCACCCAAGAGAGAGCTGATCAACCAGCGCTTGATAGACATCGCCTCGATGTTTATCGAGAAGGGTAATAGCCTGCTGGAAGCGCGAGAATTTGACGCGGCTCTCCGGCACTATCAAAAGACTTTTGATATCCTGCCCAATTACAAGCAGGCCGTGCAGGCTATTGAACGCCTGAACACAATTCGGGCCAACATCCAAAGAGCTGCAATTCTCTTTATAGAGGCAGAGAGGCACGAAACTGCAAACCGCTTTGCCATGGCTCTGCCGCTCTACGTGGAGGCCGCCTCGCTTGATGACAAGCCAGAGTATCAATCCAAAGTACGGCAGATGCAAAATCTGATTGAAGCCACCAAAAACCCCAATGCCTTTGTGCAGCGTATAATTAACGAATACAGGGGTGGACTCCTGAACCGAAAGATAAACGAGCTAAAGAGGGAACTCAGTACTCGATACAGAGCGGACGAGATCAATGATTCCGGCTGGAAGATCCTCCTCTCCACAGGACAATACAAGTATGAGGCCAGATATGATATCCTGACTCCGAATGAGACCTATTTCTATATCTGGCAGGTAAATCTGAGAGATCGAAGCGTGGTTCCTCTGAACAAGATATCAGAGAACTTGATCCAGTAGGAGATTATGATGAAGAAATATATTTTTATACTGATCACGCTCCTCGGATTTGGTTCTCTGTTTGCCCAAGCGACTTTCGATCTGGTGCAGTTTTCCGATAGCACCAAATATGGCTGGTCGGGCTTGCAGGATAGAATAGTCTATCGCAACGATCTGGCTGCCCGTCAGAGGCTGCTGCAGATCTATGAAATGGAATCTCAGAGTCATTCTTCCACCCTCCTCAAATCCGCCCTTGTACCGGGATGGGGGCAATTTGCCACGGAGCATTATACTCGAGGCCAGGTTATCCTGGGCACAGAACTGGTATTACTTGGGGCCACTCTATATTTCTATGACCGCTCCATGGATTACTATCGCAAGTATGAGGCTGCGACCCAGATCGAAGAGATCGAGAATATGTACAAAAAGGCACAGCAGCCCTATCAGTACTCGATGATCTTTTTGGGGCTGGCATCTGTAGTCTGGGCTTACAATCTGTTCGATGTAATCCAGGCCACAGAATCCTTCAATGCTGCACTTTGGGAGAGAGTCTTTAATGAATACTATCAGCCCCTGCAAATTACCCCAACGGGTATTCAGCTGAGGTTTTGAGGGCCTGCGTTATGAGAAAAATTATATATTTGATGCTGTTGCTTAGTCTTGTTGGCTGTGGGTTGGATCGCTCAAATCCTTTGGATCCAGTGGGGAACGATGATATTTTAGTGCCAGAACAGGTCTCCGAGCTGGTCGCAAACCCATCTCCTGCGGGAGTTACAAACAAGTATGTACGCCTGAGCTGGCGAGCAAATTCGACTACTACCACCGATGGTTACTATATCTATAGGAGTCTTTCCTACTATTCTACCTTTGCCAGGGTAGATACAGTGTTTACTGTAAATCAGTACGACCACATAGATATTCTTGCCGGAGACTACTACTACAAGGTCTCTGGCTTCAAGTCTTACCCCAGCGGTAGGCTCGAAGGCAGGCAATCGGCTCCGATGTTTGTCCACGTGCCAAATTGATAGTCCGAAGATTCGATGCTTCCAGATGATCTCTCCAGGGAACTGAATCCCGAGCAGCAGCGAGTGGTGACCACTGCAGATGGTCCTATGCTGGTGCTGGCCGGGGCTGGAAGTGGAAAGACCAAATCTATCATCTATAGAACGGCCTGGCTGCTCCAAAAAGCGAAAATTCCACCCTGGAATATCCTGGTCGTCACCTTCACAAACAAAGCTGCCAAGGAACTGCAAGATAGATTGGAGCAGCTCCTGCACTATTCTGTTCGCTCTCTTTGGGTGGGTACCTTTCACTCTCTTTGCGGCAGGATTCTGCGTTTTGAGACCGCCTCCCTGCCCTTTAATTCAAACTATTCAATCTATGACGACGACGATCAGAAGTCTGTCCTCAAAAAGATCTATAAAGCCCAGGGCTTTGACACTCAGAAAGTGCCCATTCCCAAGGTGATCAGCACGATAGGTAAATACAAAAACAAGCTGATGCTCCCGGAGGATCTGCTGGATCACCAGGAGGATATCAATGCTTCTGGAGACTTTTACAAGCAATTCGTGCAAATCTATAAGCTTTACCAACAGACGCTTCTGCTCAATCAAGCTCTGGACTTCGACGATATCCTGCTCTATACGGCAAAGCTGCTCCAGACCAATGAAGCGGTGCGTATGAAGTATCAAAACATGTTTCGCTATGTGATGATAGACGAGTATCAGGATACAAACTTTGCCCAATTCCAGATCATGTATCAGATCGCAAGAGAGCACCGAAACATCTGTGTGGTGGGGGACGACGACCAGGCTATCTATAGCTGGCGGGGCGCTACTATCCGGAATATTCTGGAATTTGAACGAGATTACGAGGAAGTGCAGACCATTCGGCTGGAGCAAAACTATCGCTCGACTACCTCAATCCTCAATCTGGCAAATGAGGTAATCAAACAGAACCATCGGCGGCACCCCAAGGAGCTCTGGTCTGAACTGGGCGAAGGAGAGAAACCTCTTCTCGAGAGTTATGACGATGAAAATGAAGAAGCTGCCCGCGTGGCAGAAAAAATTCTGAAGCTCTCCAAGACTGGAACCTCGCTCAATAATATAGCCATTCTCTATCGCACCAATGCGCAATCCCGCGTTTTCGAATACACCTTTATGCAGAAGAAGCTTCCCTATACGATTGTAGGTTCGCTTTATTTCTACCAGCGTAAAGAGATCAAGGACTTGCTGGCCTATTTGAAAGTCCTGGCCAATCCTGCCGATAATGAAAGCATGCTCAGGATTATCAACGAGCCTCCCCGAGGCATAGGGCAGACCACTATCAACAAGCTGATAGCCCATGCCACCAAAACGCGTCTCACCGTATTTCAGACCTTGAAGTATGTGGATGATGTGCATGACCTGCAAGCTGCTGGTAAACGCAAGGTTGCAGATTTCTTTGCAGGAGTGGAGGCGTGGAGACATCACGCTCTGGTGACTAATGTCCTGGATGTGGTCAAGATGATTCTGGAGGATCTGAGCTGGGTAGATCTATATCGCAACAGCAAGGATCCCAAAGATGTAGCCCGGGCTGAAAACCTGATCGAGTTCGTGACGGCCACGAGTGAGTTTTGCGACCGCTTCCAGCGCGAGAACGACAGGCTCCCCCTGCTCTCCGACTATCTGCCGTTTGTGGCTCTTCAGACGGATCTGGATCAGCTCTCCGAGACCACGGAAACTGTTCGCTTGATGACGATGCACAACGCCAAGGGCCTAGAGTTTGATACTGTCTTCATCGTCGGTCTGGAAGATGAGCTGCTGCCTCACAGGATGTCGATGGACAGCCGGGAAGGGATCGAAGAAGAGAGGCGTTTGTTTTATGTGGCAGTTACCCGGGCCAAAAAAGCACTATACCTTAGCTATGCCAGGTTTCGCCGCTTGTATGATACTTTCTATTATACAAAGCCCAGTATGTTTATTCAGGATCTCAATCCCGGTTTAATGCGAACCACTGAGCTTGGATCTGCACCATATACTCCACCCGTTGTGAAAAGGCCAAGGAAGCCTGTGATCACCGAGAGTCAGAAGTTCTTCAAGATTGGACAGACTGTGATTCACGAAGAATACGGGAAAGGCCAGGTTCTCAGTGTCGATGGAGCCGGAGAGAGCGCGAGACTCACGATTTCTTTTGCCAATGGTAAGCTTGCCAAGATTATTGGTTCCTTTGTGAAAGCTGAGTACGAAATCTAAGACTGGCTGCATCGTGATGTAGCAACTAAGAGATAATATTATGAACCCACTCTACAAGAGCATCAAACGTAACCTGGACAACTGCGCTTTTATCAGAGAATTCGATACCACAGTCTCTGCCTCTAGACTGGCTCAGTATCATCACCTGAACCAATCTGCCCGTGTTTTGATGACTGTACGAGCCTGGGAGCAAAGTGGCAGAAATGTGCTTATAGTATCTCAGGACGATATCATTGCAGAAGACGTTTGGGACGATCTTTGCGTACTAATTGGCAAAGATAATGCCTGCTACCTGCCGGATTACGAAATCCTGCCCTATGAGGAAAGATCTCCCCACTACTCGATCAGGGCAGCTAGAATGGAGACCTTGATCAAGACCATGGATGGCGTTCCCCGGATCTACAGTCTCTCGATCCGCGCCTTGCTGAGATGGTTGATACCAAAGCAAACGCTTCAACAGCACATTTTGCACCTGAAAGCCGGTATGGAATACGATCCTGAAAAGCTTGTCCGGGATTTGGTGGGTATGGGTTACGAAGTGGACTACCAGGTGTCCAAGATCTTTCAAGTAGCCAGAAGAGGTGGGATCATAGACGTCTTTAGCCCTCCTTCGCCAAAACCCTTCAGGATAGAGTTTTTTGGGGATGAGCTGATATCAATCCGGGCTTTCTCACTCAGTTCGCAGAGATCAGAACCATCAGAGATGGGGGAGATTGTTCTGCTTCCCTCCCGTGAGCTGAGCCTCAGCGATATAGATTCCATCTCGCCTGTTGCTGTCAAAGCTGGTCGCAAGGGCTTTTTTGATGGTATAGAGAACTATTATAGCCTGCTGGTTCCAAAGCTCGATACCTTTGCGGGTTATTTTGTCCCCAGTGATTTGATTATCACCTGGAACAATTTTACCTACGTGATGGAGGAGGCCAGACAAACTCTGGAGCAAGCCCTGATCCAATATGAAAGATTGATTCCCAAGAAGGGAGAGAACAAGCTGCCAAGACCAGAAAAGATGCTGGCAGATCCAGATTATATCCAGAATTTGATCCGCAACACTCCTTCGATATTTCTATCTCAGAGTGAGTTTATCCTGCCAGGTTCGCTCAAAGAGGCGGAGTCCATAAAGGCTCCCTTTGAAGATCAGAAGGGAACAGCGGGAGATCTCAAGCTACTCAGCCAGGATTTACTTCGCCTGCAAGCTCAAGCCTACCACACTCTTATGCTCTTTGACAATGAAAGCCAGAGTAAGCGGATGCAGCAACTATTGGACGACTACGATGTATTCACCTCGCACCATATAGGCGTATTGCATAGTGGCTTTACCATGCCCACAGCCAGGCTTGCCCTATTTACAGATCACGAAATCTTCAACCGCTACAAGAGAAAGCGCTATACCCCTCGTTACTCATCTGGGGAGCAGATAATAGATTATAACAACCTCAAACCCGGCGATTATGTGGTGCATGTGGATCATGGTATTGCAGTGTTTGAAGGCCTGAAGATGATCAAACTGGAAGGGCAGAATATCGAATGTCTGGTTCTACGTTATGCAGATGAAGACAAGGTGTATGTGCCGACGTTCCAACTCCAGCTGATTTCCAAATATGTGGCAGAAGAAGGCTCTGCACCGTCTCTGAACAAACTCGGCTCCGTCAAATGGCACAATACAAAGCGCAAAGCCAAAGAGCAGATTGAGCTCGTAGCTGCTGATATTATCAAGCTCTATGCCGAGCGTTCCAAACGACGCGGAGTAGCGCACCAGGCTGATACTCCCTGGCAGCATGAGCTGGAAAACTCCTTCATCTACGAGGATACTCCAGACCAAGCCAGATCCTCCAAAGAGATCAAAGAGGATATGGAACTCCCGGCTCCCATGGAGAGATTGCTCTGTGGAGATGTTGGTTTCGGTAAGACAGAGGTGGCGATCCGAGCGGCTTTCAAGGCTGTGATGTCTGGTTTTCAGGTGGCAGTATTGGTGCCTACGACACTTCTGGCAGAACAGCATTATCGTGTGTTTCGAGAGAGAATGGCGCAGTATCCGGTCAAGATCGCCATGTTCAGCAGGTTCAGATCTGCCACTCAGATCAATCGCGATCTCTCAGCTTTGAGCGCTGGGCAGGTTGATATAGCCATCGGAACCCATAGGATTATCTCCAAAGATGTGAAATTCAAACACTTGGGTCTCTTGATTGTTGATGAGGAGCATCGCTTTGGAGTGAGACACAAAGAGAAACTGCGCAAGCTTCAATCCAACGTGGACACTCTATACATGTCTGCAACGCCGATCCCCAGAACCTTGAATATGGCTCTGGCCAAGCTCAAAGAGATCTCATTGATGCAAACCTCTCCCAAGGAGAGGTTGCCCATCCGGACGATTATCACTCCGCGGGATATAGAAGTGATTAAAGATGCGATCCGTAGGGAGATCGATCGTGGTGGCCAGATATTCTTCCTGCACAATAGAGTTCAAACAATCGAAACCGTGGCGGCAGAACTGAGAGAAGCAATGCCGGGAGTAAGATTTGGCGTGGGGCATGCTCAGCTATCCGAGCACCAATTGGAAAGGGTGATGGATGCATTCATGGAGCATGAATACGATGTATTGATCTCGACTACTATCATCGAAAACGGGATCGATATACCCAATGCAAACACTATTATCATAGATAGAGCAGATACCTTTGGTCTGGCCCAGCTCTATCAAATGCGAGGGAGAGTAGGCAGAAGCAACCGCCGGGCATACGCCTATCTGTTGATTCCCAATGCCACTACGACTGATGCCAAGAACAGGCTGGAAGCACTTACCCAATACGATTATCTCGGAGCTGGTTTTCAAGTGGCCTTGCGCGATCTGGAGATCAGGGGAGCCGGTACTATCCTGGGAATTAAGCAAAGCGGCGTAATCCAATCCATTGGTTACAACTATTACAACCACCTCCTGGAAAAGGCCATCGAGTCTATTCAAAAAGACAATCCCGAACTCTTTACAGAAGACGATACGCCAGAGAACAGGCAAACGCTGAAGACGGAAGTCGATCTCTATTTCCCCAGGGAATACATTGATGATGATGAAGAAAGACTACGGATCTATCGCCGTTTGAATGAACTGCAGAAACCCGTTGAAGTGGATGATTTTCAAGCAGAGCTCAATGATAGATTTGGAAAACTACCAGAGAAAGCGCTGTGGCTGATGATGTATTTCAAACTCAATACCCTGGTCAAAGCTCTGCAAATCCAGACCTGCCAGATACGTAGTGCCAGAGTAGTGATCGAATTTGATCCCAAGCGCTTACCGGAGCAAAAGCGGGTGCTCAGTTTTTGTTCCAAACTAAGTCATACCTTCAAGATCGATGCATCAAAGGGGATCAAGATCATCATCGAACTCGATAAGAAGAAGTATAGTACTTATATGCAGCAGTTTGAGGAAGCTCTGGCAATTCTGGAAAAGTACTGATCAATTGTAAAACGTGATCTCAGCCCAAATCCTGCTTCGCTCCTTTTGCTAACGCAGGGTAAAGTATCGGCTGGCTTGGTTTGAGGCTGTTTATCTTGAAAATAGAGAACAATTCTTGCTTGACATATTTAACCCTCTCTAATTAGGTCAACGAGTCGTGTTCTTTTAATGAGCGCGGCAATATATAGGAGAAAATGTGAAAAAAGTATTATTGATCTCAACTCTGGTACTCGTGGTAATGGCCCTCTGTGCTACTGATTCTATCAATCTGGATGCCGTCTTTAACAGCCCCTCCGGCTTATACAGTATAAGGTATCCATCTGCTTCCTGGATGGTAGAAGAATCGGATCAGCAGAGTCTATTTCTCAGAGAGATCTCCAGTAGAGAAGATGATCTTGCCACCGGTATTGATATAACAATAACTCCTTTTCCCTATACCGAGGAGATAAAGGATCTTCCAGGGTTTGTTTCTTTTATGGTGCCAATTCTTCCGGATATTATGGAAGATCAGGGTATGCGTAATGTAAAAGTAACGGCAGATGCGTCTTTTATCGTGGATGGGATTAAGCTTTACAGATTTGAGATCAGGGGAACGTTTGAAGAAGTAATCGCTGTTCATCAATATGTAGGGGTGATTGATGATATGCTCTTTATCCTGAGTATGGCCTCCACAGAGAAAAACTTCCCCAGACACGCTGCAGTTTTTGAAGCAGTGAGAGACAGGATTTCATTTCCGAAAAGGTAGTGTATGTGTAAGAAGATACTTGTCTTAGTTGTTATCCTGATTGCCAGTTGTCTTGCAGCAACAACAATTGATTTGGCTAATCCTGTAGACTACCTCAATACGTTTATGAGGACCAGAGGAGACAGCTCCGGGAAAGAGGTTGTGTTTCATTGGACGGGCACGGTGTACAGCTTCATCCCTGGAGAGCGAAGAAGAGAATTGTTCCTGTTTGAGGGTTTTAACGTGGCCAGGACTATCGTAAAAGATGGCGGATTTGAGCTTCTGACCCGGGAAGCTGCTTTCTTCATTGATCCCAGAACCGGAAAAATCCTCGAAGAGTGGCGTAATCCCTTTACGGATACTATCATCCCGGTTATTCAGATCTGGAATGATCCAGTAAACCAGGATATCACATTTACCGAGGATTACCTGCCCTATATCCACAGAATACTGCCATCTGAGGATTTGGGGAATCAGATAGCCTTTTATATGGATCTCTTCCCATATTATCCCAGCCCACTACCCAGAAGAGAATTCTCGGAGTTTTCCCAGGCTGATACTTATCAGGCGGCAGAGTTTTTCCATTTTTTCATTTCAAAAAGTGATGTAGCCAATTCTGAGCTCAGCACTTTACCTACTAATATTACCTGGACGAGGATAAGCCCCTGGATGCCATTCATGAGAATGGGAGATAGAGAGGGGAACCTGGTCTTTGTCTGCAGAGGTCGCAAATTGCCAGCCGGTTGGGACGACATGCCCCAGCACATAAAGAGTTACGTGGAGACTCACAATCCCCACTACAAAAATGCTCCCCAGGAGTATTCGGAACCCAATGAGACCAGCTGGACATATTTCCGAAAACTGTGGGAACAAGGCCTGATCAATCCTTGATGTTTTAGGAGAAACAAGATGAAAAGAAACCTATTGATTGTCGTTTTTTTGGTTTTAATATCTTTGGTATGGGCGCAAGAGCTATTGCCCTGGCAGTACATCAGACATACCTCCCGCCTGAATAGTGGAGACGTGTTTTTCAGGTTCAATTCCACTTCTCCAGAATTTTCCAATCACCAGTTTTGGAGGCTGACAAGCTCTGGCTGGTGGGCGCAGGAAGATCTGCAGTATGTGGGTGATATGGTCTACGAAGCGCATGTCCCATACAGCTTTGGGACCAGCATGAAATATCGTTTGCGCTCTGAAGTGGAACAGATGGGGGAAACTCTCGTAGTCATGCATAATGCTCATCTGGATTCAAATACTTTTCCTCCTGTCCTGGATGCGATGGCCTGGATCGCCGATGATCCCACAGGTGATATTGACATCGAAGCTGCTCCCATGCTGGATCTTACTGCTTCATATATAGGGGTATCAAGTACCTTACTTCACTCCGCTATCCAGAACGTTCAGGGTACCTTCCCGACCATGAATACTCTATCTTCTTACAATGTTTATCTGACTATGATCTCAAATCCCGAGAGTACTGTAACAGATTCGGTGGTTTATGCAATGGTGAATACCTTCAATATTCCGGGAGTGATTTCTCCAGGGCTCTACAAGCTAGGAGTAGATCCAGATCTGAATCCGGTATTTGAAAGGATTGGTAATATTCAATCTCAGGTAAGCGGAGGTAAGCTCTATATGTCCTGTAATATGGACGATCTGGTAAATGATCCTGGCTTTGGTGCCTGGCCAAACATCGTGAACTCTCTGGCCTTCACGAGCCTTACAATGAGGATAACGCTTGATTTAACCACGCTGGAACCGCAGTTTTTCTTTGGAGATTATACTGCTCCTGCAGTGGTTAGTTTTGATAACCTGGTGCATCATGTAGATCAAAACACTTTGCCGGTCATATCCAATCCGATTTTTACTGAGAATAGCCTTGGTTATCTGCTCACAATGGATTACTTTGATGCTGATGCAGATTATGCCTATATAGCAGAACTGGTAACCAATAATCAGGAATTGATAGAGTTCGAGACTCCAGCCCTGGATTTTTCGGATACGGTTACCTATTTTGCTCAGCTTCCATCCGAATGGCTGTATGCAGATGTGACCTTTGGAGATACTAATGCTGAGGTAGTAAACATGAGAGTGTATCACGCCACGGGTGCTGCGGATGAGTACGTTCTACCCGTCAAGCCTGTCATAGGCATGACAAATCCCTTCAGGATAAACGGCTCGGGGCAGATTATCAATCTGCAGGGCTTCAAAACTGGCGAACTTAAGATGGAAGTTTTTAACCTCAAGGGACAACGTTTGGGATCGATATTTGAGGCAGCAGTTGACAATTCTGACCTTTCTATAAATTGGAACGGTAGAGTAAATGGGATCAATCTGACCCCCGGAGTCTATTTCTTGAAGGTGTCTCAGGGGACGATTGCTCAAGCCAAAAAGTTTATTGTGTTAAGGTGATATTATAGATGTTTATTGATTATGCAAAGATACGCGTGAAAGCGGGGAACGGAGGGGATGGAGTAGTGAGTTTTCGCAGAGAAAAGTTCATCCCCAAAGGCGGCCCCGATGGTGGTGACGGTGGCAAGGGCGGAGATATAATCGCTATTGGTGATACAAATGTAAACACCCTTCTGGATTATAAGTATACGCGGTACCTCAAAGCCGAGAATGGTAAGTTTGGGAGTGGAGCACGTAAAACGGGAGCCAGCGGTACAAACCTGATTATCAGATTGCCCTTGGGCACAGAGATCTTCAGTATCGTGGATGATAAACGGGTGAAACTCTGTGATATTACAAATCCTGGTGAGGAGGTACTGATCTCTCGTGGTGGCAGAGGCGGCAAGGGAAATTGCCATTTTGTAAATTCCATCAATCAGGCCCCTCGTAAAGCGACTCAAGGTCGCAAAACAGAAGATCTGGAACTTGAGCTGGTGCTAAAGCTCATGGCAGATGTGGGACTGGTTGGCTTTCCCAATGCGGGTAAATCGACTCTCTTGAGCGTTGTTTCCGCTGCCCGCCCCAAGATCGCAGATTATGAATTTACCACTCTGGAGCCGATGCTTGGTGTCGTAGGCGTAAGTGACTATCAGTCTTTTGTGATGGCCGATATCCCGGGGATCATAGAGGGTGCACACATCGGCAAGGGTTTGGGCATTCAGTTCTTAAAGCATATCCAAAGAACAAGTGTGCTGCTGTTTCTGATCGATGTCAGGACTCCTGATCCCGTTGAGGCCTATCAAACCTTACGCTCGGAGCTCTTTTTATATGATTCCTTTATGGATAAAAAACCGCATCTGATTGCTATTAGCAAGCTGGATACCATTGCATCTGAGGAACAAGAAGCAGCGGTAGAAGAAGTGCAAAAGCTTTTTAAAGAGCATTGTAAAGAAGAGGTGCTCCCGGTTTCTTCAGTGAGCGGTTTGAATATCGATGAACTGAAGTACCGGCTCTATAGAATCTTAAAACAAGCATGACAGACGAAGCAAAATACATTGCCTGGCTGTGTCTGAAAACAGCTCCGGATATTGGCCCAAAGAGGGCTCAGAAACTGGTGGAGATGTATGGCTCGCCTCTTACATTCGTAGGGCATGCCGATCATCCCATATACCGCGAAGCTCAGATAAGTGCCAAAGCAGCTACCCATCTGGCTGAGTCCTGTTTGCCGAAATGTTATCCCCAGATATGTAAGCTTATGGAGCATTACAGTATTTCCTATACCTGTCTTGGCGATGAAGATTATCCGGACTATCTGTCTGAGATATTCTCTCCTCCCTTGATATTGTATTACAGGGGAGACCTGCAAACAGCGCTCGACCGCAAAAGACTCGGAGTAGTGGGAACTAGAAAGCCCAGCTCTTATGGCAGGGAGATGTGCAAGAAATTGCTGGCTCCTGTTGCGTCCAAGGGAGTTTGCATCATCAGCGGTCTGGCAATGGGGATAGACACAGTCTCACACCAGACAGCGCTCGAGGCAAACAGTCATACAGTCGCTGTGCTGGCTAGTGGGGTGGAAGATGTGTATCCTACTCTCAATCGGGAGCTAGCCAAAAAGATAATCGAGCATGGAGCTTTAGTCTCGGAGTATGAACCTGGCTCAAAGATGGAACGATGGAACTTCCCTGCTCGAAACAGGATCATCTCTGCTCTCTCACATGCTGTTTTTGTGGTGGAAGGGCCTCTTAGTAGCGGGGCTTTGCTCACCGCGAAATTTGCTTTGGAACAAAACCGGGAGGTTCTGGCCCTACCAGGAAACATCAACGTAGCAAATGCCCAGGGTCCAAACTATCTCATCAAGAGCGGGGCCATCACAATCACATGTGCTGAGGATTTCTTTGCCATTCTTGATCTGGAGGACGATGAGAACTCCCAGTTGGAGATTTTCCCGGAGCTATCCGATAATGAAACAAAGATCTATGAGATCTTCCAAACCGAACAGCGGGATCTGAGTTTTGATGAGCTCATAGTAATGACCAAAGACAGCTTTGGGCAATTGTCCATTGCTCTGCTAAACCTGGAGCTGAAGGGTCTCATTGGCAAATCCGGCGGAAACGCATATATTCTCCTTTGAAGGAACATATAATGATTGATAGTATAAAGTATAGAATAGTCGAAGAAGCAGATGTGCAAAAAGTACTTGCTCTCTATAGATTGGCTGGTTGGTGGGGTCTGGAAGATCAACCCGATGATGAGAAACTGATTTCAGGGATCATCGCGAGATCCTTTTGTTTTGTAATCGTAGAGCTCAATCAGGAGATCATTGGGATCGGTAGAAGCATCAGTGATGGCGTGAGTGATGCCTACATCCAGGATGTGACAGTGCATCCAGATTATCGGGGCAAGGGAATTGGGAAGGGGATCATCAATACCCTTTTAGGTTATCTGAGACAGCATAAGCTGCAGTGGATCGGTTTGATTAGCGAGCCAGGTTATGAGAGCTTTTATCAGAATCTGGGGTTCGATGTTATGAAGGGCTACACACCTTTTCTTTTGAAGCAGTAATTATGTTGGATCTTAAACCCCTTACCATAGAGCAAATTCCTCTGCTTCGCAGCTATCTGGCAAAGAATCCCAGGGAAGCTTGCGATTATTCTATCTGCAATCTCATGACTTGGGGTAAGCTTTATAGTGATCAGTACATGATCTGGAACGACAGCCTGGTCGTATTCAATCCAAAGTATCAGGCGATTTGCTTTCCAATCGGGAGAAATATCAAGCCGCTTGATCTGGTGCATTTGGTGCAGATGTTTCGAACAGAGTATCCAGAAGCTGAATTGATTTTGATTCCAGAAGATTACTATCAGGCCAATCCAGACTTAACAGATCTGATGACTGTTACAAATTCTCCGGGATGGGCGGATTACGTCTATCTTACTGAGAAGCTGGTCAATTTGAGCGGCAAGAAACTGGCGAAGAAGAAGAACCTGATCTCTCAGTTCAAAAGGGCTTATCCAGACTACCAGGTATTGCCAATCACAGCAGATCGAAGAGATGTGATTGTCATGTTTGCTGCCAAGTGGAAACGCCAGCGTGATGCAGAAGGAATCTACCTGCAAAGTGAATTGAAGGCCCTGTCAAACGCTATGAACATGTGGAATGATATCCCGATAGAAGGGATTCTTATATGTTTGAATGGGAAAATCGCGGCATTTTCAGTGTTTAGTGAGCAGACTCCGGACATGGCTACCATCCACTTTGAGAAGTTCGATCCAGATAAAAAAGGATCTGCCCAGATAATAAACTACGAGGCTGCCCGGCATCTTTTACCACGCTACAAGTGGATCAATAGAGAGCAGGATATGGATCTAGACGGCTTGAGGCAGGCGAAAAAGTCTTATCTGCCAGACAGGATGCTGGAATACTACTCTGCAGCTTTGAAATAGACACCTCCATCATCAGGCATCAAGCTCAAACTTCATTATGCCTTAGGAATATATCGGTATCTGCTAGTGTTTCTTTGCCTGCTTAGTTTATCCTTACAAGTCTGAATCCAACGAAGGGATATCCGCGTCCAGGCTCTCCTTTGTCTCTGAAAATGATATTCAGGTTCCGGCCATCTCCATTGAGTATACTTCCACCCCTGATGGATTTGTGGGTGCCCGTATCAGGACCAGTGGGATTCACAAACGTAGTAAGAGTACGGGTATAGTTACCATCAAACCAGTCCCAGCACCATTCGGCGACGTTTCCAGTCATGTCATACAGTCCAAAGCCATTTGGTGCAAGCTGTCCCGGTTTTCTTGTTCTCCCGCTACTGTTATCCTTGTACCATGCTACCTCATCCGGATCTTCAGAACCGCTATAGTTAAACAACTGACCGCCTTTGGCAGCTATCTCCCATTCTGCTTCAGTGGGGAGTCTATATCCGTTTGCTCTGAAATCACAGGTTACAACTCTGGCATTGCCCAGTCCCCGAATTCGATAGCAGGGAGTAAGCCCTTCAGATTCACTGAGTCCGTTGGCGTATAATACTGCATCAAACCAGCTGACATTCTCGACTGGCAGATCGTCTCCTCTTGCCGTCACGTTAGCTGCCCGCATAAAACGGTTCCACTCGCCTTGAGTAACCTCGTATTTACTGATGTAGAAACCAGAAATAGACACATTATGGTGAAGATTGTCCTTTAGTCTGCCAAAACCAAATGTGTTTGAATCGATAAAGACCATGTGTTCTGGAATACCCTTCGCCTTGATGTTCTCTTGTACACCGGGGCGGGTCTGGACTTGGACTTGCAAATTCCTGCGAGGATCAATCTGGAGGCCATCATCGCCAACTTGAGTATCTGTCGTACTACCTTGTGTTCTAAAATCTCCATAACCAGTGGAGGGCACATTGATATCGCGACTGATGGGTGGTGGGGGAGGCGTTAATGGAGCTACAGATGTAGTATCGGCTCTGGTAGAAAAGGCTGTAAACTGAAATTCAGTATCTGGAGCTCCAAAGATATAGCTGTAAATATTGGTAGTCATAACCAATACGAGACCTGCTAAGATCAAGGCGACCAGAGTCCAAAAGAGGAAGTCTATTCGTCCCTTGGGTTTATCAACAGATCTGGCAGCTACTTCAAACGTAATTCCGCTTTCTTCTTTATCGACAAACAACTCATCCGGATTGTAAGGGGGGAGCTTGGACAGAGCTTTTTGCATCTTTTGGACGTTACTAAACCTCTGTGAGGCATTACGATGAACGCAATCCGCAATGAATTTGTTGAATGATATGGTGCATCCATTTACATAGTGAAACTTGTTTAAGCGAAGCCGGGCATCGCTATAAATAGAGCTGTAAAATCCACTCTTGGACATCAACTGAGCGATGATTACACCGATTGTGAAGACGTCTTCTCTTTCGTCAATGCCTCCATCAAAGGTAATGCCGGAGAGTAAGATGCTTATCTTACCGTTTTCCCTCACCATCACCCCAAGCAGGTTCAGATTGTTTATACTAAGACCGTGTTTGTTGATCGTTGCGGCAGCATCTATCAATTGCCTTGAGATCTCCCGGACGTATTCTTCTGTGAGTCGCTGAGGATCATTATGCTTGATTTCTTGTAGAGATTCACCCTCGATATATTCTGCAGCCATGAACCGCGGACTGCTTCCCTGGTTTACCTCGATAACCTTGGGGATGAAGCTCTCATTGATCTTATTGAGGTGGTTCAGGCTCATCTGTATGGTGAAGACTTTCTCTGCCCGATCATAATAGAAATTGTGGAATACCTTCAGCAGGAGTAGTTGGTCACTACCGTCTTTTGTGGCGATATACTTGATTCCATCCTGGTCTTTATTCAACAGTCTGACAATCGTATAATCGCGAAAGCGCTCACCATTATCCAATAGAGTAAAGGCAGAATCTGTGTTATTGGTCTTTGGGGTCACAGAGACTTTGCTGGCAGAAGACTCACTCGAGGTGGCTACTGACGGCTCATTTACCTTGTCTTGAGCAGGCTGGTTTGGCTCTGTTTGAAAAGTCTTTGATCCACATCCCGGGCAGAACTTTGCTTTCTCGGGGATCTGGGATCCGCACTCAATACAATATGGCATTACAACCTCTCAGGGCGGCTGATTTCAAACCAATATCTAAATCTCTGTTACTCTCTTTACGCCTAACCATACTTGTCTCCCGTTGATGTCGTACTCAGTAACGTCTGCAGACGAAGGCTGAGTAGTGCTGATTGAATCTGCAAGTGTTTCTTGCATAATATACTCTCGATGTCTCTCTATTGCAGAAGCGATGTCATCATCACCGCTCCATAGGATATCAATTCTATCCATAATATCGAAATTCTGTTCTTTACGTGTATACTGGATCTTGTTGATCAGTTCTCTGGCATAGCCTTCCAGCTGAAGCTCTGGCGTCATTGTAGTATCCAATGCTACAAACAAATCCTTTGAAGTAGCAAAGACAAAGCCTTCACGAGGCAAGATATGGACTACGACATCCTCTGGAACCAATTCGATTGTTGTATCGTTCAGTTGGAGTTGGTAGCTGCCAGACTGACTGAAAGAGGCCAGAACCTCTGTGCCCTTCAGCTTTGGTAAAGCTGCTGCTATTGCCTTCATCTGTTTGCCAAATTTTGGCCCCATTGCCTTGAAGTCCGGTTTGATCTCATATTGCACGAAATCATCATCTTCATTTACATACTCAATCTGGTGGATGTTTACTTCTTCCTGCACCAATTCGAACATTCTTTGCAGAGTGGGCTTGAGCTTGGCTGGGACGTACATCTTGCCGAGGGGTTGGCGGATCTTGATCTGGCAATCGTTTCTGGCTGCGCGTCCCATCGAGACGACATCTATCACTATCTGCATTTCTGTCTCAAGGGTGGGATCAATCATCTCAACTACCGGGTGTGGATAATCGACCAGATGGACGCTTTCATCGCCAGTGAGATTTACATAGATCTCATCGGCAAGGTATGGTGCATAAGGAGCCATCAACGTGGCAACCTCGATCATAACCTGATACAAAGTGAGGTAGGCGTCTATTTTGTCCTGGTTTAGATCCATAGACCAAAAACGTCTGCGGCTCCGACGTACGAACCAATTTGAAACTTCATCAATCACGAATACCTGGATGGCACGAACGCTCTTGGTAAACTCATATACTTCGTTCCATTGGGTTACATCGCGGATCAGTGAGTGCAAACGAGATACGATCCAGCGATCAATCTCTGAGGATTTCTCCCACTTGAGCTCGTAGTTCCTGGCATCAAAGCCATCTATATTCGCATAGGTTACATAAAATGAATAAACGTTCTTGAGAGTTCCGAAGAATTTTCCCAGAATCTCTCGTACGCCATCAAGATCAAATCTGGTAGGTACCCAGGGGGGGCTTACTTCCAGGAGATACCAACGGATAGCGTCTGCGCCAAACTCTTGCATCAACTGGAGCGGATCTACACTATTGCCTTTGGACTTGCTCATTTTTTGGCCATTCTTATCGAGAATCAGATCATTCACCAGGCAGCTCTTATACGATGATCGTCCAGTTAAAAGCGTAGAGATTGTGAGCATGGAATAAAACCATCCTCTGGTTTGATCAATACCCTCAGAGATAAAGTCTGCAGGGAATAGTTCGCTTTCAAATCTATCTGCATTTTCGAAGGGATAATGCCATTGGGCAAAAGGCATCGCCCCCGAATCAAACCAACAGTCAATTACTTCAGGAGTTCGATGCATATTTGAGCCGCACTTTGAGCAGCAGAGTAGCACATCGTCTATTTGAGGGCGATGCAAGTCTATATCCTCTGGTACTGCAGATCCGTCTTTAAGAGTACCCTTGGAGATCAGTTCTGCAATCGAGCCGACGGAATCAAGACTTCCACAATCATCGCAGACCCAGACATTGAGGGGAGTTCCCCAAAAACGGTCTCTGGACAGAGCCCAGTCAACGTTGTTCTCAAGCCATTCGCCAAATCGCTTCTCGCCCACAAAAGAGGGATACCAGGTTATCTTCTTGTTGTTCTCAATGAGCTGTTCTTTGAATAAAGTTGTACGAATATACCAGCTCTCGCGAGCGTAATAGATGAGAGGATTATCGCAGCGCCAACAATGTGGGTAGCTGTGTTTTATCTGCTCTCTGCGATACAGTGATCCCTGTTCTTTCAGAGTGCGGATTATATCTTTATCTGCATGTTTGACAAACTGATGCGCCCAGGGAGTGATCAAATCGATAAACTTACCCTCGGAATCCACGGGCTGGACAAAGGGAAGGTTATATTTGAGGCCAAGACTATAGTCGTCCTGTCCAAAAGCCGGGGCCGTATGTACTATCCCAGTACCATCGCTCATGCTTACGTAATCTGCCAAACCGATAAACCAGGCCTCTTTCTCCACGGGCACAAAGCTGAACAAAGGCTGATATTTGCGATACTCCAGGGCACTGCCTGGGAACTCTTCGACGATCTCATACTCTCCGTCCAGAACAGACAGGAGCGCTTTGGCCAGGATCAGGTATTCGGATTGATGGAGAACCTTTACATAGGTCTCTTGGGGATTGACGGCCAGGGCTACATTCGAGATCAGAGTCCAGGGTGTAGTGGTCCAGGCCAGATATGAAGTATTTTCAGCATCAAGTGCTTTGAATCTTACAAAAACAGAAGGATCTTCCACATCCATATAGCCCTGTGCTACTTCATGAGACGACAGGGGTGTGCCGCAACTGGGGCAATACGGCACGATTTTGTGCCCTTTATAGATTAGATCCTTTTTGAAAAAGTCGTTAAGAATCCACCAAACAGATTCGATGTAGTTGTTATCCAGAGTGATGTAGGGGTTATCCAGATCTATCCAGTATCCCATCAACTGAGTCATTTCGCGCCATAGCTTTTCGTAGCTGAAGACAGATTCGCGGCATTGATGACAGAACTTATCTACACCATACTGCTCGATACCTTTCTTGTCTTCCAAGCCCAGAATCTTCTCAACTTCAATCTCTACAGGCAGTCCGTGAGTGTCCCATCCCGCTTTTCTCTTTACCTGATGCCCCATCATTGTTTTATAGCGACACACACAGTCTTTCAGGGTTCGCGCCATTACGTGGTGGATACCAGGCTTACCATTGGCCGTAGGTGGCCCCTCATAAAACACAAACTGGGGTCTCCCATTGCGAAAATCTACACTTTTTTGGGCAAGCTGATGCTGCTCCCAATAATCACGAAGTCTCTGCTCCAGATGAGCTGGGCTTTCTTTTAGATCTATAGTTTTATACATTGAGGCTCTGTAATACTCCCCTTAGATTTTTTTGGATCTTCCGGTTCTCTTCTGACCGGGAACGTAATTGGCCTTGCCAAGACTCTTTGGTCCTTTCAGCTCGTGCATATGAGTTTTTTCAAAGTCTTGTGGTGCTTCTTCAACTTCTTTTTCTTCAAAGAGTTCACTGAAGTGTTCCATCAGTTCTTCGTGTTGGCTCACATACTGCTTCCATTCTTCCATAGCTGCGTCCATGTCGATACAACGAGTGCATAATACCAGCATGTTTTGATCGTTTATTCCGATCCACCCGCGATCATAACAACTATCGCATCTCTTTTTTTTGCGGTGAATTGCAGCAATCTTCTGCGCCGCTTCCAGGTGTTTATCATCGAGCTTGAACATTTCATTCTCCTTTGGAGGTTAATTATGATTAACCAATTGTGAGCGATTTGTCCTCACAATCTAACCGAATAAACCACAATTTTGAAGTTATGAATTCTGAAAAGGTTTTTTTTCAGCTCTTGGTTTCAAGGGTCTCAAAACTTACTGGTTTTTACGTTTTCCTCTTCCTTTGGGGGTGGGGATTGGCTCCTCACTAATCTCCTCGATAGGCTCGGGCTCTGCTTCTTTCGCTATTGAATAGTAGAGCGGTTCGTTGATCATGGTTTTCTTCATTTCCACTTTCACGATGGGCTCGAGTTTGTGGGTTACGATAAACAGGTTCTTGTTGCGGGATAGGGCGAGTTTCTCTTCAGCAGACAGTGCTTCGATATCGGCTTGGTCTACGATTCTTTCAATCTTACCTGTGCTGATATCAACAATCTGGATGAATGTCTTTTTCTCTGCCATGAAGTGTACCTCCATTGTATATTTATCTGGGAATCTCTGACAAATGTCTGATACAAACGTGATGTATTCGGACTTGTGAGAAGCATACCATAGGCGAAATGCCCTGCATTTACCTACTCGTGAACACACTGCGCAAAGCGCAGGCGAAACATGCCTGTATTTCTTGAGTTCACAGGTAAACATTTTGGTATTCTTCATATTGCTACAATTGACTTAAATGCTTTATCTGTCAAGCGTAATCACGCTTTTAGCCGATTTTTTTCTGCCTGACCAGAATTCTATTGCAAGTTCCGCAATTTTTCTGCTTGACGGATACCTGTGGATTCAATATTGAAGAGCCTTATGAAGACGATTTGGACAGATAAATACCGAAGAACTGCGATAGTCCTGGCACTTATTGCCTTGCTGAGCTATGTAGCAATATCCGCCAGAATGCCACAGAGCTTCCTGGTGGAAGACCAGCAGATAGACGAGGCATCCGGACTGGTAGCCTCCAGAGTGAATAAGGGCGTGCTCTATACTCATAACGATTCTGGAGGTGAAAGTGTCGTGTTTGCAATCTCATCTATGGGGGAGTCGCTTGGGCGATTTGTCCTGGATGGGATTAAAAACAGAGATTGGGAAGACATCGCCTTAGGGCCTGGCCCCATCCAGAGCAAGAGTTATCTGTATGTGGGAGAAATCGGGGATAACAGGGCGGCATACAGCTCCGTATTTGTCTATCGTTTTGTTGAACCAGAAATCCCTTCGGATAGCAATTTCGTAGTATCTGTCTCCGAGATTGATAGAATCGAGATAGTCTATGAAGATGGGCCCCGGGATGCCGAAGCGCTATTTATCGATCCCTCCAATGCGGATATCTATATCGTCTCCAAGCGCGAAGAGAAAGTGGGCTTGTACCATGTCCCCTTTCCTCAATCTCAAACAGAGCCCAACACTGCCATACGAGTAGCAGATATTCAGCTGTCAATGGTCACGGCAGCAGACATTACTCCAGATGGCAGAAAGATTCTGCTCAAGACTTACACGGGTGTCTGGCAGGTCAAAGTGAGAAGAAACCAATCTGTGGCCAAAGCTGTTCAAGGAAAACTGAAAGCTCTGCCCTATAAGATCGAACCCCAGGGAGAGGCTATTGCCTGGGATTGCCTTGGTAAGGGCTATTACACAATCAGTGAACGATCTCAAGACAACCCCCTCTATTTATATTATTACAGGTGAGTATGAAACTACGAGACATCATCAGCAAACTCAACAGCTTTGCCCCATTTGCCCTGGCCTATGATTGGGATAATTCCGGCCTTCAGATTGGATCTCCAGAGTCAGAGATCCAGAAAGCAATGATCTGTTTGGACGTGACAGATTATGCCGTCCAGAGAGCCATTGATTCGGATTGCCAACTTATTGTTTCCCACCATCCGCTCATTTTTTCCGGCATCAAACAGATCACAAATCCCTTGTATCTCAAACTGATCGAGAACAAGCTTGCAGTTGTTTCCCTGCATACGAATCTCGACCTCGTCAAAGGCGGCGTAAACTACTGCCTGGCAGAAGCCCTGGGGCTGAGAGTTATCGATAACCTGTCAACCGAATGCGGTGATAAATGGTATCATCTGCGAGTAATGGTGCCAGATATGGATCTAACATTTGTGAGAGACGCCGCTTTTGCTGCTGGAGCTGGACGCATCGGGAGTTATGATATGTGCTCGAGTGCCCAATCTGCATGTGGGACTTTTCGGCCTCTGGAAGGTTCCATTCCCTCGGTTGGCACCTATAAATCACTGGAGCAGGTCAATGAGACAGAGCTGAGCCTGATGGTGGAGTCACACCTCCTGAGGGGAGTTCTTTCGGCTCTCAAGAAGGCACATCCCTATGAGACGCCATCCCTATACTACAATCCAGTCGAAAACACTAATCCTGCCTATAGCCTTGGCTTGATCACAGAATGCGATGAGCCGATGAGTTTAGTCGAATTGCTAGGCCTGGTATCAGAGCGCTTGCATAATCCCAGGACAATGCTGTGGACTGCAGGTCACCCGCAGGAGCTCAAAGTTCAGCGCATTGCAATCTGTGGCGGATCGGGTAGTTCTCTACTTGGAAAGGCTGCAGGAGCGGCTGAGGTGCTGATTACTGGGGATCTGTCCTATCACAATCTGCTGGATAGCCCTCTGCCAGTCGTAGATGCCGGGCACCTACATACCGAATACCCGGTACTCGCAAAGCTTCAGAGCCTGTTTCTGGAATGGGGGCTTGCAGCCGAAAGACTGGCTCTACACGAGCATGACTTCGAACGAAAGTGCTTAACTAATATGTAAATCAAGGGACCTAAAGTAGCTCGCTGATATACTCTCTCAGGCCTTGCATTTTACGTCTAACATTCCCTGATCTGTCGCTTGCATAACGTGGAATCACATGCATGTGAAAGTGGAATACGCTCTGCCCTGCCTGTTTCCCGCAATTGACTCCGATATTGTATGCGTTGGGACTAAACCTTTCATCCAGGATTTCTTTTACAGCCAATATCATCTTGCGGAGATCCGCCATTTCCTCTTCATGGATATCAAAGATGGTTGCAAAATGACGTTTTGATACGATCAGGGTGTGCCCTTTGGTAACGGGAAACTTGTCTTTGATGGCATAGAAACTGCTGTTTTCGGACAGGTATGACTCAGCTGGTATATTACAGAATACGCAATTCATAGATCTGACAATCTCTCCAAATAAAGCATTGTTTCATAGGTGCTTAAACTAGATTATTCATAAGGATTAAAGGCCGGGTTTTGCGGCAAACCCGGCCAGATTAAGTTATGTGTTTAGTGTTTTTCTTTGCAGAACTCTATGAGGACGCCAAGGCTTGACTTTGGATGCAAGAAGGCAATATCTGCGCCATGGGCTCCCGGACGGGGTTCTTTGTCTATGAGCCTGATTCCGCTCTCTTCGGCTTCGGTGAGTTGAGCGGGCAGATCATCTACGCCAAAGGCAATATGTTGAATCCCTTCGCCTTTTTTCTCGATAAACTTGGCAATGGGGCTTTCGTCCGAGGTCGGAGCCAACAATTCGATGCGAGTATCTCCGCAGGGGAAGAAGGCAACTTTGACCATCTGAGAAGGAACTTCCTCGACAGCTTCCAGCTCCAACCCAAGTTTCTGGTAGAACTCAATGCCGGCATCCAGATCCTTCACGGCAATACCGATGTGGCTGATATTTTTGATCATTGTAATCCCCGATTATCTCTTGTAATTTTTGGCCAGGTCAAAGCCAATATTCATGGCCTTGTGATTGAGATCGACGAAGGCAGGTTTTACCGTTTCTGCGATGGATATCTTGAGAGACTCCTCTTTGACAATCCCAGTCAGCTTCACCATAAAGGCTAGAGACATGATATTTGTAGTGATTGGGCTGCCCAGCTTTTCTGTCGCGATTTCAGTAAAGGGTACTTCATAGGTATTTTCGTTTGTCATGGCCAGATTCTTTACGAAAGTTGAATCTGTAATCAGCAGTCCCTCTTCTTTGAGATCAAAGATATATTTATCGCAGGCTTCCTGAGTGAGCGAGAGGAGGCAATCGAAATTTGTGGCTTCCGGATAATATATCTCATCGTTACTGATGATAACATCCGCTCTGGAATAACCACCGCGGGATTCAGGACCATAGCTCTGAGTCTGTGTGACCTTCTTCTTTTCGATAACTGCCGCCCGGGCCAGAATTATCCCGGCCAGGATCAATCCTTGTCCACCGCTTCCGCTGAGTCTGAGTTCAAAGCTTCGTTGCATTATTTACCTCCCTTCCCGCCGATTCTTTCAACAAGTTTATCGTACTGGTCACAGTATTCAGGGCGTACTTCTTTACGTAGTATTCCACGGATCAATTTGCCTTCTACCTTATCGGGGGGAAGCTTTTCGGCTGCAGTAAGTGGGATGGAATTGTCACGCATTTCCTTCATCATCTGGGGAGCGCCACCCTTTTTGTTCAGCCTGCCATAAATTACAGGGCAGGCAGAGACTACTTCGATCAGAGAAAAACCAGGATGGATAATGGCCTCTTTGATATAATTCTGTACTTCCAGAGTGTGGAAGGCAGTAGTTCTGGCCACTAGGGAAGCACCTGCTCCCATGGCGAGATTGCAGATATTGAAGTCCGGCTCAATGTTTCCATAGGGGGCTGTAGTGGCAATGGCATCGTGAGGGGTGGTAGGAGAAGCCTGTCCACCTGTCATACCATAGATGTTGTTGTTGATCAGGACTACTGTGATATCTATGTTTCTACGAGCAGCATGGATCAAGTGGTTGCCACCGATTGCGGTGCAGTCACCATCACCAGTTACTACTATTACTTTCAAATATGGCTTATATAGTTTAATGCCTGTGGCATAGGCAATTGCACGGCCATGCAGGGAGTGCAGGGTGTTGAAATCCACATACACTGGCATTCTGGAAGAACATCCGATTCCGGATACCATTACCACGTCGTTCCGATCGATTTGCATATCGGCAATTGTGCGGATTATGGCACCCAGGACGATTCCATTGCTGCAACCGGCACACCACACGTGGGGGAACTTTTTATCGTGACGCAGGTATTGGTGTATTACTTTTTGTGGTATAGTAGCCATGATTAGCATACCTCCTTGATCTTGCGCAGAATGTCCAGTGGCGTTAGAAGGGTACCATTCACTCTCTGAAGTGAGATCACCTTACCATCGCTCTTGTCTTTGGTGAGCCTTTGAATCTCTCCAAACATCTGACCCTGATTGAGTTCTGGAACGATGACAGTGTCCACATTTCGTAGCATTTTGCGCACGGCTTCATCAGGGAATGGCCATATTGTAAGCGGTCTCAGTAATCCCACCTTGATTCCCTCATACCTGGCCATGGCTATGGCAGCTTTAGCCGAGCGGGACATGATCCCGGCAGCAAAGATTGCTACAGTGGCATCTTCCATCTTATGGCTTTCGATTTGAACAAGATCACGGATGTTGTAAGATATCTTTTTGCGCAAACGCTCCATCATGTCAAATGCCTCGGCGCGTTTATTGGTGGGGAATCCATGGGCATCATGGGTAAGCCCCGTTACATGAAATCTATAGCCTTCGCCATAGCTGGCAAGAGGAGATAAGTATTTCTGGTTTTCATCATAGTGTTTATACCAGTGAGAAGGGACGTTGGGCTTTATCCGGGAGATGACTCGTACGCCCTCGAGATCTGGCAGGCAGACTGCTTCGCGCATGTGCCCCAATACTTCATCGAGCAGGAGGATCACACATGTACGGTATTTTTCTGATAGATTGACAGCCCGAATGGTGAGCTCGTAGCTCTCTTTTACTGAATCTGGATACAGCACAATCGCTGGTGAATCACCGTGTGAGCCCCATTTGGCCTGCATGATATCGCCCTGGGCAGGGCTGGTGGGCATGCCAGTGCTGGGTCCCATCCGCTGGACATTCACGACCACGCAGGGTGTTTCGGTGATTTTTGCAAAACCGATACCTTCCTGCATCAGCGAAAAGCCAGGTCCACTGGTGGCAGTGAGTGATTTGGCCCCAGCCAGTGAAGCCCCGGTAATAGCGCAGATACTGGCAATTTCATCTTCCATTTGGACGAAAACGCCATTGCGTTTGGGGAGTTCAGCGGCCAGGATTTCGGCTATTTCAGTCGAGGGAGTGATAGGATATCCAGCAAAGAAATCTACTCCTGCATCCAATGCTCCGTAAGCTACAGCTTCGTTACCCTGCATGAGGATAGTTTTACGCTCGCGCTTGGCAGCAATCTCGGAAATGATTCTGTCTTTGCCTTCGTTCTCTGCTTCTTTTTCGATGGGTTTAGACTTTTTTAGTGCCATGTTAGCTCCTATTTCTCCTTTGCTCCGGTGATGGCAAAATCAGGACACAAACGGTCACAGGTTTCGCAGTGAATACATTTTTCAGGTGCTTGGACGTAGGGTGAACCATCAGGTTTTCTCCCAAGGCATCCCGTGGGGCAAAAAGCGACACAAATGCCACACTTCTTGCACCAGTTGTAATAGATCAAAACCGGGGAATCGGCTCCACCAGAATCGGCAACCTCAGTTAGCTCGACTTCCATCTTTTCTGGTGTGTCTTCCTCTCTGATGATCATGCCCACTCGGTCTTTTTCGACTTTCTTGGACATCATTCCTCCATAAAGAGATTATTTTTGGGGACAAGCTTAAATTTCATGCCATTTGTTTCAAGGTTTTTTTTGAGAATCTGCCGATAAGCTTTCCAGAGACACTCAAATTTCCTTGTAAACAGTATGCACTTCCATTCCTAAGGACAGAAATAGCCGCCTGCTCAAAGGCAAGCGGCTATCTGCCTCAAGACAAGAGATCAGACATATTTGTGCAGGAATTTGCCAAGTCTTTCGCAACCTTCACGATTTGTCTCGGCGGATTCATAAGAGAAGTTCAGTCTCATTGTGTTTTTGCCGGAGCCATCGCAGAAGAAGGATTCACCGGCCACATAAGCGACTTTGGCTTCTTTGATGCAATCCAGCAGGATTTTATTTGTATCCAGACCTTCAGGGCCTTTGGCCATCAGGAACAATCCGCCTTCTGGCTTTGTCCAGCTAAAGGATTTGGGCATAAATTCAGCCAGAGTTTCCAGCATTACTTTTCGGCCCTCGCGGTACATCTCCACGATCTCCTTGATCTTAGGATCCAGCAAACCTTTTTCGATATAACGGGCGGCGATTCTCTGGGTAAATGGTGGTGTGCAAAGGTCTGTAGCCTGTTTTGCCACGACTATTTTGTCCAAAACATCAGGATGTCCCACTACCCAGCCAATGCGGAATCCGGGGCAGAAGATTTTGGAGAAGGTTCCTAATAGGATTACGTGTCCTGTGCCATCAAGCTCGTACAAAGTTTTCTGATGTTCGCCTTCATAGCGGAGCTCGCGGTAGGGGCTGTCTTCGATGATCAGAATGTCGTATTTGTGAGCAATTGCAATGATTTCTCTTCTACGGTTTTCAGACATGGTTACGCCGGCAGGATTTTGGAAATCCGGGATCACATAGATAAACTTTGGCTTGTTTCCGGCCGCAATTTGTTCCTTGATTTTGTCTTCCATAATGCCGGGATCTTCGCCTTCATCGTCCATGGGGACGCCTATCATTTTGGCTCCATAGGAGTTAAAGGCTGAGATGCCTCCCAGGTATGAGGGTAAGCCCAGGATGATGCTGTCGCCGCGATTGATGAACATCTTGGCTATCAGATCCAAAGCTTGCTGGGAAGCGGTAGTAATGATCATGTTTTCGATAGACATATCGACGCCACTGGCTTTATAGCGATTTACTAGGAGAGTTCGAAGTAAGATATCACCCTCGGTAGCACCGTATTGGAGGGCAAAAGCCGCTTCAGTATCCATTACCTCGTTGATGATTTCTTTCAGGTCCAAAGTCGGAAAGGTCTTGGGAGAGGGAAATCCACCCGAAAAAGAGATCAGGCCGGGAGTCCCCAGATACTTCAAAAGCTCACGGATGGCAGAACGCTTCATCCCTTTGATGCTTGTGGAGAGTACATCTTGCAGATCAGTAATCATTGTGATCCTCCATGTTCTATTTATTTTCGTAGATTAAAACTTTTTTATTGGTCTTGCGCCAATCGCGATAGGCATTCTTGATTTCCATTTCCCAGATCAAGCGCTTGTCGTTATCCTCAAAACTTACGATATCCATGTAATAGGTACGTCTGGTCTTGCCGATAAAATTCTTTTTGGGAAACTCTACGACAATCTCGTTTTCGATGTTCAGGATTGTGATTTCATTCAGGAACACGCCATCCGCAATTTCAATGATAGCTCTTGCCTCTACGCTCCCCGATTGGACATCTCTAAAATGTATCTTCATTTATAACTCCATAAATTAACTGATCCACTCGAAATATGTTTCGATTAATTGGTCAAGGATTTTTTGTAGAACAGCGGGCAGAATTGGGCTCTATTCATCTAGAATATGAATGGTATAGCAGATTGGAAACCTTCTGCAACCACGACGAGTGAGATCATTTTCATCGTTGCTCGCCAGATCCATCTGCCTTGTTTCCAGAATGATTGCTTCGTGTTGGCCTCAAGTTCGCCTCGAGATCGCCTCGAGTGCTCGAGGCGATCTCGAGGCGAAGACGATGGGAAGACGAGGCGAATCTCCTGACAGGGATAAAGAGAGGAGGCGTAGCACGAGTAAAAGACCGTTGCATACGCGAGTTGGGCACATTTATGCTGGAAGTATTATCAGTTTTCAAGGCTCAGCATAAAAAAACTTGACTGAATCAGTTAGATATATCTCATATCTCCAGTGGGTTATGGCAATGCTATGAGCGAGTTTGTTTTGTTTATACGCTAAAAGCTAGGATTACACCATAAGAGTGTATCTTGAGTGGTTGAAGGACCAAAGTTGCTAAACTATACTAAACTGGAAGCAATGCAATGAGAAAACTGATATTGACCTTTCTTTTCTTTACCATGTGGATGCCCTTACTGTGGGCACAGCCCATGATCAACGAACTAATGTCTTCAAATTCTTTCACAGTAGAGGATGATGATGGTGATTATTCAGACTGGATAGAACTATACAATCCCGGCACACAAGATGCAGATCTCACAGGTTACTTCTTGTCTGATGCCTTTGACAATCCCCAGAGATGGGCTTTCCCAGCAATCACTATTCCCGCCCATGGATTTCTGTTAATCTGGGCCTCGGGAAAGAACCGCACAAATCCTTCTTTACCTCTTCACACAAATTTTAGCCTCAGCTCTTCAGGTGAGGAACTGCTACTTTGTAACTCTGATGGAGTTGTTCTGGATGAAGTATTCTTTCCCCTTATCCAGAGTGATGTTTCCTATGGTAGATCACCGGATGGGACAGCAAACTGGCGATTTTTTGGCGAACCAACCCCTGGAGCATCAAACGTTACGGAATCTTTTCTGGAGATCCTCTCAGAGCCAGTCTTTTCTGCTTCTGGGGGTTTTTATGGTAGCGCTTTCGAACTTGTTCTTTCTCATCCAGATCCTGATGTGCAGATTATATATACTCTTGATGGCTCTATTCCTGATAGCGGAAACTTGGGCGGATCGAATTATCCCTATAAAAACAACTATGCCCAGAGTCCGTCGCAACCCTTCGGAGAGCTTCAATACAACACTTTTCTGTCTATTGTATATCAAGAGCAAATCCCCATCCTGGATAGATCACTGGAACCAGACAAACTAAGCCAGATATCTTCAACGTGGCACTTTGCCCCAAACTATCTGCCTCAGACACCAGTTCCCAAAGCTGTGCCCGTTCGGGCCCGAGCCTTCAAATCTGGTGCATTACCGAGTAAGACGGTTACTCACACCTATTTCATCGGGCAAAACACCTACACTTTACCTGTAATCTGTATCAATCTCCAGGAAGATGCTTTGTTCGACTATTACAATGGAACTTATGTAGCTGGGGTAGACTACGATAACTGGCGTATTGACAATCCTGGCCTGAACGCTTCTGGACCAAGTCCGGGGAACTATTATCGTGAAGGCGATGAGTACGAAATTGAAGCCAATTTCGAATACTTCCCTGCAGGATCAAGTACGATCGTCCTCAATCAAGGCATCGGAGTACGAAATCATGGAGCTGTATCGAGATCGTACAAAATAAAAACCCTGAGATTGTATGCCAGAAATCGATATGGTGTCCCAGAGCTTTCTCAACAATTCTTTCCAAATCTGACGCAGTCCATCTTCAAGCGTCTTATACTAAGAAACTCTGGACAGGATTACGACAGCACTTTCTTCCGTGATGCCGTGATCCAGAGTATCGTGGCTCACTTGAACTTTGATACTCAGGCCTACCAACCCACTATTCTATTCATTAATGGAGAATACTGGGGTGTTCACAATATAAGAGAAAGGTTTGATAAACATTACATTGGGCTGAAGTACGGGCTTGATCCAGAAAACGTTGATCTACTAGAAAACAACGCTTCAGTAGTGGAGGGCTCAGCCACACACTACAGCTCAATGAGGTACTTTCTCACGATGAATGATATATCCATCCAGGATAACTATGAGATTGTTAAGACTAGAATGGATGTCGATAGCTTTATAGATTACAATATTGCTGAAATCTATTGTCGTAATACAGATTGGCCCTTCAATAACATCAAATATTGGAGATTGCGTACAGATCAGTACACACCTCAAAGCCCTATGGGTCACGATGGAAGATGGCGCTGGATGATGTATGACACGGATTGGGGTTTTGGGTTGAAATATGGTTTAGTAGCCCATGAACACAATACTCTCCAGCATGCAATTCGCCCGGAAGGGGGCTGGTCAACTTTCGTGGCACGACGCTTGTTTACTAATGATGAGTTCAAGATCAGTTTTATAAACAGATTTGCAGATCTTTTAAACACTACCTTTCTCCCCTCAAGAACCACAGCTATAATTCAGGATTTCAAGGAAAGAATTGAGCCGTATATGCCTTCAATGATACACCGCTGGAGGCTATGGTCTCAACTCTCAAGCTGGCATAACAATGTGAATGTTATGACGACCTTTGTTACAAACCGACCTGATTTTCAATGGCAGCACCTTATGGAAGTATTCGATTTAGAAGGATTTATCAATGTGGAGTTGAATACAGACGTCCTTGGAGCCGGTAGTATCAAGATAAACTCAATTGCTCTGGCTTCTGGGACAGTTGGAGTTTCTGAGCCTATCTATCCGTGGACTGGTCGATACTTCGCCGGCATACCCATAACTCTGGAGGCACTGCCTGCTCCGGGTTATTCATTCAGTCACTGGAGTGGAATCCTGGATAGCCTGCAAACCCGTGTTGCAATTATACCAGAAGTGGATCTGAATGTCACTGCTCACTTCATCCCGGTTCAACCGATAGATCCAGAGCTGGTTCACTTCTGGATCTTCAATGCCAGTCTGGCCAATGATACTCCCCTCGTTGACATTTACTCATCCTTCTCTGCGACTTCAGCAGCTAAGATTACATTCCAATCCTGTCTGGAAGATTATCCTTACTATAATGGCCACCCACTTTGGAGAAAAGCTTCCATGGAAAGAAGAAACGCTCCTACAAATCTGAACTATTGGCCAGATGGGAATGGGGGAACCAGTTATGAGAATTCTGCCATGAGAGGAATGCAGGTGAAACAACCAATGACACATATGGGCCTTCAAAACTCTCTGCAAATCCATGTGCCCACTTCAGGATTTGAAAAGGCAATTCTTAGATTTGCCGTAAAAGATGAAGGTGCTGCAGAGTATGTAGTTTTGGAGTATTCAAGCGTTCATGGTCAGCGAGAATGGACTTCTGTTGGGCTCTCTCAATCAGTATTTACACTAAGTAGTAATTATCAGGTATTTTCTGTGGACTTCTCGTCTTTACCCTCTACGGATGACAATCCAGATTTTTGGATCAGAATTCGCTTTGGGGGGAGTAATCTACAAGCAGATGCTGGGAATAGAGTTAGTTTTAACAATTTTAGCCTCGAAGCTATTTCTCTGGGATATGTACTCGTGCCCCCCGAGCAGATTGGCATCCAGATAGTTAACGGGGTTATACATCTTAGTTGGGAGCCCGTAAACAGCGCTAACTCATATCATGTATATAGCTCCTCCCAACCACATGGACAGGACTGGGAGATGATTGGATTGGTTGATTCACCGAACTGGCAATCTCCAATTGTGGATCGGCAAAACAAAATGTTCTATAGAGTACAAGCAGCCAGGAACTAAACATAACGAAGATCGCCATAACTATTATGCATTTGAGGTGTCCACATTATGTAGTATCTCCGAAATTATCTTGACGGATTACTTTATCTCACAAGATAGTGTCTTCACCAAAAGGACTTATATTATGGAATATATTGATTATAAAAAAGCCAATAATGAACTCTGCGATCAGATCTTTGAGATCCGGAGGTTACTTTGACCTCGAGAGTAAGCAAAGCCAGCTCTTAGATCTGGAGAAGCTGCTTCATGCCCCAGATTTTTGGAATGATCAGGCCACAGCCAAAAAAGTAAGTAAACAGATCAGCCTTCTCCGCGATGAGATAGACCACATAAACATACTCGATGCTATCAAAGACGATCTGGAAGCCTATATCATGCTCCTGGATGAAGATCTGAACGAGCATCTTTTTCAGGAAGCCATTGCACATCTGAAGGACTATCAGGAGTTCACTCAAAAGGCCGAAGTCGCCTGCCTGCTCAATGAAAAGTACGATCACAATGATGCCCTTCTCACCATCCACGCCGGTGCAGGGGGCACTGAAGCTCAGGATTGGGCAGAGATGCTACTGCGCATGTACAATCGCTGGGCCGAGAAGAATAAATTTGGTTTCCATATTGTCGATCTGCTCAATGGTGACGAAGCAGGGATCAAGAGCGTAACGATCGAAGTAACGGGGAACTACGCTTATGGCCTGCTCAAAGCAGAGATAGGGGTTCACCGCCTGGTGCGAATATCTCCCTTCAATTCCCAGGGCAAGCGTCAGACCTCCTTTGCCTCTACTTTTGTGTATCCCGAAATGGACGATGACATAGAGGTAGAGATTGAAACCAAGGACTTGAAGATTGATACATATAGAGCCAGCGGAGCCGGTGGACAGCATGTAAACACCACCGATTCGGCAGTTCGGATTACTCATTTACCTACGAGTATTGTGGTCAGCTGCCAAAACGAGCGTTCTCAAATCCAAAACAAAGACAAAGCCATGGCCATGCTCAAGAGCAGATTGTACCAGCATTATGAAGAGCTTCGCGATAAAGAAAGAAAAGACGTGGAATCTACCAAGAGCGAGATCGGCTGGGGCAGTCAGATCCGATCTTATGTATTTCAGCCCTACCAAATGGTTAAAGACCACAGGACGAACTTTGAAATGGGCGTGGTAGACAAAGTAATGGATGGAGACCTGGATGGCTTTATCTATGCCTGGCTCAAGCATGTAGCTGCAAAAAAGACTAATGGCAAATAAAGAAGATTACAAGAAACTGATCCCAGAGCTTGATCCCCAGCGGATGCCTGCCCATGTGGGTATCATCATGGACGGTAATGGCCGTTGGGCAAAGCAACATCGAAGACCGAGACTCATGGGCCACCGGGCAGGGGTAAAATCTACCCATGCAGCGGTTGAAGTTGCTGCAGAGCTAAACCTTCAGTATCTCACCCTTTATGCCTTTTCCACTGAAAACTGGTCCCGCCCCAAGAGCGAAGTGGATGGACTGATGTCCATTCTGCGTGAATCACTAATCCAGGAAGTGCGGGAGCTAAAGCGCCAGAACGTCTATCTGAGAATAATAGGCAGCCCCAACTCTGTGGATCCAGCATTTTGGAACGAGCTGCAGGAAAGTGCCGCTACGACGCATGACAACAATGGCTTGAACCTCAATATTGCTTTCAACTATGGTGCGAGATTAGAGGTCATAGAAGGTATTCAGAAGCTGATGCTGGAAGCCCGAACAGACCCTTCTGTGGTCGAAACACTTACCCCCGAAAAGTTTAATGCCTATCTATATACAGCAGGAATCCCCGATCCTGATCTGATCATTCGAACCAGCGGCGAATTCCGGATATCAAACTTCCTGCTCTGGCAAGCCGCATATTCCGAGTTTTACGTTACTCCTCTTTACTGGCCGGATTTCGGCAAGGAGCAATTTATCAGAGCTCTCCTGGATTATCAGGGCAGAAACAGAAGATTTGGCGGAGTGTAAGCCCATGAGCGAATTGAGTAAACGAATCATTATCTCGATCATGTTTATCCCTCTATTGTTATGGGTGCTATACCAGGGTGGATTGCCGCTGGTGATCCTCTTCCTAGTGATGGCCGTACTGGGTTTTTATGAGTACATCTCCATGATGTCTGCCATCGAGGTAAAGATTGGTTATCAATGGTTGTTTATGATCGCTTTTTCTTATCTGGCAGCAGTTTATACCAGGTCTTACGATATGGTGATCTTCTGGGGTATCTTCATCACGATTCTGATCTCTACCCTGGTTTTATGGAGCAAGCAGAAGTCCGTCGTCCCCATGCTGGCAACCTTTTTTGGAATTATATATACCGGACTACTGCCTGCTATGATCGTAAGAGTAGGGCTGGATTACAGTGTTCAGAAAATTTTACTTGCCTTGATTTTGATGATTTGGATAGTGGACTCGGTGGCCTATTTTATAGGAATGAGATTTGGGAAACACCGCAATGTGACGCCGATCAGTCCCAAAAAGTCCATTGAGGGGTTTATCGCTGGAGCGGTTTCACCCTTCATACTGACAATCGCCCTCTATTATGGCGGTTTCAGATTGATCTCGCTACACAATATGCTGCTGATATCATTATCGGCAGGGATTGTCGGCCAGCTTGGAGATCTCTGTGAATCCATGCTGAAACGATATTGTGGAGTAAAAGACAGCTCAAGTTTCATCCCGGGTCACGGCGGTGTCCTGGATCGTCTGGATAGTGCGCTATTGGCTGGATCCTTTTTGTACTGTGCCTTGGCGATCTTCTAAAGATAATGCTGTCAAGCAGTTGAATTTGATTATAATATCTATGCAAAGTCATAGATCTAATAATGAATAGAGTGAATCACTCGTAATTTCAGGGAGGAATTATGAAAAAGATGTTAACCCTGGCTATATGCCTCTTGGCAACCCTTGGGGTTGTTTGGGCACAAGGACTCGAGACCTTCGATAATTTCGACTATACAGATACGATCTATATCGATGGCTCTTTTGTCGGTGAAAACGGTGTAACCTGGAACTATTACCATGTAACAGGTTCAGTAGCAGGTGCAAATGACAATTCAATCGATGGTAATGGCATGATCCTGCGTCGTTCTGCCGTGCCCAGCCGCATAGTGTCTGGTCCTATCACTGGTGGTATTGCCAATTTCTCGATGCAGATGAGAAAAGCCTATACTTCTGCTGGAGATCGCCAGCTTGCTCTCTACGTCAATAATGAGTGGGTAGCCGATTCTCAGATCTTTGGCTCTCCGACAGGTGGGGATCCCACAGTCCACACTTTTGAAGTGAATGGAATCAACATTCCTGGTGAAATCACCATCGAGGTTCGCAACATTCAAGGCGGTGATGTAAACCGTCAGGTTACCATTGATAACCTGAGCTGGACAGCCTATGGTTCCGGAACACCTTATGCTGCCACTCCAGTGTTTGACCCGGTAGGTGGATATTTTACCCAGCCAATCAGCGTCTCAATTACAAGCGCTACCGCTGGAGCCAGTATCTATTATACAACCAATGGTTCAAATCCTGATCAGAGCTCAACCCTTTATAGTGGCCCGATTTCAATCTCTTCAAATACTACTCTCAAAGCCAGAGCTTATGCCGCTGAGCACGAGCCCAGCAGTATTGCCACGGCAAACTACAACTTCGCCACCATAGTAAGTAATCTCTCCCAGTTGAGGACGCAAACTCCTGGCACAGGCACTGTCTTTATGGTAAGTGGCGAAGTAATCCTCACTTTCAAACAGACCTTCAGAAACCAGAAGTACGTTCAGGATAGCGGAGCTGCCATCCTCATAGATGATCCAGCTGGAATCATGAACACCACTTACAATGTATACGACGGAATCACTGGAATAGTTGGAACGATCGCAGAATACACTGGTATGCTGCAGTTTACTCCTACTGCAAATGCTGGAGCTCCCACTTCCACAAACAACCAGATCAATATCCCAGTCGTAACCATTGCAAACCTGAATCAGAACTTTGCTTCCCTGCAGGGGAGACTGGTCAAATTGAACAACGTCCAATTCGTGGGTGCCACAGGTAACTTTGCCTCCGGCCAAAACTATAACATCCAAGATCCCAGCGGCCAAATCATCCTTAGAACTCAGTTCTATGATGCTGATTACCTCGAAACACCGATCCCTACTGGAAACTTCAGTGTAAACGTGATCTGCCTGCAGTTCAATACTACTTACCAGGTTGTTCCTCGTTTCCTGACCGATTTTGGTGGTGTATCCAATGAAGAAAACGAAGTCACTCCCGTGGTTACGGAGCTTTTGGGCAACTATCCCAATCCCTTCAACCCAGAGACTACCATCGTTTTCTCAACTGCCAAAGCCGAGCCTGTACAGATCGATATCTACAACCAAAGAGGCCAGCTTATCCGGAGTTTCGAACAGGTCACTGCCAGCAAGGGAGTTCACAATCTTACCTGGAATGGCAAAGATGATAAAGGAAACAGCGTAGGCAGTGGAGTCTATTACTTCCGTCTCAGATCTGGAAAGTACTCAAATACTAAAAAAATGATCTTGATGAAATAGCTTGAAGCTTAAGTATCACCTGTTTTGTCTGATCACAATAAGCATATTTTCCACCCTCGAGTTTGTCAGTAAGAAGCTCGGGGGTGGAATATCGCCTTTTACCATAACCGCCTGGCGGTTTCTAATCGGTGGATTGGTGATATTGCCCTTTGCCATCAGACAGAGCGTGGCTGATCGAATCAGATTAAAGCCTGGCAGCATACTGAGTATGGGCGCATTGGGGATTCTCAACGTTTGCCTCAGTATGCTGCTTTTACAATTGGCAATATACTTTGGTAAAGCATCCCTCTCTGCAATTCTCGTGAGCATAAATCCTCTGTTTGTAACGGTTTTTGCCATGCTAATCCTCAAAGAAAAGACAGAAATGCGGCAGATGATTGGTCTGGGCCTGGGTTGTCTGGGTTTGATAGCGATTGTCTTGGGTGAGCGAGATTTTCACTCGGGATCATACCTGAACCTGACTCTGGGAATTGGACTGGCACTGCTGGCTGCTCTTACCTTTGGGCTCTATACCGTGCTCACGAAGAAAACTGTACTCCAATATGGAAACCTCCTCACAAATAGCATTTCTTTCATTCTGGGAGCACTTACTCTCTTTGTGCTAAATATGATCCTGGGAAAGCCGGTTTTCTTTAGACCAGACTTCCAGATGGTGGCTGTAATCTCGTATTTGGGGATATTTGTCACTGGGGTTGCCTACATCCTCTATTTTGAGGGGATGAAGGGGCTCACTGCTGCCAAGGCTTCTCAATATTTCTTTCTCAAACCTGTACTGGCCAGCGTATTGGCCTATTTGTTTTTGAGTGAGATGCTTACTTTTGTCCAGCTCATGGGAATGCTCTTTGTAATCGTGTCGCTATCGTTTAAGGCAGTATCCGGGATATTCTTCCCCAAAAAAGGTATAGCTAATTGAGTAGTGTAAATCTGAAGAAAAACATCCTTATGAGCGGCTCATTCCGCCTCATCCTCACTGTGATCATGTTTTTCACCAGTTGGATTTCTGCCAGGTATCTGGGAGTAGAGCTCAAGGGCAAGTACAGCTATCTCGCTACCATGAGTGGCTTTATCTGGATGATCCTGGATTTTGGAATATACCGCAGCTATCCATATTTTGTCCGCAAGTTTCCTGATCGGGTGGGTCAGCTGTTTAGCTGGTCTATGCTACAGTTTGTAGTAGAAACCATCTTCTTTGGGGCCATCGGATTGGTAGCACTGGATGGGGTAGGCCGCCTGTTCGATTTTGGCTTTAGCCCTCTTTATGTAATCATCTTTGTATTGATGATTACGATGGCAAAGCTCAATGCCCATCTCCAGGCGTTGTACATGGGGATGGACAAGATATTGGATCACTCGCTGGCGCAGTTTTGGGGATATCTCCTGGTCTTATTGGCTTTGCTGGTCGGCTTCTTTGTTTTAGACGTTCCGGATCGGTTGCTTTACGTCCTGCTGGCAGTATTACTTACGCCTCTGTTTGGAATTTTATACTTCTTCTTCCGGGCTCATTGTGGGAGGATCTCCTTCAGATTTGACATCTCGTTTCTGAAACTCGTCTATACCTATGGGTTCAGGGTCTTCCTGTCTTCGTTTTTCATTCTTTTGCTGCTCAGATTTGATATCATCCTGATCAAGCGCAGCCTCAGCTTTAGCGAGGTTGGCATCTACTCGGTGGCAGCGCATATCATAGATCTGTTGCAGATCGCCTCAAATGTAGTGGGTGCTTTGCTGCTTGTAAAGCTCACCGATAGTGAGGATATGGAGCAGAAGTGGCACATCATGCGCAAACTGTTAGTAGCTTTTTCCCTCGTCCTGCTGATCGCCAATCTTGGCTTCGTGATCCTGGGTCGGTTCCTGCTGGCGACCTTGTTCGGATTCGATTTCGTACCAGTCTATGGCGTCTATCTGTGGCTGATTCCTGCCAGCTTCAGCCTGTCATTTGGTTCGCTCTTCAATAACTATCTGAACAGCAAGGGTTTCCCTCTCATCAGTATCATTCTTCCTGCCATTGCACTGGCGCTAAACATTATCTTGAATCTGATTCTGATCCCCATCTGGGGGATTATGGGAGCAGCTTTGGCTACCAGCGTGGCATACACTCTGTGGTTTGGCTCCATCATAGCCTACGAGCAGCGGTGCACAGATAATCGTATGATTGGCTTCTTGATTCCCCGCAAAACAGATTTCGAAGAGCTCTTCTCTTATGCAAAAGGCCTCCTGAAGCGTAAATAAACATAACGCAACTTCGCTAGTACTGAAGCTGATACAGCCTTTCACTCCAGTAACCGCATCTCAATTATCCGCGTCATTATGTCTTTTACATGCAACCTTCCAGGCAGTCAGGCGTATATCAGACGTGTATCAGGCGTGTATCAGGCGTGTATCAAGTGTGTTCTCGAACCCACCAGATACAGGTTTGATACAGGTGAGATAGACTCTAGACTATAAGCTGGGTGCTGACGACAGCAAACCCCAGATAATGCTTGACGAGAGGATGCCAGCCCAAATACTGGGTCGAATCAATAAAACCGTTTTTCATAGGCTTTGTTTTGAGATAAGCGGTGGAGATCATGGAGAATTTGGTAATGAAGATTTACAACACAATGACGCGACAGAAAGAGGAGTTCAATCCTGTAGAAGCAGGGAAAGTAAAGCTATATGCCTGCGGGCCTACAGTTTACAACTATTTTCATATAGGTAATGCTCGAGCTTTCCTCATCTTTGATGTCGTGAGACGTTACTTTGAGTTTCGCGGATACGACGTTACATACGTGCAGAATGTCACCGATATAGATGATAAAATCATAGCGCAGGCTATCGAAGAGAACAAGGACTATAGCCAGATCGCTGATAAGTACTACAAAGCTTTTATGGAAGATGCCCGTCTTTTGGGGCTAAAACAACCCCATCACCAGCCCAAAGCAACAGATGTGATGGATGAGATCATCCATTTGATTGCACAGCTCGTAGAAAAAGGGCACGCTTACGAAGTGGATGGAGATGTCTATTTTTGGCAGGAGTCCCTACCTCAGTACGGACAGCTTTCTGGCAAGAAGATCGAAGAGCAAAAGGTGGGGGCTAGAATTGAGGAAAACACAGCCAAAAGACACCCAGCAGATTTTACTCTCTGGAAAAGGAGCAAACCCGGTGAACCTTCCTGGGAAAGCCCCTGGGGATTGGGACGGCCTGGCTGGCACTCGGAGTGCGTAGTGATGTCTCAGAAATACCTGGGTGAGACCTTTGATATTCATGGGGGCGGGATAGATCTCGTTTTTCCTCACCACGAGAATGAACTGGCTCAGGCCTGGGCGATTACGGGAAAACCGCTGGCAAATTATTGGATGCACAACGGATTCCTCAATATCGAGGGTGAGAAGATGTCCAAGAGTCTGAACAATTTCTTTACAGCCAGAGAGATCATGGCTCAGTTTGAGCCTGAGGTGATACGGTTCTACTTCCTTTCCAAGCACTATCGCAGCCCAATCGACTTCAATAGGGAATTGGTCGAAGAGAGCCAAAGAGCTCTGGGTAATTTCTATAGCGCTTTGAAGAGCATTGATTATCTAAATATAAATAGAGAGTTTAGCACTGTGACCGATCTGGAGCCGGAAAGCCGCTTCATCGAGGCCATGGAAGATGATTTTAACACTGCCAAAGCTATCTCGATCTTGTTTGAACTGGCGGGAGTGATCAGAGATTCCAGTCTCGAGCTCTCCAAGCGACAGGATGCAGCCTTGCTGCTGGTGCGTCTGGGAGATTCCCTGGGCTTCTTCCAGGATCTGGATCAGAAGCTCAAAAGCAACCTGGACAAGCTGGCTGGTGATTTGATCGATCTGATCATCAAGTACAGGCTGAATGCCCGAACAGCCAAGAACTGGGCGCTGTCTGACCAGATCAGGGATGATCTGCATACATTGGGTATAGAAGTAAAGGATACCAAAGACGGAAGTACATGGACTATCAAAGATTAAGAGGTAAGAACAATGAGTTTCAAAAACTTTCTCCACAAGAATAAGCTGTATTTGATTGCAGCGGTAGTAATCCTCATCATCATCGGGGTTTTGTTCCTGATCTTGGGTGGTACGCGTGGCCTGAATAAGCCTCACTCTGTCATATATGATAGTGCTAATGGGCGTTATCTGATTTCGAACAGTGGCAATGGCAGCATAGTCTTTATGAACCAGAAGGGCAAGATAAATCCCTTTGTTTCCAAAGGCTTGAATACTCCCAAAGGGATGCTGTTGAAATCGCCAATCCTATTTGTGGCGGATATGGAGAACGTGCAGGCGATAGATATGATGAACGAGCGCGTAGTAGCCATCTACCCGATCGAAGGTGCAGTGTCTCTCAGCGGTATTGCCAGTGATGGCACGGACAATCTCTATCTTACAGACACCGGAGCAAACTGCCTTTTCATCTTCAATCCCACCACCAAGAGTCTGCAGAAGATCACGAATCCGCTGATCAGCAATCCTACTGCAATCGTCTTTGATAAACCCCGTGCTCAGATGATGATTGTGGATTCTGGCAATCAAGTCTCGATTCTCACCTACAGCATCTATACCCAGGAAGTCTCTGTGTTTATGGATACGGCCTACTCTCAGATGGAAGGGATAGTGATAGATGAAGTGGGGAGGATTTTCTTCTCGGCGGCGAAAGAAGAGATGATCGTGATGATCCCGCAGGAACAGAACAGATTTGTCCCTGTTATCAAGAAACTCCGTACTCCTGGCAGCTTTGCCTACAACGCTCAGACCAAAGAACTGGTAATCCCTCTCACCAGAAGGAACAGAATCCTTACCCAGAAAATTGACTAAGATAATAAATAGAAGAAAAAGAGGAATCTCATGCAAAACCAGAACCCCCTATTGAATAGGGAAAACTCGCATCGCCTGAAGGCAATACCCTTTGATACCTTCAAAACTGAACACTTTTTACCAGCCATAGAGGCTGCCCTGGAAGAGACCAAAGCCAGCTACGATAAACTGAGACACGACAAGAGTGAGCCAACTTTTGAAAACACAATCCTGTATATGGATCACAGCGGTGAGCTCCTGGGTTACGTTTCGGGGATATTTTTTAACTTATTATCTGCAGAATCCGGTCCGGAACACAAAGCTCTGGCTCAGAAGATATCTCCCATGCTCTCCCAGTTTAGCTCCTCCATAATGACCTGTCCACTCATCTTTGCCAGAGTCAAAGCTCTTTACGAACAGTATGTAAAAGATGTGGAAGAACCCAGCTTACCACAGGATCTTTCCGATCGCAAGAGACTGGAAGCTGCCGAAAGATACAGGCTTATCAAGAAGTCCTACACCGGATTTGTCCGCAATGGTGCCCTGCTTTCAGACGAAGATAAGCAAACCCTCACTCAGATAGATATGGAGCTTTCACAGCTGAGCCCCAAATTTGCCGATAACCTGCTGAATGCCACGAATGGCTTCGAGCTGCACCTCACAGACCCCATCGAAGTGGATGGAATTCCAGAAAGCGCCCTGAAGGCAGCGGAATACCACGCCAGGGCCAAAGGTAAGAACGAAGGATGGCTGTTTAGCTTGCAACCTTCCAGTATGATCCCAGTATTGAATTACTGCAAGAACCGCTCAGTTCGTGAAAGGATCCAGAAGGCCTATTCTTCCAGAGCTTTTCGTGATCAGAATGACAACCAGAAAAACATTCTGCGAATAGTTGAATTGCGCAATCAGAGAGCCAGACTGCTCGGTTATGAAGACCATGCAGCCTACGTACTGCAAGAGCGGATGGCAGAAACTGTTACTAACGCCACCAGCTTTTTGGAACGCATCTACGAAGTAGCCTATCCTGCTGCTCAAAGTGAGGTCGCAGAAGTGATCGCTCTGGCAAAGGAAATGGACGATCTGGAAGATTTTATGGGCTGGGATTTTGGCTTCTATTCCACCAAGCTCAAAGAGAAGAAGTATGACTTTGATCCAGAAAAACTACGTCCCTGGTTCAAGGTGGAAAACGTACTTGATGGCTTGTTTGTGGTTGCCAACAAGATCTATGGGATCAGTCTGAAACAGGTATTTGACGTTCCAGTATACCACAAAGACGTCAGCACCTGGGAAGTCTATGATGCAGATCAGTCCTATCTTGGTTTGCTGTACTTTGATCTGTTCCCCCGCGAGACCAAGCGTGGTGGTGCCTGGATGACCACCTATCAGGGACAGGGTCTCTATGCCGAAGGCATGCGTCGTCCCTTTGTTTCGATCGTAGGATCGCTCACGCCTTCTACGGAAGATCATCCTTCCCTGCTCCGTATGGACGAAGTTCGTACCATTTTCCACGAGTTTGGCCACGCCCTGCACGGTCTGCTATCAGACTGTACCTATACTGGACTTGCCAGCCCCAAAGTTCTCTGGGACTTCGTGGAACTCCCCTCTCAGATTATGGAAAACTGGCTTTTGGAAGAGGAAGCATTAGCTCTCTTTGCCCGTCATTACGAGACGGGGGAGATGCTGCCCCGGGAGTATCTGGATAAGGTGATAGCTGCCAGGAACTTCCAATCTGGAGTTGCCAATATAAACCAGCTCCGCTATGGGATGCTGGATTTTGCCTGGCATACCACGGATCCTGCTCAGATCAAGGATGTGGATGAATTTGAAAAGGCCGTGACAGAGAAATACAGGCTTTTACCACTTGTGGATAATACCAATATCTCCTGTGCCTTCGCCCACATTTTTGCCGGAGGTTATTCAGCTGGATACTATTCCTACAAATGGGCAGAGGCTCTGGAGGCGGACGCTTGGTCGCTCTTCGAAGAAAAGGGAATATTCGATCAGGAAACTGCCAAAAAGTTCAAGGAATGTATCCTCAGCAGGGGTAATTCCTTCCATCCGATGGATCTCTTCGTCTGCTTCAGAGGTAGAAAACCAGATCCAGAAGCTGTCTTAAGAAGAGATGGGTTGATCTAATACTAAACCGCAATCATACAAGAAAATAGCCCTCACAACGTGGGGGCTATTCTATATTTGAATCTACTTGCCGCAGATCTGCTGTGTATAGCTCAAGGCTTGGGCGATTAGCTCCTGGGGTGGGCTGGGGATAAAGCCATTATCCATCAGAGCTCTGGTCGTAGCTCTTGCATTCTCAATGTCTGCTTTTGCCCGTCTGAACACCTCATCATATCCCAGCTCGATCCTGGCCACACCATCTGCGATTGCCTGCATAGCAACATCTGCAGCCTCCCTGGGGAAGACTTCTGCTTCATCCATGGTGGGCACGATGTTATCGGGATTGATACCTCTGGCCTCGGCATAATCTGCCAGGGAGTGCGCTGCCCGGATGGCCATCTTGTCCGTGATCTTCCGGGCTCGTACGAGTAAGGCGCCTTTCAAGATTCCCGGAAATCCGCAGGAATTGTTGATCTGGTTTGGGAAATCGCCTCTGCCAGTTGCCACGATATAGGCTCCTGCAGCCTTGGCGTCCTGGGGATAAATCTCCGGAACTGGATTGGCACAGGTAAAGACGATGGCTTTGGGGGCCATGACTTTGATCCACCCTGGTTTGATAGTATCTGGACCTGGGGTAGATAGAGCAATCAGGACATCTGCTCCCTTCATTGCTTCTTCCATCGTGTTCAGGCATTTGGGGTTGGACACTCTGGCCAGCTCCCACTGCTTTTTCTTGGCGGAATTGCTTTCCAGATCCGCTCTCTTGGAGTGTAGGGCTCCTTTGCTGTCGAACATTATGAGGTTATCCGGGGCCAGGCCGGATTGGAGGAGGAAACTCGCGATGGTTGTATTTGAAGCCCCGGCTCCATATAGCACCACGCGGAGGTTGTCAAAACTTCTGTCTGTAAGCTTCAAGGCGTTGATCAATCCTGCCAGGGTGACGCTGGCTGTGCCCTGGGCATCGTCGTGCCACACGGGAATGTTGCAGCTATCCCGCAGCTCGTCGAGCACATGATAGCAGTTCGGCTGAGAGATGTCCTCCAAGTTGACCGCTCCAAAGGATGGCTCCAGCATCTTTACAAAATCGATTACTTTATCGGGATCCGGTATCCCGTTTTTATCTCTATTGTTCACGCACAGAGCTACGGCGTCTATCCCACCCAAATACTTCATCAGCATAGCCTTGCCTTCCATTACGCCCAATCCGCCGGAGGGGGTACAATCTCCATCGCCCAGGACTCTCGTGCTATCGCTTACGACTGCTACGAGATTGCTCCTATTCGAGAGGTTATAGGAAAGTTCGTTATCAGCGCGGATAGCAGTGGATACAGCAGATACTCCAGGGGTGTACCATACGTTGAACCAGTTGAAGCCATAGATTCCAGCTTTGGGTAGGGTCTGCATCTTACCTTGATAAAATCCGTGCATCAGTTCGGATAATTTCTTGAGAAATACAGTCTGGGCTTTGGATTTGATCTCGGGTGTAAACAAATCGGAAAATGTTGATTGCAGATTGCTCAAGTCTAATTTTAAATCGCTCATCCTATCGTCCATATCATCAAATTTGCTTCGAGCTTGAAGCCTTGTGAGACAGAATCTGGGGTACTACTTTTGTCAAGTGAGACTTTCGGGTTTGCGCAATATTCGTCTTTTCTTATCCTTGTGATCCGATTATGGCCTAGGGATGGGGTTTGATATCCTCCCAGTCATAGCTTATGAAGAAGGTAGTGCCCTCACCTGGAACACTTTGGATGTCCAGCTGCCCTTTGGTATATAAGATTGATTCCAACACAAAGACCAGGCCCATGCCAAAGCCCTTTTCCGAATTGGTGCCAAGCTGGGTAAAGGACGCACCGGACATAATTTTTTTGATCTGCTTCTCGGACATGCCCACACCCTGATCAGAGACTGATATTGTGAGCTTGTCCTTGACGCGCTTCAGTTCCACAGTGGTCTGGCTATTGGCGTGGGAAAACTTGATAGCGTTGGACAGCAGATTTCGGATGATAAGATTCAAGCGGCCTTTATTCATGCAAACGTCCAAGCTGTCAACTGACGATAAGTATTTGATCTCTATGCTCTTGGACCTGGCAGTGCTATCTACGACAGCCATACCACTGATAATGGCATTATTTAGCTCGAACGTTTCTGAACCTTCATCGATGCCAGATTTGTACTTTTGAGAGATCTGGAGTAGCTCAGTAATCAGGTTTGAAGTGAGCTTGGCAGATTTGCGAAGCTCCACGATCATTTCTTCTTTGTCTTCAGCACTAAAGACATTCCCTTCAAAAAGGTCGAGAGTCTGTGAAATGGTGGCAACGGGGCCCCGGACGTCGTGCGCAATTACAGAGATAATGTGCTTTAGCAGTGCGTTGGTGGTCACAAGGAGATTGTTGTTTGTCTCGAGTTCCAGGGTTTTCTCGGATATGATTTGCAATTGTTTGTCGAGTTTCTTCTGCAAATACTCAGATTCAGCCAACGAAACTTCCAGTTTGGGATTTGTCTTGGCGTGCAATTCATCAATCTCAATGATTTTATCGATAGCTTCATAGGCTCGTTGATACTCATTTTTGTGAGCCCAAGCATCCTTGAGATTTGCATAAGCGACTTTAGCTCCGTTCAGGTGGTGAGATTGTTCAGACAGCTTCAAGGCAGATCCTGCATACTCTATTGCTTTGTCATCTTCCTGTTTTTGGAGAGCCAGCATAGAGAGGTTGTTCAGGCTGCTTATCTGGATATCAATGTGGTTGCTCTCAAGAGCGGTATTGTATGCTTTTTCATAGATATGCTTGGCATCTTCGCGCTTTTCGGCCAGCACCATGCTATTGGCGTAGTTGTTCAGAGCTACGGAGAGCATCCGTGGCGTATCGTATTTTTGAGCGTATTCGATGGCAAGAGTGCCATATTTCTCTGCCATGGTTGCATCTTTCATTTCGTTGAACTGGATACACATATTGTTATAGATCAGGCACAGTCTTTCGTTGTTCTGGGCAATTTCATAGAGTTTGAGAGCTGAATTATAGTAGTTCAGAGCTTGTTCAGTGAAGCCAGATTCCCGATAGCTGTTTCCCAGATTGTTGTATACATCAGCCAGTTCACTGTGGCGATCAGAGTTTTCCAGTAATTCCAAAGCAGATAAATAGGATTCTATCGCTTTGGCATTTTTCTCTGCCCGAAAATAAGCTACCCCGAGATTATTTATGTACAGGATTCTATCGGCATCACTGAGTTCTTCGGTAAGGAGGTCTTCCCAAATCTCGATTGCTGCGAAGATATCTCCCTGATACTGGGTAACCAGAGCCATGTTGTTTTTTGTTTTGGATACCCATTCATGGTTGCCGGAAGCGGAGGCGAGTTTCAGTATTTGTTCCAGTATCTGCATCGACCCTGCAAAGTCTCCAAACATCGCCTTGATTCTGGCACTGGCCATCAGCATTTTTGTATGGAGTGGCTCCTCTTCATCAATAAGCCCCTGAGCAGCCAAGTCCGCAAACAGATCGCAACGGCTCTTTATTTCCTCGGGTTTCAATCCCGGTTTGTTCTCTGTAACTTCAGTAAATAATTGCAACTGCTCGGCAGAAATCTTTGAGCCCATATGGTAAATCTCCTCATATCCAGTCTTACATTTCTATCCTTGTCAGTTTTGTTTTGATGTCAAGACAAAAAAGCCCGTCTTGACGACGGGCTTGAGGAGATCTGAGGTTTCTGAGGCTTAGGAGTTTCTCAATTGCTTACCGCCACTACGCGGTAAAAGCGTTTTAATAAAGGTTCTGAAGGGATATTCAGATCGGCACTGGTTCCAGTGATTTCAGCCGACACAATTGTCCATTCTGTGGGGAAGAGGGCATTTGGAAACTGGGAGTAATATAGCACATACGAGCTTGCACCGGCAACGGATGGCCAGGAAATACGAATGGTTTCATCGTCTATAAGACTTATATTTACCATCGGAGCTTCCAGGCCTGAGGTCACTACTATGGCCCATTCCGGGAAGTTGAAATTATTGAGTGAATTTGCCCTGGTCCAGTTTACGGGATCGTTCATACTGGCAAGCAAGGCGGCTTTGGAACCAGTCGTGATGCCGCTATAGTAGCCGTTATCCACTTCTGTATCAAAGCCGAGTGCTGTTTCCCCCAGTACCAAATCTACAGGTAGATAGGAGGTGTTATTGTCTGGAGTACCGGATTCCAACCAACCGCTAGTCGAGAAAGCAGCAATAAATGAGGGCTCTGTCAGATAACCCTGGTATGCTATGATCTGATCTCCACTATTGGAAAAACCTTCAAAATTGGGATTGTAAATCCCCTCATCCGGGAGAAGAATTCCTTCGATAATGTGGATTACTTCGCCCTTATTGTAGGCTCTTCCCACGCCTCGCCATTCGTAGGTCTCTTCATTTGCGGCAAATGCAGTGCCACTCCAGGCTTTATCCGTAAAGTTTATCTTTGTATTCTCCAAGACATCTTCCAGAAGGACAAAGCTGAAGCGATCGGGTGAATCAGAAGCATACTCCACAAAGGCGATATCGCCAGGATTTAGGGAGGATCCAATGGGACCCACTGTGGTGCTGATACTGATTTGGGGGGCGTTTGCGTCCGCTTTGTAGTTGATTGCTTCTCCGCTATTGGTGTAGGGGAATATTTTGAAATAATAGGTTGTTTCTTCATTGAGCTCGAAGATGAGCTGAGTTTGAGCGCCATAGGCAACGTTCTTGGTGAGCTTCTTATCGGCTTCGGCAACTCCATCGACAGGATCGATAATTTCGTCATAGCTGATCTTACTCCCCTTGATCAAGTAGGCTTCGGGAAGAATGGCTCCAGAAGCATCCTGCCAGGAAAGCCATCCCTGATAATAAGTAATGCTTCCGGATGTAAAAGAGGTGGGATAACTACTGGGCTCTGGTACTGTGGTCGAGCCGATAACGCTGATATTTTGGGTATCCACTCCGGTTGCAGAGTGTACCAATTCGCCTGAAAACTCACCAGCAACAGTAGGTTGGAAGATCACCTGAATACTCTTGTTAATCGCTCCGCTACGGGGGACAAGATTGAGCTGAGAATAGAAATCTTCTTCACCCTCTACCCTTAGCTTGAAATACTGTGGGGCTGTGATGCTGAGATTAGAGCTTAGATTTTGGGCTGTAATCTCATAGCTTTGAATCGTGGAGATCGCTCCCAGAGTGGCAAAAAAAGGCTGCAGATCAGAGCTGACACTCAGGTAGGGAACAGCAGGAGTCCCCTCCAGAGCGATATCGTCGAAACGCCATTTACCCCCAGCATAAGTGCTGGTACTTCTTGCTGCCACATACTGTGTATCATCATCATCGGCAAAAGCGGAGACAATTTTGAATGCAAGATTGGGATTGTCGTCCAGACCTTCAATACTGCTTCCATCGAATGAGCCTGCAAACCAGGAATCTCCGGAGCTAGCGTTTGATGCCCCACACTCAACCCATTGCGGTTCCGCAGCGGTCTTATCCAGAGTGTAATAGAGGATAGCTCTGTTTGCGGAGGTGTTACTATGGCGGATTATCCAGGAGAAGACCAGGTTTTGGTAGCCAGTACTGGAGATCTCAATCATCATGCCAGCAGTACGGTTGTTTGTCCCCTGGGCAGGGTAAGAGGTTGTGCTCCAGCCCCTGCTGGGAGAGGACGGGTATCCAGTATTGAATCCATCGTCTGTGACACCTCCAATGAGGCTCAGACTCCCCTCACCCGTCGTGGGGAGGATGGAGTCATTATCAAAATTCCAACTTGTAATGACGACAGCATTTACCAGGGTAAAGACTGCTAAAAGAATAGCGACGATAAGTGTTTTTCTCATATAAACTCCTATTGAATGAGGCATATCTTCATGGTTATTGGCTTGTTATCGACTTCTGTACGGATCAAATAGATTCCGCTACCAAGCCGCTTTCCGCTTTTATCAGTTCCGTTCCAGACGGCTTTGCTCTGTAGATCCAACTCTTTGACCAACTGCCCCTTAAGATTGTAAATCCGCACCTTGGAGGGAGCCTTGGAATTTGTCAGCTGAAGAGTCAGCTTATCTCTCATCGGGTTGGGATAGATCCTGAATGAGGCAATAGTTTCGGGAGTAGAGGGGTCCTCAATGCTCACTGGGCCATTGTGGATACCAGGAGAGACAGGAAGATCTCCATCAAGTCCGAACACAATCCAGTTCTCAGTTCCATCCAGATACCTGCCATAGGAAAGATCTGGCCCTAAACTGGTTTCAGCATTCCAGGAAATGTAGTCCAGGATTGTTTCACCATCAGGAGCGATCAGATACACGGCGTCCTCGGTAGTTCCGAGCTTGGTGTTTACATGCATTGCCCCTTGCGACAGATGCTCATCAAACCAGGCCAGGAGGAATCCTCCGGCAGGGACTGAAGTCTGGGCCGGAAAGTCTGAAGGTATCTGGGTCATTTCCCAATTTGTCCCGCCAAAGTGATCATCCGTGAGATAGCAGCCGGCAAGATTAACGCTTTCAGCATTGGGATTGTAAATCTCTATCCAGTCTTCGTACTGACCTGCTTCGTCCATAATTGTAGAAGAGTTTGAGGGCATTACTTCGTTTATAAATAGTGGAGGAAATTCATAACCGATGGTCAGGAAGATATTTTTCTCCACAATATTAGATTGTGCATCGCTCGCCTGGAATACTCCCGAGATGATAGATCCATCGGGATATGGCCCGACCTCACATGTGAACAGTCCATTGGCAAGAGTCATTTCCAGGTTTACTGGCTCTTCGGCTCCCTGCCCGTAGATAAAGCGCACATCGCTGATGTCATTATCGGCATCCGACACTTTCACGCTGATCTGGACGGGTAGATTCGGATTTATTGGGTAGGGAGAAATCGTGTAGTTGCCGATCACTGGAGGAAGATTTGAAGCTCCCTGGTTTGCCGCTCCTGGAGTACATGGATAATCCTGTCCAGCTCCAAAGAGCTGCCAGCTACCTGCTCCATCGGGGAAACGACCAATAGATACATCATTCACATTGAGTCCGTCGCTTTCAACCCAGCTAAAGCTATCAATAATTGTGCTACCATCGGAATCAATCAGATACACCGCATCAGCCGAACCACCAAGCTTATCATTGATATGCAGCGGCCCCTGATCCAGATCTTCATCGAACCAAACGATGAGGTAGCCATAAGGCGGAATGGTCGTAAGCTCTGGATGAGTATCGGGAATCTGAGTCCAGGCGCTGATGCCATTGGCGAAGTGATTGTCCACCATATACATGCCAGCGATGTTGACGGGGTAGTCATTGGGGTTGTAAATCTCCACCCAATCGTCCATTTCCCCATCCGGATCCGGGAAAGAAGCGTTCTTGGCCATAATTTCGTTGATGACCAGTTCGCCTGTGTTGGTTGCTATTGGGATCTCGAAAAACTCAAACTCTGCCCTGGCAGGCAAGAACCTTCCCTGAGAAGTATTCTCGGCATAGGCATAGTACTCCAATTTGCCGTATGACACAGGGATCGATACACCAAAGATCCCATCTCCAGCAGCTCCATCATTATGAGCTCCATCGTCGAACATCTGGACCTTGACAAAGGGGGTGTTCAAGCCCTGTCGCCAGCCGAGATAGGCAGTGCTGGCATTAGTCGTATTCAGGGTAAAGGTTACAGTGCTATTGGGCTCCACTTCCAGGGGGCTATAGCTCAGATTCGAGATCTCTGGCACGACTCCCTGAAAAGCCGTGTGATTGAGGAGATAGGTTGCCCTGCCAGTCATCAACTGGGTGATTCCTACTGTCGTTTGCTGGCCACCAGGACCACCAGATCCTCCTCCTGTGACGCTGTTGTTGAGATTTGACTGGAAGTTTGCATAGGTGTAAAAGTAATTGGGATCTGCTTGTACGTGGGGGCCTACGATGGATTGTAGCTCCGCTCCCCTGGAGGCTAACCAGCCATTGCTAATGTTCTCCTCGATCATTGTGCGCATGTGTGCGATATACATCCGCTTGTACATAGGATTGGAGAGGACTTTGTTCAGGATAGGGTACGAAGCATGGGTGCTATGAGTGAGCGGATCAAGGTTCTGCATCGTGGTCAGGTTTAGATGGGCTCCACTGGGGATCAGGTTTGTAAAGCCACCAAAGCACATGTTGAGATCCCAAAGAATTGTATTAAAGCGATAAGCGCTGTCTTCAAAAACATAAAAATTGTGCCCGAAATTGATTGGAGCGTCCAGATTGACAAAGAGCCAGTCGAAGGCAATGTTCCATAGGTGTCTGTCGACATTGAGCACGGACTCCATCTGGGTTGTGTTATTATTGAATACATTGAGGAAATTGATAAAGCTATCCCAATCGGGGCCGCTATCCAGTTCGTAATAGGGCAGATAGGAAGAAGGGTTGTTATTGATATAGCCCCAGATCGTCCAGGTTCCCATCTGATCCCGGATACCTTTTATCCTGGCAAGGTCTCCCGTTCCCAAGTGTTCTTCCCCAAAGTAATCATCTACGCTTTGAACATTTGTATACACGCCTATCAGAGTATCGTTTACATAAATATCTGCATAGTTTGCCCGGCTGGCTGGCATATATTTGCGAGCGATCTCATAGGCCAGGGTTTCCCTTACAAAAGAGGGGTCTGAAAATCCATTTGCCAGTTTTAAAGTGCCATAGGGGCCAATCCTCTGACCGCTGATTACGTGGTTTAGTTTGATGTTAAAGGGGTTCTTTGCTCTATTTGCAGAATAGGAGCTGTTTCCCTTGTAACGAACTCCCACGCTGTCGTAGGCTACTCCGTTGATTATTGCATTGCCGATTAATCGCTCTTCACCTGCAGCATAGAGATTGTTTAGGATCTGATTCCAATTTGATTGAGTGAAGTAGAGGCGGATCTCATTCACGGTGTCTGGGTCATAAAAGTCTTGGGCATTAAGGCTGAGGAGTCCAATGCACAACATGATACTAAGAAGAAGCAGTTTCTTCATGAAACCTCCTAAGAGAAGAACTAATATCTTTTGTATAGTGTTACTCATTTAATTGCCGTTTCCTGCACATTATTATGGAATTTGCTTGGGTGCGCGTCCGAATATCTAGCTAACTATCTACATGGCATGGTGTTGTCTGATATTGATGACTATCCATTAGCTGTATCTTGCCAGGGTTTAAGCACGCGTCACTTCTAAGTTCTTTCAGGACTCGCTTCTCCATTTTCGCACAAGCTCTTCGATCGTCTGTCACACCTGATGTTTCCTGACTAATAGATATCCTCACTCGACTGGATTGAGCCAGCTAAGATTTATCTTGACACCAGAGCTGTTAAAATTAAAAAGGAAATGATCAGAAACACCTAGTGTTTTTGACAGGATAGATTTATATTATATGCATATACTGCATATGGATAGCTACATTGGTTAGCTATTTTTTTTGAACAAAATTACCTATAGGGGCCCAAGAAAAATGGAACACTATCGCACTCAGATTGAAGACATTGCAAAAAAGATTTGCCAGGACATGCATCTAGCGCTTTACGATATAGACGAAAAGCTTACCCAGAAAGGGCGGATTGTAATCGTCTATCTTACTAAAATTGGTGGCGTTACGCTGGATGAGTGTGCCCAGTTTAGCCGTCGCCTGGGTGATGAGCTCGAAACTTTGGACATCATCCCTGAAAGGTACTTCCTGGAAGTCTCTTCCCCTGGTGTGGAGCGACCCTTGAAACTGAAGATTCATTACAAGAGCGCGATTAGTGAAAAGGTGGCTGTGGAGTGGCAGACAGTCGAAGGAAAGAAGAGTGCTATGGGCACCCTGACCGAGGTCAATCCAGACAGCATCGTTATTGATGATCGCGGGACGGTCATCGAGATCCCGTTTACGGCCATTATGAGGGCCAAAACCGTTTTTTTAGGTATCCCAAAGAGGAGTATTGAAGATGAGCGCTAATTTTTTGGACGCTGTGATCAAACTTGCTGCTATTAAACAGTTGGATAAAGATCAGATACAAGAGATAATCTTGGAGGCTATTTCATCTACTTTGAGTAAAAAGCTGGAGCCAGAGAACGAGCTAAACGTGTTTATAGATGATGCTACAGGCTCGATCCGCGTCAGATTCCTGAGTAAAGTAGTTGAAGAGGAGCACGATCTGGGGCAGATATCGCTTGCCGATGCTCGCAGTGAGCACGATCCCAAAGCTACTTTGGATCAGCTTATAGAGCTCAATATGTCTTTGCATGATTTTGAACCAAAATTGGTGAAAACCGTCCAAAAAAACATCATGGATCGGATCAAAAAGCTGGAAGAAGACAAGATTACAAACGACTACAACAAACAAAAGCATACCATCGTGACCGGCAAGATAAAAACTATAGACGATAACGGTGGCTATAGGATAGACATAGGCTACACGGACGCCCTTCTGCCAGTTGATGAGCAGATTGAAAACGAGTTTTACAAAGTCGGCGAACACATCAAGGCATACGTGGTAAATATTCGCGCTCATGCTTCCCATGTGACGATTATCCTGTCCAGGAACAATCCAGAATTTGTAAAAAAACTCTTTGAAGCAGAGATTCCAGAGATCTACCAGGGCTTGATCAAGATCCGAAAGATTGTTCGCGAGCCTGGGATCAGAACAAAGGTGGAACTGGAAACATCAGATAAGAGGATAGATCCGATCAGTGTCTGCGTGGGCGTAAAAGGCACCAGGATCGATTCCATTCGCAAAGAACTCCATGGCGAACAGATCGATATCGTGGTACATAGCGAGGATCCAGAGCACATGATCAAAAGTGCCCTGGGAATCGAGGGTATACGCCGCGTCATCATCGAAAGGGCAAAAGCTGCTGCTGTGATAGTAAACGCTCAAGACAAGGTAACCGCCATCGGCAAGCAGGGTAAAAACGTAAAACTTGCTGCCAAATTGACAGGCCTCAAGATTGATATATATACAGAAGCTGAGTTCGAAGAAAAAATGGCCAAGGAAAGACGTACAATCAGCCACATCACAGAGCTGGATGGCGTGACGCCCAAGATCGCTGAGATTCTGCGCAAGACCGGATACACCTCGGTTCAAGACATATTCGTAGCCTCAGTGGACGAGCTTTGTAACCTCGAAGGTATCGGCCAGAAGATTGCTGAACGACTCAAAGAAGCGGCAAAATTCTTTTAAAGAATGCCAAATATAAATAGTAAAGCCGGGCACGTTCCCATACGAACTTGCGTGGTTTGTAAAAAAAAGATTGACTGCATGAAGCTGTTAAATTTTTTCACCATGGGTGATGGTCTTGTCTTTGACACAAAGAGAGTGCTGCCCCACAGGAAGTTTTATCTTTGCGACGCAGCAGAGTGCAAGATTGGCCTGGCAAAATGGTTGAAACGGTTTCAACGCCGTCAGATAAAGACAGTCAGGTAAAGTGTCGAACAGAGAAGATAAGATAGTAAATTTACTGCAGTTTGCCCGCAAAGCCGGAAAGATTGTTCATGGCTTTGATGCTTGCTTACGCAGTATGAATAGAAAACAAGTACGTTTGATCGTACTGGCAACTGATCTTTCAGACAAATCTGCCTCAAAGCTTACCAAAGCCGTAGAGGAGATGGATCATAAAATACCCGTTATCAGTCTGGGGACACAAGAGATTTTTAGCCAGGCTCTTGGGTTGCCGATGACTGGTATTATCGGCTTAATGGATAAGCAGTTTGCTGTCAAAATCCTGGATTATTGGACAGCAGAGGAAAAAGTGGAGGAACCTTGCAGCAAATAAGAGTACACGAATTGGCAAAGGAACTCAAAATCAGCACAATGGCGCTGAAGAAACATCTGGTAGATCTGGGTGTTATCACAAAGAGCCACATGAGCTTGATAGATGAAGATATAGCACAGAAGATAAGATTTAAGTACAACGAGCAAATCGATGCCGAAAAGCGTGCAGAAAAGGACAGAAAGCGTTTCGTGGAAATGAAACAGGCTGCCAGACACAAACAGGAAGAAAGTCCTGAGGAAACAGCTCCACCTGCTCCAGTAGAAGAGCCTGTTCAGGAGGCTGTGGTCGAAGAGCCCCCCGCAAAGCCAGCTGCTCCCAAGGAAAAACCTGCCAGGCGTATTCCCCTTCAGCATACTGAAGAAGAGCCTGAAAAAGCCGTTGAACCTGAAGAAGCAAAGGTGGAAGATACTCCAGCCGCGATCAATGAAGCAGCTCCCAAAGCCGCAAAGCCCGCGCCCAATATCGTGGAAATCAGGACTCCATACAAACAGTTTGAATACAAACCTGCCCCTGGCGAAGCCCAGGATAAAAGAAAACCCAGATCATATATGGATACCCAGAGAAGCCAGGACCCCTCCCGTGGTCAGGACAGAAATGCTCCAAGACCCAGCAGTCGCCCACCTCGTGAAGGTGGAGCCCCCGCCGGAAATAGATTTCAAAAGCCAGATCCAAACCGGAAACCTGGCGAATTCAGACGCAAGCCAGATTCAGCCCCTGCTTTCGTTCCCAAGGCAGTTCCTGCTCCGGCTGATGTGGCAAAAGATCTGGAATCAAAGAAATTTGGTAAGGCCAAAGTAAGCCATGAAGAGCTGGGAGATAAGAGCAAACACAAAAAAGCGATCATCCAAAGCACCAAGAAGACCAAACAGAAACTGGCTGAACCAGTCGAAATAGACGAAGCTCAAATTTCCAGAAATATCAAGAAAACCATGCAGAAGACCTCCAAGCGGAAGAAGTATCACCGTGAAGCACAACAGGTGCAGGATAGCGGTTCCGGGGCTGTCGTGATTCGAGAATTCACATCAGTAAGTGAATTGGCCAAAATCATGAATGTAGGCCCAGCCGAGATTATCTCCAAATTCTTTGTAATGGGACAGCTTGTTACCATGAACCAAAGGCTGGATCGGGATTCTCTGGAAATGATCTGCGACGAGTTCAAATTTGAATTTGAGTTCGAAGATGAATACGGCGCTGATATTCTCGAGAAAACCAGAGAGAGTTACGACGAGATTGCCTCAGAACCAAGACCTCCAGTTGTGACAATCATGGGGCACGTAGATCATGGCAAGACCTCCATCCTGGATTATATCCGCAATACCAATATTGTCGGTGGCGAGTCCGGAGGTATTACCCAGCATATCGGTGCCTATCAAATAGAGGTAAACAAACACAAGATCACCTTCCTTGATACACCCGGCCATGAAGCCTTTACAGCGATGCGTGCCCGTGGTGCCAATGTGACGGATATAGCGATCATCGTTGTCGCTGCCACTGAAGGCGTTAAGCCCCAAACCAAGGAAGCCATCGACCATGCCAAAGCTGCTGGCGTCACCATGATCGTTGCCATAAACAAGATAGACCTTCCAGAGGCCAATATCGATAAGACAATCGCAAGTCTACTGGAGCAAGGAGTTTATCTCGATGGTTACGGCGGAGATGTCTCCTGGTGCAAAACCTCAGTTGTTACTGGTGAAGGGATCTTGAATCTGATCGAACTGATCCTTATTACGGCAGACATGATGGAACTGAAAGCCAGACGGGAAGTACCAGCCGAAGCCATAGTAATCGAAGCTCAGATAGATCCGAGAATGGGTGCGATTGCCACTATTCTTCTGAGAGAAGGTACTCTTTGCAAGGGTGATATTGTAGTGTGTGGAGCTGTTTTTGGACGCGTTCGTAAAATGGAGAACGAAAGAGGAACCGAGATCAAAGAAATCTTCCCTTCCGATGTGGCAAGACTTTACGGCCTATCCGGTACTCCCAAAGCTGGAGACGTACTAAATCAGGTGGAAGACGATAGAACAGCCAGATCCATCAGTTCGGAGCGTACTCAAATCCGCCTGGAGCGCGAGAAATACCAGAACAAGTCTTCCTTGAACAACATCTTTGCCAGGATTAAAGAGAAGCAAGTAAACGAGCTGAACGTCATTCTCAAGACAGATACTGATGGCTCTGCCGAAGCCGTCGCGGATTCTCTGCAGAAGCTTTCCAACGAGGAAGTACAGGTAAGCATCATCCACAAGAGTGTAGGTGGTATCAATGAAGCTGATGTGAGCCTGGCTTCAGCATCAGATGCCATAATCCTTGGATTCTACGTTCGCGCCTCTCAACAAGCTCGCAAGCTTGCCGAGGATGAGGGCGTCGAAATCAAACTCTATCAGGTGATCTATGACGCAATTGAGGATATAAAAAGTGCTCTTGAGGGCATGCTGGCTCCTACTTTCCAGGATCAGATTATCGGCTCGGCCGTGATCAAACAAATCTTTAGAATCAAAAAGCTGCCTCCGATTGCTGGCTGTTATGTCGAGCGTGGAGTTATCCAACGTAATTGTAAGGTGAGAATTTATCGCAACGACGTGCAGATTCAAGAAGATGAGCTTACATCTCTGAAGCACTATCAAAACGACGTCAAAGAAGTGCGCGCTGGTACCGAATGCGGGCTGACCCTGCGCAATTATCAGGATATCAAAGATGGAGATATTCTGGAGTTTTACGTGGTTCAACAGATTGAAAAGAAGCTATAAATGAAATCATATCGCATACCAAGGTTGCAAAATGAACTGAAGAAGCTGATCAATACAGCTTTGACTCAGAAGATGAATGACCCCCGTCTGGAGTGGGTCACTATTACTGAGGTTGTGATCTCAAAAGACCTGCGTTATGCAAAGCTATACTTTTCACATTTTAACAACCCTCTCAGTCATGATGAGATCAAACAGCAGTTGATAAAGAGTTCAGGTTTTTTCAAGAAAATAATCGCAGGAGCCAATATTATGAGAACAATACCAGAATTATCATACTATTACGACGAGACAGAAGATAGAGCAGAGCAAGTCGAAAAACTCATACTCTCTGTCAAAGGTGATTTTGATGATGATGATGCAGATTATGATCCGGACATCGATATAGACGATTATCTGGATGATGATGAGTATTATGACTACGATGACGATGAAGAAGACTACGACGATTTTGATGATGAGGAAGAAGAGGACTAAAGCCTGAATCTCATTGAACAGATCAGATAGAACTTAGGGAATCGTCGCACTGCGGCGATTCTTTTGATTTTGTACAGGAATAGAAGAGTGGAATTGAAAGAGCAAATCCTAAAAGGTATCAGTGGCTATGCCAGGATAGGGATTATGTCCCATGTAAATCCTGATGGAGATGGTTTTTGCGCAAATCTCGCCTTGCATAGAATTCTCCGGGGGTACCAGATTAAATCTCAGATTATCCTCGATGAGGCGTATCCGGATCAGTTCTCAGAGCTAGCTAAAGGGGCAGACATCGTGCTCTTTGAAGATAGTCTGGACTGCGAACTTCTCATTATCATGGATTGCAATAGCGAGGGTCGTCTGGGACCTAGAAAAGCAATGCTGGCCAAGGCCCAAAGAGTAATCCTGCTAGATCATCACGAGCAAGAAAACTCATTGATTCCCAATGACTATTACTATATAAATACAATGCACGTTTCTACAGGCGTGATCCTCTTTAATGCTTTTAGAGAGGATATTGATAAGCTGCCCTTAAATGACAGGAAATACGTGGCAGATTGCATCTACACTACGATTTTGAATGATACTAATAACTTCAGGAACCTCAATACCAATGCTGAAGCCTACGAGGTTAGTGCCATCCTGCAGAGCTGGGGTATGATACCCCAGCAGATGTATAGCAGCTTCTTCGATCGATACTATCCGGCAGAGATGAAGTTTGTGGGCTATACCCTATCTACTTTGGAGACCTTCCTGAACGGCCGGATCCTATACATGTATTCCACTCTCGAAATGGCCCAAAGCTGTGGGATGCGCGATACCGAGAGCTCTAATATCACGAGATGGGTACAGGGTTTGAAGGGAGTCGATGCCATTGTTTATCTCCGTGAGGAAATCCCTGGCAGATTCCGTAGCAGTCTCAGATCGTTGGTTCTAAACGTTAATTCAATCGCTGTAGACTATAATGGCGGTGGCCACAAGAATGCCTCCGGTTTTACAATCGAGGGGAAGCTGGAAGAGATCAAGGCAGAGTTAATAGCCAGAGTGAGCGCAGAATTGGAACTGCTTGATGAAGCAAACTAGCAACCCTATCCCGGGCTTTTTACTGATCGACAAACCCGTCGGTCTCAGCTCCTTTGACGTGATTCGTAGATTGCGAAAGATCACCTCTATCCGGAAGATGGGGCATACAGGCACACTTGATCCCTTTGCCAGCGGACTCATGATCTATAGTTTGAATAGCTATACCAGGCTCTGCAATTTGCTGGAATCCGCTGATAAAACCTATGAGGTGGAAATGAAGTTTGGAGAACAGACAGATAGCGGAGACAATACTGGCCAGGTTGTCAAAACCAGCGCTAATCAGGTTGACGAGAGCTCGTTTAGCGAGCTTGCCAATGCTGTGTTATCCTTGGAAAAGCTGCCAATTCCCCAATACTCAGCAGTTAAAATCGCCGGAAAAAGGGCCTATGAATACGCCAGAAAGAACGAATACGTTGAGATTCCGGAGCGTGAAGTTAGAATCCATGAGTTTGAGATCAATAGCTACGACGCACCATACCTCAGGTATAGCTGTAGAGTCTCCAAGGGTACATATATCCGCAGTCTCAGTGAGTGGATTGCCAGCTTTCTGGGTACAGTGGGGCATACCAGCCAGCTGAAACGGACTGCCATCAATACTGTTCCTTTGGAAAGTAGCACCTCCCTGGACTTGCTTGATGAGCAAAACTGGAGCAGCTATATATATCCTGTCCCAAAATTGTTTGAAGGTTTTACAATCCTGCAATTGACGAACGATGAGCTTGATGAGCTACGAGCTGGCAGGTTTATAGAAAACGCTGGTCAGGATGCCTGGCAGATCATAGTGATGGATTCACAGCAGACGATACGCAGTATCGCAAATAGACAGGATGGGAAACTCCATCCCAAAATGAATTTGGTATAAGACATGAACAGATCAATAGTTACTATCGGCACTTTCGATGGGGTCCACGTCGGGCATCAGAGATTGTTAACCAAAGTAAGCATCACAGCAAAACGGTCGGGGCTTCGCTCGGTAGCAATAACCTACGATCGCCATCCTTCCCAGGTACTTCGACCGGAACAGGGACTCAGAATCCTGACGCCACTTGCGGATAAGATCGAAATGATCAAATCCTGCGGGATAGATCAGGTGGAGATCCTGGCCTTCACTGATGAATTTTCAAAAGTCGGGGCTGAGAAGTTTCTTGAAGACTTCATCGTGAAGCCTCATCAACCTCAGACGATAGTGGTGGGCTATGACTCGCATTTTGGCCATAAGAGGCAGGGTACTTTTGCCTTTTTGCGGAAGAAACGTAAGTTTGGGGGCTATGATACAATGTATGTAAATGCCCTCAACCACAATAAAAAACCGGTGAGCAGTACTATGATCAGGAACATGCTTTCAGACGGAAATCTTGACACGGCCAATCTCCTGCTCAATAGACCTTACAAGATCCGGGGTCAGGTTGCTTCCGGTAAGGGCCTGGGCCGGGATTTGGGATTCCCGACGGCGAATATAGTTCCTCTGGATCAATTCCAATTGATTCCAAGGTCTGGGATCTATCTCTGCAAAGTCCATATTGACCAAGACGTATATTTTGGATTGACAAATATCGGCAAGAGCCCAACCTTGAAACCCAGCCTGGTGGACGAGATCGAGACTTTCGTAATCGATTTTGAGGGAAATCTATATGGCATGGAGATAGAGATTGAGATGATAAAGCGATTTAGAGACGAGAAAAAATTTGGCTCCAAACAAGAGCTGATAGATGCTATGCGTCACGATTTGAGCCTGGCCAGAGACCAGATCAGCCATGTTTAGATACGTCAAGTTCGCCCTTATCTGGATTGTTCTGCTGGCTGTTTGCAGGATTCAGGGCATCTCATCAATCGAGGGTTCTGGTCATCAGCTTGTCGAGGATAGCCGGGAATATACATTTGCCTATCACGAAAATAGAGACGATCTTCACTGGTATGGGGCCAATAAGTGGGCAGTGAGATTCAATTTCCGCGAGGTCTATCCCACGATGAGTGAGTCGCAATTTGAGATTCGCAAAGCCCAGATCTATTTTCCCAATCTTGGTAATAATGTCCTGGTAGAGCTCTTTGAAGATCAGGGGGGGCAACCTCTGGCCGCAGCGCCACTTCGTGCTGCTGAGGCAATAGTGACTCAAAATCTGATGGAGATTGAGTTCGACGAACCGCTTCAGGTAGAGATTGTCTGGATGATTGTGACTTATCAGACGAACTTTTATGGGCCCTATATTTCTGCATCCATTGGTGGGGGCAGTAGAAGCTATTATCTGAATAGCAACGTGACCATCCCCTATTACCAAAGCATGCAAGCTGGAGGGTACAATTGTGAGCTCAATTTTGGAGTGATTGGCGAGTTTGTTCTCAGTGATGTAGATCTGAGGTTAGTAAGCTTTGATCTGGAAGGAGATTTGATCCCTGATCGGGAAGTGAACCCAGTTTACAGGATTTACAACCATTCTGATCAGACCATTACAGGAGCACGAATTGAACTTCTGGTTTCCACGCCTCTCACGCCCACTGATGATTTTTACCTGGAGATAAATCTTCCCTCTCTGCTGCCACACGAGTATACTGTAATAGATGCAAGCTCTGCTGGTTTTGGTCAAAACCCCGTTCGCTTGCCTTCTTATGCCACGCAGTTAAGAGTAAGAGCTGTTCTTTCCAGTTTTCTGGATGGGATTGAGCCTTCAGGCAATAATACTATAGTTAAGTACAAGAAAGTCTTTACCGAAGAGGTTGAGTATCATCTGGCTGAAAATTTCCTGCGCAATGCAAACATAGACCACATCTCAAACCTGCAGGATCAAGCCGATCAACCAAACCTGAGACCCCTCTACTATTTTCCCGTGGCCGGGGATACTCTATATAGCATGGGAGCATCTCAACGCTTTAACTGGTACGGGTATAATTCTCTTCCCAGATCGGTGATTGGTGGCGATAATCAGATAATCGGTTATCAGGATACATATACCTCCGATTATCTTCTTCTGGCAGAACAGATGCGTCAAAGAAAAACCTTTATTTCCGAATCGAGCTGCAGGTTTAGTATCCCGGAGCAGGGGGAGATGATCGGAGTTGATATCACCCTCAGCAATAATAGAACCAGACTGTATCATACCACTCAGGACTTGAATCTGATGACGGGATCAAGATTTTACATAGGTCTCTTTAAAAAACACGTGCTCAATTCTGAAACGAGATTGGTCTTTGACCGCTGGATTGCATATCGGGACACCATCAACTCTGGCCTGGGCTACGAATCCTCTATTCAAAGGCAGTACAGCTTTAGCTTGTCAAATACTGATTTCACTACACTACATGCCAATTATGCCGTGGTCTATTGGCTCCAGCACACTGCCACTAAGGAGATTCTCTTCTCGGAGATAGCTCAATTTGACTCCGGAACCAGTGTTTCAGATCCAGTTCAAACCCCGCCGCTGCTCTCTGTGTACCCCAATCCAATTCGATCCAGGGATCATGTGAAGTTGAACCTTTCGGACAGTAAGGATTGGGCAGATCTCTCAATATCAATCTACAATCTCCGGGGGCAAAGGATATATAGCTCGATGCTGCAAAAGCAAGACTTTATAGACAATGAAATCACACTCCAGGATATAGAATTTGGCTCCTCAGGGATTTATATCATGAAGGCCACATCAACAGATAGACAAGGCCGCAGAAGCAGTATCAGCAAGAAGTTTAGCGTCATCAAATAGGAAAACAGATATTATGGAAAAGCATATAAACGTCAAAGACCTGCACGAGCATGTAGGCAGGGAAGTACTGGGTTTTTACCTGGTAGCTGAAAAAGAACTAAGAGAGGG